>NZ_UFRM01000001.1:435625-798750 GCF_900444945.1 Actinobacillus lignieresii | reverse complement strand
CGTTGCAGGTAAGCCGATGGTTCAACATGTTATCGATACGGCAAAGCAGATCGATGCTAAACAAATTCATTTAATTTACGGTCACGGCGGTGAATTATTACAACAACGCTTAAGTTCCGAGCCGGTAAATTGGGTATTACAAGCGGAGCAGTTAGGCACGGGGCATGCAATGCAACAGGCTGCGCCGTTCTTTGCAGACGATGAAAATATCTTAATGCTTTACGGTGATGCGCCGTTAATTACCAAAGAAACCTTAGAGCGTTTGATTGTGGCAAAACCGGCAAACGGTATCGCATTATTAACCGTAGAATTAGAAAATCCGAACGGTTACGGACGTATTATTCGTGAAAACGGTTCCGTGGTTGCGATTGTGGAGCAAAAAGATGCGAATGCGGAACAATTAAAAATCCGTGAAGTGAATACCGGCGTAATGGTAGCGAGCGGTGCCAGTTTCAAAAAATGGCTGGCTAATTTGAATAACAATAATGCACAGGGCGAATACTATATTACAGATGTGATCGCAATGGCAAATCAAGACGGCTATAAAGTTCAAGCGGTACAAGCGAGTGAGTTTATGGAAGTTGAAGGGGCGAATAACCGTTTACAACTTGCCGCATTAGAGCGTTTCTACCAAAAAACGCAAGCGGAAAAATTACTGTTAGCCGGCGTGCGTTTAATTGATCCGGCTCGTTTTGATATTCGTGGTAGCTTAACTCACGGTAAAGATGTTGAAATTGATGTAAACGTCATTATCGAAGGTGAAGTAAAACTGGGTAATCGTGTTCGTATCGGTGCAGGTTGTGTACTTAAAAACTGCGAAATCGGCGATGATGTAGAAATTAAACCGTATTCTGTAATTGAAGATGCGGTAGTGGGTAAAGCGGCACAAATCGGTCCGTTCTCTCGTTTACGTCCGGGGGCAAATCTTGCGGAAGAAACTCATGTTGGTAACTTCGTCGAGATTAAAAACGCACAAGTCGGTAAAGGATCAAAAGTAAACCACTTAACTTATGTCGGTGATGCGGAAGTAGGGAGCAATTGTAATATCGGTGCGGGTGTAATTACTTGCAACTATGACGGTGCAAACAAATTCAAAACGATTATCGGTAACAATGTGTTTGTCGGCTCGGACAGCCAATTAGTCGCACCGGTGACTATCGCAGACGGTGCAACAATCGGTGCGGGTGCAACCGTAACTAAAGATGTGGCGGAAAACGAGTTGGTGATTAGCCGTGTACCACAACGTCATATTCAAGGCTGGCAGCGTCCGACAAAGAAAAAATAGCGGATTAACCTCAAAATATAAAAATTAACAAGCGGTCGTTTTCGCAGATTTTTTTGCAAAAGCGACCGCTTGCTTTTTTGATATTTATATGGATTTCAATCTATTTTTATTCTACCTCAAAATAGATCGAATAGTGTTTCTGACAGCCGCTATTAAATTGTGCTTGGCAGTAAGGGCAATGCGTAACCTGCATATATTGCCGAATGGTTAAAGTTTGTCGGCAATTACCGCATAAAATTGCGTGCTTATCAAATTCAGTTGCTTGCCAGCGTTCAATATCGTGTGTTTCACAGGCTTGATGACATAGGTAGCAGGGGTAAAATTTATTACAACATTTGAATTTAATGGCGATAATATCCAGTACCGAATGATAATGCTGACAGCGTGTTTGATCATCTACCGTTAAACCGTAAACCTTAAACATACGCTAGAAACCTTTCCCGTTAAACCAATTCACATAATCCAATTGGTCATAATATTTCTTACCGTCCCAGCCGGAAAACTCGAATAAATCGCCGACTTGCGTTTGATTTTCAAATCCTTCGATATAAAAAGCCGATTTTAATTCCGGATAAGGCTTATGGGTAAAGACCACTTTATTTGCGAACGGCAAGCGGTCGAATTCTTGCAAATCTTGGTAAGTACAGCCGTCACGATCGGTCATCATCACAAACAGGTTATCCAAATTAATGCGTTTGCTACGTTCCGCCCATTTACTTGCCGCTTCTTGCTCGGAATGATAGTGCATAAAATGAATGGTGAGATCATCCAATTTCCCGACCGGATAGTTCTTTTCAGAGGCGATAAAGGTCAGTTCAGCCTGCATATAGTGCGGCATATTTTTTAAGTATTTCAAAAAGTCGGTCGGAGAGAGATATAAATTCACAAACGGAGAACGAAATTGTTCGTTCAAATCGTGCAAAATAAATGCGCCGTTACAGTTAATCGATAGTACGGACATCGTGTGATTTTGTAATTGTTGGCGGTTTCGGCGATTAATCGTTTTACGTAGAAACTTATTTAATGCCTTTTTAGCGAGTTTTAACATAGACGGCTCTCAAGTTAGCAAATAGATTTTATATTTTATAGAAATTTAGCTGTCGGGAAAATATGACATTTTATTCGTGATTAAATTCTTATGTTTTATATAATTGTATAAAATCGAGTGAATAGGAAAAAGGCTTATTTTTCATTTAGATAGCTCGCAACCGTTTGCTTGACGGTTATTTGAGAAACAGATCACAAACTAACTAAAAAGATACAATAAATCATTTTTATTTATGCTATTTTCCGTTAGGCTATATATGTTTTTATTCATCATTTTTTAGTATAAGGAATTGCTATGAGTACAATTTTTACTATCGCCCAAAATTGGTTGGCACAAGATCCGGATCAAGAAACTCGTGCCGAATTAGTTCGACTTATCGAAGCAGCGCAAGCAGGCGATGAAAAAGCCTTAGCGGAATTGACCGCTCGTTTTGACGGTCGTTTACAATTCGGTACGGCTGGTTTACGTGGTCGCTTACAAGCGGGTTCTATGGGGATGAACCGTGTATTGGTAGCTCAAGCTGCCGGCGGTTTAGCGGATTATTTAAAAGGCTACGATAAAGCACCTTCAATCGTTATCGGTTATGACGGTCGTAAAAACTCGGACGTGTTTGCACGTGATACCGCAGAAATTATGGCGGGTGCAGGGATTAAGGCTTATTTATTACCCCGTAAATTACCAACGCCTGTACTTGCGTATGCAATTAAATATTTTGATACCACAGCAGGCGTTATGGTAACCGCAAGCCACAACCCACCGGAAGATAACGGTTATAAAGTGTATTTAGGTAAAGCAAACGGCGGCGGTCAAATCGTTTCGCCGGCGGATAAAGATATTGCGGCATTAATTGATAAAGTGGCGGCAGGTAATATTGCGGATCTACCACGTAGCCAAGACTTTACCGTATTAGATGATGAAATCGTAGAAGCATATATCGAAAAAACAGCCGCATTAGCGAAAGAGCAGGCAGCAGAGATTAACTATGTTTATACCGCAATGCATGGTGTCGGTTATGAAGTATTAAGCAAAACGTTAGAAAAAGCCGGCTTACCGCAACCGCATTTAGTGGCAGAACAAATTCAACCGGACGGTTCTTTCCCAACCGTGAATTTCCCGAATCCGGAAGAAAAAGGTGCATTAGACTTAGCAATTAAATTAGCGAAAGAGAAGAATGCGGAATTTATCATTGCCAATGACCCGGATGCAGACCGTTTAGCGGTAGCTATGCCGGATGCACAAGGTAACTGGAAAGGTTTACACGGTAACGTTGTTGGCTGTTTATTAGGTTGGTATTTAGCTAAACAGTATCACGCACAAGGTAAACAAGGCGTATTAGCTTGTTCATTAGTGTCTTCGCCGGCATTGGCTGAAATTGCGAAAAAATACGGTTTACAATCGGAAGAAACTTTAACCGGCTTTAAATATATCGGTAAAGTAAACGGCTTATTATTCGGTTTTGAAGAAGCGTTAGGCTATTTGGTTGACCCTGATAAAGTACGTGATAAAGACGGTATTTCAGCGGCTATTGTGTTCTTAGATTTTATCCGTAACTTAAAAGCACAAGGTAAAACGTTGCAAGACGCAATCACCGATTTCAATAATGAATTCGGTGCTTATGTAAGCGGTCAAATTTCAATTCGTGTTAGCGATTTATCTGAAATCGGTAAATTAATGACGGCGTTACGCAACAACCCGCCGAGTGCAATCGGCGGTTTCAGCGTGGCTCAACTAATTGACCATACGAAAACGGATCGCCAAAGCGATATTCTGGTATTCGTATTAGAAAACGGTAGCCGTTTAATCACTCGTCCGTCCGGTACGGAACCGAAAATTAAGTTCTACTTAGATGCGAAAGGTAAAGATGCAGCGGATGCAGACAAAGTATTAAGCCAATTTGACGAAAGCGTACGTGAATTATTACGCCAAGAGCAATATGGCAAACAAGATTGCTAATTAGCATAAATAAAGCCCTGCAATTGCAGGGCTTTACTATTTTTGAAATGAATTGTAATCAACCGAAAAGCGGGTTTCTTATTCCCACTCAATCGTTGCAGGCGGTTTGCCTGAAACGTCATATACCACGCGGGAAATGCCGTTTACTTCATTGATAATACGGTTTGAGATTTTACCGAGTAAATCGTATGGTAAATGCGCCCAATGTGCGGTCATAAAGTCGATAGTTTCTACCGCACGGAGTGAAACAACCCAGTCGTATTTACGACCGTCACCCATTACACCCACCGATTTTACCGGAAGGAATACGGTAAACGCTTGGCTTACTTTGTAATACCAATCCGCTTTGTAGAGCTCTTCGATAAAGATTGCATCCGCTTTACGCAGTAAATCGCAGTATTCTTTCTTGATTTCACCTAATACACGCACACCTAAACCCGGACCCGGGAATGGGTGGCGATTTAACATTTCTGCCGGTAAACCAAGTGCTAAACCAATTTTACGTACTTCATCTTTGAATAATTCACGTAACGGTTCCACTAAACCGAGTTTCATATAATCTGGTAAGCCGCCTACGTTGTGGTGAGATTTAATCACGTGTGCTTTACCGGTTTTGCTTGCTGCCGATTCGATCACGTCAGGGTAAATAGTACCTTGTGCTAACCATTTCACTGAGGTCAGTTTTTTCGATTCATCATCGAATACATCGACAAACACTTTACCAATGGTTTTACGTTTTGCTTCCGGCTCATCAATGCCTTTTAACGCGTCTAAGAATCGGCCTTCAGCATTTACTCGAATGATGTTTAAGCCGAATTTATCGCCAAACATTTCCATCACTTGATCGCCTTCGTTTAAACGTAATAAACCATTATCTACGAATACGCAGTGTAAGTTTTTGCCGATAGCACGGTGTAAAAGCAGGGCAGTAACTGATGAATCTACACCGCCTGATAAGCCTAAAATGACTTCGTCATCGCCCACTTGCTCTTTAATACGAGCAACAGCGTCTTCGATAATGTTTTCTGCCGTCCATTTACATTCACAGCCACAAATACCTACCACGAAGTTGGTTAATAACTCTAAACCGCTTTTTGTATGGGTTACTTCCGGGTGGAACTGCACACCATAGAAACGACGGCTTTCGTCTGACATTGCTGCAATCGGGCAAGTTGGGGTTACACCAGTAATTTGGAAACCTTGCGGTAAACGAGTTACTTTATCGCCGTGACTCATCCAAACGTCTAATTTCGGCTCGGAAGCGGTCAAATTATCGTTTAATTTTGCAAATAACGCGTCGGCTGCTTGTAAATCAACTGAAGCATAGCCGAATTCACGGTGATCAGAAGTTTCAGTTAAACCGCCTAATTGCATCGCCATGGTTTGCATACCGTAGCAAATACCAAGTACTGGCACGCCTGCGTTAAATACATATTCCGGCGCACGAGGACTGTTTTCTTCAGTGGTACTTTCAGGACCACCTGAAAGAATAATCCCAGTCGGATTAAATTCACGGATCTGTTCTTCAGTGACATCCCACGCCCAAAGTTCGCAGTAAACCCCAATCTCACGCACACGACGTGCGATTAATTGCGTATATTGTGAACCGAAGTCCAAAATTAAAATTTTGTGATTGTGAATGTTGTTCATTGATTTTCTCTTTATTTGAATGTTTTAGAAAATAAATTATCGGTAACAGTTTGATTTTTTAAACGATATACATTAATGGAAACAATTCTTAATGCTTTATCTCTATCTATTTGATTTAACATATCTTTAGTAATGGTTTTAGCTAAATTAATAGATAGTTGTTCGTCAATGGATATAGCTAAGTTATATAATGTTTTACCTATGACTGTGAGTTCTAATAATTCTAATGATATTCCCTCGCCATCATCATCTATAGAATCTTCGACATTAAATGTAATACAAAAATTATTTTTTTGGTGATAGAAGCAATGATAATTGTGGAAATCATTTTTGAACCTCCATATTCTAGTTCCTAAACGCAACCCTGGTTTCGGTATACTAGATATTGCTCCTATACTATATAAAGTTTCAATAATTCTATGCTTGCTTTCAGAAGGAATGAAATCTATCGCTAAATATTCATTAAAAATGATATATTTTATAGCTTCATTAAATATTTTAGCCTCCTTTTGTGAAAGCATTGATAATGTATTTAATACTCTAAGATCAATCGTACTTGGATTATAAATTTCCTCGACTAGAATTCTTCCCCAAAATTCTTTTAATGAATCTTCATCAATATGCTGGGCATAGTCTCTCCATTTATTAAAGAAAGTTCTAGAAATGTCCTTCTCTGGAGGATTATCTTCTTTGTGTAATGCTTCATTTACGGCATATTCTAAGCACTGTTGAATATTATCTGATTGAACTTGTTCAAAATTAATAAATGTACCATTGTTATCCAAAGAAGCCTTTCCATCAATAATTAATCTTGATTGTCTTTCTGTTTGAGCATTTAGTAATTTTTCAGCAGCTTCTCTTTTAGCTACCATTTTCCCAAATACTAAGTCAAAAATTTTACTGACTCCATTAGGGATACTTTGTACCAATGGTGTCAAATCACAAGTCACTTTAACGGGTGTTAAATTAACATCGCCCATATCATTTCCTATTAGTAGGATAATCGATTAAATTTCTCACAATTTTGCAAATCTCAACCGTACTTCAAACTATAAAAGGTGGGTTGGAAAGCCCACCTATACCTAAGAATTAACCCATACGATAGTTAGGTGCTTCTTTAGTAATCGTTACATCGTGAACGTGGCTTTCTTTAATACCTGCACCACTGATACGCACGAATTGTGCTTTAGTACGGAGATCTTCGATAGTTGCCGAACCGGTTAAGCCCATACAAGAACGTAAACCACCCATTTGTTGGTGGATAATTTCTTTTAAGAAACCTTTGTAAGGGATACGACCTTCGATACCTTCCGGTACTAATTTATCTGCCGCGTTGTCCGATTGGAAATAACGGTCTGAAGAACCTTTGCTCATCGCACCTAATGAACCCATACCACGGTAAGATTTAAATGCACGGCCTTGGTAAAGTTCGATTTCTCCCGGTGCTTCTTCGGTACCGGCAAACATAGAACCTACCATAACACAGCTTGCGCCCGCTGCGATTGCTTTTGAAATATCGCCGGAGTAGCGGATACCACCGTCAGCAATTACAGGGATTCCACGACCTTCTAATGCAGCAGCTGCTTCTGCGATTGCAGTGATTTGCGGTACACCTACACCGGTTACGATACGTGTAGTACAGATCGAACCCGGACCGATACCCACTTTTACCGCGCTTGCGCCGGCATCCGCTAATGCGATTGCACCTTCGGCAGTTGCGATATTACCGGCAACAATCGGTAAATTAGGATATTTTGCACGGGTTTCACGGACACGTTGTAATACGCCTTCAGAGTGGCCGTGTGAAGAGTCGATTAATAACACGTCCACGCCTGCTTTTACTAACGCATCAATACGTTCTTCATTACCCGGACCTGCACCAACCGCTGCGCCGACACGTAAACGACCGAATTCATCTTTACACGCATTCGGTTTTTGTTCCGCTTTTTGGAAGTCTTTAACGGTGATCATACCTTTTAGTTTGAAGTTATCATCAACCATTAATACTTTTTCAACGCGATGTTGATGCATTAATTCAAGGATTTCTTCACGATTAGCACTTTCTTTTACCGTGACTAAACGTTCTTTAGGCGTCATTACTTTAGCAACCGTTTTAGTTAAATCTCTTACAAAACGTGTATCACGTCCGGTAATAATACCAATCAGATTATTTTCACCGTCCACTACCGGATAGCCGGCAAAACCGTTTTTCTTAACTAATTCCGCAAGCTCGGCAAGCGTAAGATCCGGAGAAACCGTTACCGGCTCGGAAACGATACCGCTTTCGAATTTCTTCACTTTACGCACACGATCCGCTTGGCGTTCGATCGACATATTTTTATGGATAAAACCGATACCGCCTTCTTGTGCTAAAGAAATGGCTAATTTAGTTTCGGTAACGGTATCCATCGCCGCAGAAAGCATTGGGATATTAAGGCGAATTTCTTTAGTAAGTTGAGTTGAAAGATCAGCTGTATTTGGAAGCACGGTAGAGTGTGCAGGGACTAGAAGAACATCATCAAATGTGAGGGCTTCTTGTTTGATACGTAGCATTGCAATAGTTCCTTTGAGATTCAAATAAAAAAATAGGTATGGGAAAAATTGCGAGCGGATTATACAGAGGTTTCCTTTTTTTGTAAATTTGAATTTTGGCAAACGATTGCTTTTTGCTGAAATTTTGATGAATATTTTTGTTTATTACAAAAATTTAACTTTCCGATAGCTTTTCTCTCTTGAATTGAGCTAAATTGTCCTTATTATGATAAACTATATTTTTTAGCTACATTAGAGAAGAGATTATTAGAGAATGGGCAGAAAAAGAAGTGCCAGTTCCTCTCGCTGGTTGGCGGAGCATTTTAAAGACCAGTTCGTACAGAAAGCACACAAACAAAAGTTGCGTTCTCGCGCTTATTTTAAATTGGATGAAATTCAACAAACCGATCGCTTGTTCAAGCCGGGCATGACCGTAGTGGATTTAGGTGCGGCACCGGGCGGTTGGTCACAATATGCGGTAACACAAATCGGCAGTAAAGGTCGAATTATCGCTTGCGATATTTTAGATATGAACCCGATTGTCGGGGTGGACTTTCTACAAGGCGATTTCCGAGAAGAATCGGTGTTGAATGCGCTGTTAGAGCGTGTCGGTGATGATATGGTGGATGTGGTAATGTCGGATATGGCGCCGAATTTCAGCGGTATGCCGTCGGTCGATATTCCGCGAGCAATGTATTTAGTAGAACTGGCTTTAGATATGTGTCGTCAGGTACTTGCACCTAAAGGCAGTTTTGTCGTCAAAGTGTTCCAAGGCGAAGGTTTTGATGAGTATTTAAGAGATATTCGTGCAATGTTTAGTACGGTAAAAGTACGTAAGCCTGAAGCTTCTCGTGATCGTTCAAGAGAAGTTTATATTGTCGCAACGGGATATAAAGGTTGATAAGCGGTTAAAAATTGCGAATTTTTGGCAAAATTCAACCGCTTGTGTGAAATTAAGATAACGAATTTTTTATTCTAAAAGAGGAACTTAACCTTGAACGATATGGTTAAAAATATTGTCCTTTGGGTAGTGGTAGCTATTGTGCTGATGACTGCTTTTGAAGGCTTTAATTCAAATTTTGGTAACAACAATACGGTTGCTTATTCAACTTTCTTGAACGATATTAAATCGAATAACCTTAAAGAAGTGGATTTCAAACGTAACGATGAAACCATTTCCGTTACCAAAAATGATGGTACGCAATATCAAACCGTGATGCCGATGTACGATGAATATTTATTGGCGGATTTAGCGAAAACAAATGCGACGGTGACTGGTCAGCCGAAAGAACGTCGCGGTTTGCTTTCTCAAATCTTAATTTCATGGTTCCCGATGTTAATGCTCATCGGTTTTTGGTTGTTCTATATGCGCCAAATGCAAGGTGGTGGCGGTCGCGGCGCAATGAGCTTTGGTAAAAGCAAAGCAAAAATGCTGACGGCGGAGCAGGTTAAAACACGTTTTACCGATGTTGCGGGCTGTGATGAAGCCAAAGAAGAAGTCGGTGAAGTGGTGGACTTCTTAAAAGACCCGAGTAAATTCCAAAAATTGGGCGGACGTATTCCAAAAGGTATTTTGATGGTCGGTCCTCCGGGTACGGGTAAAACGTTATTAGCGAAAGCGATTGCCGGTGAAGCGGGCGTACCGTTCTTTACGATGGCGGGTTCCGACTTCGTAGAAATGTTTGTCGGTGTCGGTGCTTCTCGTGTGCGTGATCTTTTCGAACAAGCGAAGAAAAATGCACCTTGTATCATTTTTATCGATGAAATTGATGCGGTCGGTCGTAAACGTGGCGGTGCCGGTTTCAGCGGCGGCCATGACGAGCGTGAACAAACCCTTAACCAAATGTTAGTGGAAATGGACGGTTTTGAAGGTTCGGAAGGGGTGATTATTATTGCTGCGACTAACCGTGCCGATGTGCTTGATGACGCTTTAACTCGTCCGGGACGTTTCGACCGTCAAGTAACGGTCGATTTACCGAATGTAAAAGGTCGCGAGCAAATCTTAAAAGTACATATGAAAAAAGTACCGCTTGCACCGGATGTTGACCCGATGGTGGTCGCTCGCGGTACGCCGGGCTATTCGGGTGCACAATTGGCAAACTTGGTTAATGAAGCGGCATTATTCGCAGCGCGTAAAAATCAGCGCGTAGTCACTATGCTCGATTTTGAGCAAGCACGCGATAAAATCAATATGGGACCGGAGCGTCGTTCAAATACGATGACGGAAAAAGAATTGATGAATACCGCTTATCATGAAGCCGGTCACGTAATTGTCGGTTATTTAATGCCGGAACACGATCCGCTCAATAAAGTGACGATTGTGCCGCGCGGTCAAGCGCTTGGTTTTGCGCAATTTTTACCGGAAGGCGACCGTGTGAGCGAAACCTTTACTAAGTTAGAAAGCCAGCTTTCAACCTTATTTGCGGGACGAATCGCCGAAGGACTGATTTTCGGTGAAGATAAAATTACCACCGGTGCGTCTTCGGATATTCACCGTGCGACACAAATTGCTCGTGCGATGGTAACGCAATGGGGCTTCTCGAAAGCGTTAGGCCCGTTATTCTATCAAAATGAAGACGGTATGGGCGCAATCAAAGGCGTATCGGAAGAATCGCAAAAACTGATTGACCAAGAAATGCGTAAGCTTATTGATCGTAACTATGAGCGAGCGAAGAAAACCTTAGAAGACAATATAGATATTTTACATGCGATGAAAGATGCGTTGTTAAAATATGAAACCTTAGATCGTAAACAAATTGACGATTTAATGAATCGCCGTCCGGTTGGTGAACCGGCGGGTTGGAACGATAAAGGCGATGACAGTTCGTCAAGCGATTCCGCAACGACATCAAAAAGTGATGAAGAACAGCCGTCTAAAGATGTTCCGCATACCGATGCGGTAGCCGATAAGCAGGCGGATGCTTAATTATTCGTCATAAATGAATAAAGCCGAGAAGCGAAAGTTTCTCGGCTTTTTTGTGTAAGAAATTGTCGATTTTACAAGCGGTTGAATTTCATTGGAAACTTACAACGGATAAAGTGAAACTAAGTCATTGATTTTAAATGCTGTAATAATATGTTTACAGTGAAATTTTTTCGTTACATTTTGTTTTTGTTCTTGTAGAATACCTCGACTGAT
Organism: Actinobacillus lignieresii; assembly: GCF_900444945.1. Classification (NCBI taxonomy): domain Bacteria; kingdom Pseudomonadati; phylum Pseudomonadota; class Gammaproteobacteria; order Pasteurellales; family Pasteurellaceae; genus Actinobacillus; species Actinobacillus lignieresii. Next base: position 787,143 of record NZ_UFRM01000001.1, on the reverse strand, counting down.
AACAATCTTAGAGGTTATAAGAATATGCAAAATAAAACTTTTGGCAGCACATTGATTGTGTCGGGGACGACAATCGGTGCGGGAATGCTGGCGATGCCTCTCACTTCTGCGGGAATCGGTTTCGGCTGGACGGTGGCATTACTCATCGCACTTTGGTTATTATTGTCATTTGGTGCGTTATTATTCGTAGAACTTTATCAAAATGCCGAAAGTGATGCGGGTATCGGTACTTTAGCCGAAAAATATTATGGAAACTTCGGTCGAATCGTTTCTACCGCAGTGTTAGTGATTTTCCTGTATGCCATTCTTTCCGCTTATGTGTCCGGAGGAAGCTCGTTATTGGCAGGTATCATGCCGACGATCGGCGATAGCGAAACCACCAAAAGAATTGCAGGTGTGATTTTTACCCTTGTGTTCGGTACTTTTGTGGTTATCGGGACAACCAGTGTGGATGTGGTAAATCGTATTCTTTTCTTAACGAAAATCGGCGCGTTTTTCTTAGTCTTGGCATTATTATTACCGAATATTTCCGTGGATAATTTACTTGAAATGCCGATTGATAATGCGCTATTGATTTCCGCTACACCGGTTTTCTTTACGGCATTCGGCTTCCACGGTTCAATTCCGAGCTTAAATAAATATTTAGACGGTAATGTCAAAGCGTTACGTATTTCGATTTTAGTCGGTACGGCGATTCCGTTAGTCGCTTATGTATTATGGCAGCTTGCAACACACGGGTTGTTAAACCAAACCGCATTTTTACAATTAATTGAGAAAGATCCGACGTTAAACGGGTTGGCTGAAGCGATTCAACAAATTACCGGTAGCTCATTAATTGGCGGTACAGTTAAATTATTCTCGGCATTGGCGTTAATCACCTCATTTTTAGGGGTTGCATTGGGTTTATTTGAGTGTTTAGAGGATCTATTTAAGCGAGTACATATTAATGCGCCTCGAATTTCACTCGGTCTTTTAACCTTTATTCCGCCGATGTTATTTGCCTTTTTCTATCCCGAAGGTTTTATTGCCGCATTAGGTTATGCGGGACAAATGTTTGCTTTTTACGCACTTGTTTTACCGATTGCGATGGTTTGGAAGTTCCGTAAACAATATCCGGAGGCTAAATACAAAGTATTCGGCGGAAATATTGCATTGTTAGTTGCATTATTATTAGCAATATTTATTATTAACGTTCCATTTATTATTGAAGCGGGTTATTTACCGAAAGTAGTGGGATAATAGGGAGTGTAAGCGGTCCGATGTTGCTAATTTTTTACAAATTTCGACCGCTTGTTAAAATTAAATTGTAAACACAATGATTGGTTATATTACAAATGAAAAATAAAATTTTAGGTAGTGCTTTAATGATTGCCGGCACTACGATTGGTGCGGGGATGTTAGCGATGCCGCTGACTTCTGCGGGAATGGGATTCGGAGCGACGGTTGTTTTACTGGTTTGTTTATGGGCTTTATTGGCTTATACCGGTTTATTGTTTATGGAAGTGTATCAAACTGCTCCCAAGCAAGACGTCGGCGTAGCGAGTCTTGCAGAGCAATATTTCGGTATAACCGGACGAGTATTGGCAACCGCAAGTTTATTGATTTTGCTTTATGCTTTATTAGCCGCCTATATTACCGGCGGCGGTTCGTTGCTTTCGGGATTACTACCTGAAATCGGTGATGCGCATACTACGACTCAAGTAGGGATTTTACTCTTTACCGTATTACTCGGTTCGTTTGTCGTGATTGGGATTAAAGGCGTTGATGGTTTAACTCGTTTATTATTTATTGGGAAAATCGTTGCGTTTGTCTTTGTATTACTAATGATGTTACCAAAAGCAAAATTGGAAAATTTAACCGCTGTACCGTTAGATAATCTGTTTGTAGTATCGGCCGTACCGATTTTCTTTACTTCGTTCGGCTTCCACGTGATTATGGCGAGTATCAATACCTATTTAGATGCGGATATTCGTAAAATTCGTATTGCGATTTATATCGGTACCGCGATTCCGTTAGTGGCGTATTTATTGTGGCAACTTGCAACCCACGGCGTTTTAACGCAAGCGGAATTCGTTGAAATTTTAAAACAGGATCCGACCTTAAACGGTTTGGTTAAAGCGACCAGCCAAATTACCGGCAGCACGATTTTAGGCGAAATGGTACGGTTATTCTCGGCACTTGCGTTAATTACCTCATTCTTAGGTGTGGCAATGGGTATCTTCGAGTGTGTCGGGGATTTATTAAAACGTGTGAATTTACCGGCAAATCGTTTATGGCTGACCTTAGCGACCTTTATTCCGCCGGTATTGTTTGCATTATTCTATCCGAACGGATTTATTGCGGCGTTAGGTTATGCGGGTTTATTATTTGCATTCTACGGCATGTTATTGCCAATCGGTTTGGCGTGGAAAGCGCGTCAGCAACATCCTAATTTGGCGTATCGCGTGATTGGCGGTAAAGCTGCGCTGATAGTCGCACTAATTGCCGGCATTATTATTATGATTATTCCGTTCCTTATTCAGCTGGGGTACTTGCCGCAAGTTGCAGGTTAAATATAAATGCCAAGCGGTCAGAAATTGCAGAAATTTTGCAAATTCTGACCGCTTTTTTATATGATAAAGATGATTGCTTTACATGATTTTTAGTTAGGAATAGCAGATGAATATTGATGTTAAGTCGCAACTTGCCGAGTTTAATACGGAACAACGTCACGATTTTTCCCAAGAAGACGTTTTTGAACTGATTTATCAACGCAGTGATTTTTATGACGAATTACTTGTTAGCTTGTGGCGTCAGTTCGGTTTTGATAAACGTAGTGATATGGCATTAATTGCGGTCGGCGGATACGGCAGACGAGAAATGTTCCCACTTTCCGACGTAGATATATTGGTGCTAACGGAACAGAGTGTCGATGAGGAAACCGCGGAAAAACTTAACGTATTATTTAATGTATTGTGGGATTGTAAATTACAAGTCGGTGCGAGTATTCGTACGCTTTCCGAATCCCTAGATATCGGTCGCGAAGAAATTTCGGTGGCAACCAATATTTATGAAGGGCGTTTTCTAACCGGTAATAAAAAATTATGGACGGCATTAGTCGAGCAAATTTATCAAGCCGACTATTGGCCGATAGAAGCTTTTTTTCAAGCTAAAATCGAAGAAAAGAATGAACGTTACGCCCGTTATCATAATACCAGCTATAACTTAGAGCCGGATCTCAAACATAGCCCGGGCGGACTGCGTGATCTGCATTTGGTTTCTTGGATCTTTTTACGTCATTTCGGAACCTATTCCTTCGAAAGCCTATTGAATAAAGGCATTTTATTTGCGGAAGAGTTTAAGGAGTTGAATAGCGCGCAAGCGGTATTATTCCGTATGCGTTTTGCCTTACATCTGCAGCTCAAGCGTTACGACAATCGCCTACGCTTTGATCGCCAATTGCAATTGAGCGAGTTGCTTGGTTATCAAGGCGAAGGAAATCAGCCGGTCGAAGCGATGATGAAATCATATTTCCAAGCGACTCAAACGATTTCTCAATTAAGTCAATTATTACTGAACAGTTTTGAGCAACAAGTATTACGGCCGCAAAATAATTTGGAAAAACAACCGCTTGATCAATATTTTTATCTACAAGGATCGGAAATTTATTGCCAAGATCGTAGATGCTTTACTCATACGCCGACATCAATTTTGGATTTATTCTTTTATTTAACGCAATATCCCGATGCGAAAGCAAGTGCAACGATGTTAAGACATCTGCGTTTGGCATTACATAAACTCGGGCAACCGTTAAGCGAATTACCTGAAGCAAGAACACGTTTTATTCGTTTATTTGAACAACCGAATGTAGTTAAAAAGGCGATCGTACCTATGCATCAATTAGGCGTATTAACCGCCTATTTGCCGCAGTGGCGACATATTGTCGGCTTAATGCAGTTTGATTTGTTCCATATCTATACGGTAGATGAGCATACGATCCGCGTAATGCTAAAAATCGAAAGTTTTTTAGATGCGGAAACAACGGAACAACATCCGCTTTGTTGCCAATATTTTACCGCTTGTCAGCATAAACCGTTACTTTATTTCGCCGCATTATTCCATGATATAGCGAAAGGGCGAGAAGGTGATCATGCAGAAGTCGGCGCATTAGATATGGAACAATTCGCGCTACAACACGGTTTTGATCCGATACAGGTTGCGAAAATGGTGTGGTTGGTACGCGAGCATTTAACTATGTCGATTACCGCACAACGCCGCGATATTCATGATCCGTTTGTGATTAAAGCCTTTGCCGAAAAGGTAGAAAATCGGACCGCTTTATCGGATTTGATGTGTTTAACCGTCGCCGATATTTGTGCGACTAACGAAACGCTTTGGAACGATTGGAAGCGGTCGCTTTTCGCTCAACTTTTTCAATTTACCAATCAGCAACTAACGAAATCGCTTGATTACCGTAAAGAAGCCGAAACGAACCGCCAACAGGCATTGGAATTGATTAAATTTGCCTTAAAACCGGATGAACGAACCCGATTGCAGCAATTCTGGCAAGTCTGTCCGGACAGTTATTTTTTACGCCATAAACCGAAACAATTGGTCTGGCACGCATTAGCTTATCTTAAACAACGGATAATGCCGTTAGTGCTGGTAAGTAACGAATATGCCAGAGGCGCAACCGAAATTTTTATTTATTGCGAGGATCAAGCCCAGCTTTTTTTACGAATCGCACAGATATTAAGCCAGAAAAAAGTCAGTATTCATGACGCACAAATTATTACCAGTCAAAACGGGTTGGTTTTAGATAGTTTTATTGTGACGGAATTAAACGGTAAACCGCTTGAGGAAATGCGTTGCGAGCAAATTAAGCAATCGCTAGAGAAAGTATTGAATACAAGTGAGCCGAAAGTATGTAACTTGGAACGCAAGCCGGTAAAACATCAATCGTTCAAACGCCAAACCAAAGTGAGATTTTTAGCGGATTCTCAGCAAAATCGAACCGCTTTCGAATTGTTTACGCTTGACCGCGAAGGATTGTTAGCTCGGGTCAGCAGTGTGCTTAATCAGTTGGGTTTAAATTTAATCAATGCGAAAATTACCACGATTGGCGAAAGAGTGGAAGACTTTTTTGTGGTCACGACACAACAACATCAGGCATTGGACGATAAGGCTCAGAAAGCATTGAAATCGGCATTGTTAGACGAATTGTCGGAGTAGTGTAGAGGGCGTAACGCCCTCTAATTTAAGTATTAAGATTGAGTTTTAAGCAAACCGGACGAACCTTCGGAGTAATCGCGAGGTTGATCACCGTTAGTATTTTCAACATTATGCGTAATTTGCGGTTGTTTAAAAAATTCCGCTTGTTTTGCTTCCGGCACCAGTTTTTCCGAGCCGTTTGCCAAATGCGTATAAAGTTTTTTATAGTCTTCGGCAAGCGTTGAAAGCAGTGCGGCGGATTGTTCGAAATGTTGCTCAAGCTGTTGTTTTTGCTCCTCAACTTTTTCTTTTGTCGCTTTAAGCTCGGTTTCAAGTTGAATATGCTGTTTTACATTACCTTTAAGTACTCGAACAATTGCACATCCTACAATAATGCCGACAAAAAATGCCGCTCCAATCGCAAGCCATACATCAGGTGTCCATTGTTCCATAGTAGAATCCTCTTGGTTGTGAAAATTGATCTTTTGTACCATGTTACTTTAAGTAATAGAAGCGTTTCGGACGATAAAATTTTGAAAATTTGAGCTTTCCGACATTTTTCAGATTTAATGCAAAAAAACTTAGCTTTTTAGATAAAATATCTGTATAATCCTCGCACCCTGTTTTGTTTGGATTTTCCCGCCGAACAAGTTTGGTCAGATTTTGACTCGAAGGGGTCGGATTCTACCGTCATATAGGTAATTCGCTTATTGATAAGCGGATTGGGTTATAACTAAAAATATTGGTATTTAATTAATGAAAACTTTTGTAGCAAAACCAGAAACAGTAAAACGTGACTGGTACGTAGTAGATGCGACAGGTAAAACTTTAGGTCGTTTAGCTACTGAATTAGCACGCCGTTTACGCGGTAAACATAAAGCTGAATATACTCCGCACGTAGATACGGGTGATTACATCATCGTTATCAACGCAGAGAAAGTAGCGGTAACTGGCAAAAAAGAAACCGACAAAATCTACTACTGGCACACTGGCTACGTAGGTGGCATCAAAGATGCAACCTTCAAAGAAATGATTGCACGCCGTCCGGAAGCAGTGATCGAGATCGCAGTTAAAGGTATGTTACCAAAAGGTCCTTTAGGCCGTGAAATGTTCCGTAAATTAAAAGTTTACGCAGGTAACGAACACAACCACGCTGCACAACAACCACAAGTTTTAGACATCTAATCACGGAGCATCAAAAATGACAGCAGCAAATCAAAACTACGGCACAGGTCGCCGCAAAAGCTCTTCAGCTCGTGTATTTATCAAACCGGGCAGTGGTAACATTACCATCAACCAACGTTCTTTAGACGTTTACTTCGGTCGTGAAACTTCACGCATGGTAGTTCGTCAGCCGTTAGAATTAGTTGAGTTATTAGATAAATTAGATTTATACATCACTGTTAAAGGTGGTGGTATTTCTGGTCAAGCAGGTGCGATCCGTCACGGTATCACACGTGCATTAATGGAATACGACGAAACTTTACGCCCTGCATTACGTGCAGCAGGCTTCGTTACTCGTGACGCACGTCGCGTTGAACGTAAAAAAGTGGGTTTACACAAAGCACGTCGTCGTCCACAATACTCAAAACGTTAATTTCGAGTATTATCGATATACGAAAGTATTATCAGCAGAAGGCAGGATTATTCCTGCCTTTTCTGTTTTTATCGTCTGACAAGTGCTAAAATAAGCTAAATTTTTAACCAAGGTATTTTTTATGTTAGCCATTATTTCTCCTGCAAAAACATTAGATTTTGAAACGCCCGCACCTAATTTCCCATTTGCAAATTCTCAACCGAAATTAACCGCTTATAGCCAACAACTGATTGATATCTGTAAACAATTCTCGCCGGCGGAATTAGGTTCTTTAATGTCGATTAGCGATAAACTCGCAAGCCTGAACGTAGCTCGTTTTGCCGAATGGCAATTAGCACACAACGAACAAAATGCCAAAGCGGCTTTATTTGCCTTTAAAGGTGATGTTTATACCGGGCTGGATGCGGAAACCCTAACTCAAGCACAAGTAGAATATGCTCAAACACATTTGCGTATGCTATCCGGCTTATACGGTTTACTCAAACCGCTTGATTTAATGCAGCCGTATCGTTTAGAAATGGGAACCAAATTGGCCAATCCGAAAGGCAAAGATCTTTATGCATTTTGGGGCGATATTATTACTCAATATTTACAGGCGGCAATTGATGAACAAGGCGATAATATCTTGATAAATCTTGCTTCTGACGAGTATTACGGTGCGGTGAAGCCACAAAAACTACAGGCGACCATTATTAAACCGGTATTCTTAGATGAGAAAAACGGCAAGTTTAAGCAAATCAGTTTTTATGCGAAAAAAGCGCGCGGTATGATGGTACGTTTTATTTTAGAAACGCAGCCGACTAGCGTGGATCAGTTAAAAGCCTTTAATTACGGCGGCTATTGGTTTGATGAAGAGGCTTCCGGCACAACGGAATTGGTCTTTAAACGTGAGGAGCAAGAGTAATGCGTTGGCTTTTTCTTGCAGGATTTTCACTGTTTTTAACCGCTTGCAGCTTAACGCAAAAACAATTCGATTTGCCTGAAAAAGTGGATTTTCAAGGCAAATCTTATGTAAAAGTAACGGATAATCGTATTGATGAAATGCGACAGTTGCTCTATTTGCCGGCTGACGGAAAACAGGATCCCGAACATTGGAATACGGGAATTTTATTCTTTTTAGATCAAAATTCGCAGGGTAACACGTTACAGCAACGTGTCGAACTTCGCCAAGCGGCTTTTGCTCAGCAAAATAATACGCAATCTAAAATTCGCATTGAGAATCAAGAGCTACGTAGCGAAGTGATTTATCCGCCGACAGAACGTTTTAACGACGTATTGCTTGAGGTTTCCCGAGGTAGAAATTTGCAATGCGGCTACGGGCAGATTCAATATTCGGACAAGCGGTCTGTTTTGACAAAAAAAGAACGAAATTTAACCGCTTACCAAGCTTCATTGCTTCAATTGGCACAGCAACTTGCGGCAATGCCGTGGTTAGTCACGTGTAAATAAACCGAATAGGGTATAAGGGAGGTGTATGGAACAGCAATATATAAAACTGGTAAAACGAGCGGCAAATTTAGCGATTACCATTGCTTGCGTATTAATTGTTATCAAAATGTTTGCATGGTGGAAAACCGGCTCAATTTCGATTTTAGCGGCGGTAACCGATTCGGTTGTCGATTTATTAGCCTCGATCACTAATATTTTAGTGTTACGTTTTGCGCTTTTGCCGGCGGATGAAAACCATACTTTCGGGCATGGTAAAGCGGAATCCTTAGCTGCGATTGCGCAAAGTGCGTTTATCGGCGGTTCGGCGGTGTTTCTAGTGCTGCAAGGCGCGCATAAATTGATGCATCCGCATTTTATTAACGGATCTGAAATCGGGATAATTGTCAGTCTGATTTCGATTGTTTTTACCGCCGGGTTAGTTTGGTACCAAAAGCGGGTGGTTGCATTAACTAAAAGTCCGGCGATTGCAGCGGATTCGCTCCATTATCAAACCGATTTATTAATGAATGCGGCGATTTTAGCGGCAATGTTGCTTAATCTATACGGTTTTGTGTATGCCGATGCGATTTTTGCCATCGGAATTGCACTGTATATCGGTCTTAATGCGCTAAAAATGTTTTGGGAAGCGGTACAAGTGCTGCTGGATAAAGCGTTACCGCAAGAAGAAATTGATCAAATTATCGAATTGGCGGCAAAACACGAACGAATTATCGGTATTCATGATTTACTGACACGTCAAGTGGGAGCCGTGCGTTTTATCCAACTTCATTTGGAATTAGCCGATAATCTCACTTTAATTGAGGCGCATGATATTACCGATTCGTTGGAACAAAAAATTCTGGCGATTTTTCCGCGTTCGGAAATTATTATTCATCAAGAACCGACCTCAATTATAGTCGAATAGTTTATTCCACCCAGCTAATTACTTCTTCAGCCGGTTTACGGTATTTTTTGGTAATCGGTTTTGCACGGTAACCAAAAGTCACCATACAAGAAACGCCGTATTCGTTAGCGTCAAACAAGCCTTCTTTCGCTAAGATTTCGTTTACCGCATCATAGTTAAAGCCTTCAATCGGGCAAGAGTCAATACCGATCATCGCCGCACCGGTCATCATATTACCAAGTGCGATATAAGTTTGTTTTGAACACCAGTCAAATAAGGTGCGTTCGCTTTCCAATACTTTAATATCATCGGTTTGGAACGATTTATAACGCGCAATAGTCGCTTCCATTTGCTCCGGCGTTAAGCCTCGTTTTGATAAACCTTGACGGAAAAAATCCGAATCGTAGCGCGCATTTTTCTTAGCTAAAATCACAACTAAATGACTCATTTCGTGCATCGGGTGTTTGATACCCCAAGAAACCGGTGCGATTTTTTCACGAATCGCTTCGTTTTGCAGCACAATAAATTTCCATGGTTCGGAACCGACCGAGCTTGGAGATAATCTCCCAAGTTCCAAAATATATTCCATATCCTCACGGCTGATTTTTTTAGCCGGGTCATAGCTACGACAAGCGGCACGAAAGCTAAATGCGTCTAATACGTCTTGTTTTGCGATATGTGACATAGTTTCCTCATCATATTGTAAATAAGCACTGCGATAATACGCTTTTATCCGCTATTAAGCTAATGATTCATAACAGTAAATCACTAAACTTTGTTCTATTTCTAATTTCTGTAAAAAAACTCCAAAAGCAGACTGCTTGTTTGAGTAATTATTTCAAATTAATTATTTTTGAAACCTTAAAAATCAACGCGTTAGCTTAACTTTACGTTTACTTTCTTTAGGCAAAGTATTATTATCACAATAATTTTCATCAATATATTTAGATAGATAGAGGATAGGTAATGCAACACCTAAAAGAATTAACAGAAAAAGCAAGAAGTGCTTTAGACGCCTTGGATCAAGGTTTAGATGCGTTAGAAGAGTTCCGTGTTGAATATTTCGGTAAGAAAGGTCATTTTACTGCGTTAATGCAAGAATTACGCAATGTGGCGGCGGAAGAACGTCCGGCTATCGGTGCGAAAATCAATGAAGCGAAGCAAACTATTCTTGATATTTTAAATGCGAAAAAAGAAGCTTGGGAACAAGAAGCATTAAACGCAAAATTAGCGGCGGAAAGTATCGACGTATCATTACCGGGGCGTAAAACCGAATTAGGCGGTTTACATCCGGTATCAATCACAATTGAACGTGTTGTGAAATTCTTCTCCGAATTAGGTTTTACTGTGGCAAGCGGCCCGGAAATCGAAACGGATTACTATAACTTTGATGCGTTAAATATTCCTGCGCACCATCCGGCACGTGCGGATCACGATACGTTTTGGTTTGATGCGCAACGTTTATTACGTACGCAAACCTCAGGCGTACAAATTCGTACCATGGAAAATATGCAACCGCCAATCCGTATTGTAGCGCCGGGTCGTGTATATCGTAACGACTACGACCAAACACACACACCGATGTTCCATCAAATAGAATTGCTTTATGTGGACAAAAAGGCCAACTTTACCGAGTTAAAAGGTTTGATTCACGATTTCTTAAAAGCGTTTTTCGAAGAAGATTTACAAGTGCGTTTCCGTCCGTCATTCTTCCCGTTCACAGAGCCTTCGGCTGAAGTGGACGTAATGCGTCAAAACGGTAAATGGTTAGAAGTATTAGGTTGCGGTATGGTGCATCCTAACGTATTACGTAACGTAGGTATCGATCCGGAAGAATATAGTGGTTTTGCGGTAGGCATGGGCGTTGAGCGTTTAACAATGTTACGATACAACGTAACGGATTTACGTTCATTCTTTGAAAATGACTTACGTTTCTTAAAACAGTTTAAATAATAGTTAGCTACGGAAATTCACTGAATGTACGGGAATATAAGCGGTCAAAATTGAGTGAAATTTTGCAAATCCCGTGTAAAAAAATAGAGGATATAAAATGAAATTTAATGAATCTTGGTTGCGTGAGTGGGTAAATCCTGCAGTATCAACAGAGCAATTATGCGACCAAATTACTATGTTAGGTTTAGAAGTAGATGATGTTGCGCCGGTTGCCGGTGCATTTAGCGGTGTGGTTGTCGGTGAAGTGGTTGAATGTGCTCAACACCCGGATGCGGATAAATTACGTGTCACTAAAGTTAATGTCGGCGGTGATCGCTTATTAGATATCGTATGCGGTGCGTCAAACTGTCGTCAGGGCTTAAAAGTGGCGTGTGCAACGGAAGGCGCGGTATTACCGGGCGATTTTAAAATTAAGAAAACTAAATTACGTGGCCAACCGTCAGAAGGTATGCTTTGTTCATATTCTGAATTAGGTATCAAAGAAGAGCATAGCGGTATCATCGAATTACCGGCGGATGCGCCAATTGGTAAAGATTTTCGTGAATATTTAGATTTAAATGATGTGGCTATCGAAATCAGCTTAACGCCAAACCGTGCGGACTGTTTAAGTATTGCCGGTATTGCACGTGAAGTAGGTGTAATTAACCGAGCGGAAGTGAAAGCACCGGTGATTTCAGAGGTACCCGAAACGATTGCGGATAAAGTAGCCGTAGAATTACAAGCACCGGAAGCTTGCCCTCGTTATCTTGCTCGTGTGGTGAAAAATGTAAACGTAAAAGCAACTTCGCCATTATGGTTACAAGAAAAATTACGCCGTTGCGGTATTCGTTCGATTGACCCGATTGTCGATATTACTAACTTAAGCCTGTTAGAACTTGGTCAACCTATGCACGCTTTCGATGCGTCTAAAATTGACGGTGCTATCCAAGTACGTATGGCAAAAGAGGGTGAGGAATTAGTTTTATTAGACGGTACAACCGCAAAATTACAGCCAAATACTTTAGTCATTGCCGATAGCAAAGGCGCATTAGCAATGGCGGGTATCTTTGGCGGCGAAGCAAGCGGTGTAAATGAAAATACGACTGACGTAGTATTAGAATCCGCATTCTTTGCACCGTTAGCGATTACCGGTCGTGCACGTCAATACGGTTTACACACCGATGCGTCGCACCGTTTTGAACGTGGTGTTGATCCGCAATTAGCACGTGATGCGATGGAACGCGCAACTGCATTATTACTTGAAATTTGTGGCGGTGAAGCGGGTGAAATCGTAGAAGCAGTAAGTGAACAACATTTACCAAAACGTAATACGGTTACCTTACGTCGTAGCAAATTAGATGCGGTAATCGGTCATCACATTGAAGATGAAACGGTAACCGATATTTTAACTCGCTTAGGTTTAAACGTAATCTTTGCAAATGATAGTTGGACTGCAGTAGCCCCAAGCTGGCGTTTCGATATTGAGATCGAAGAAGATCTTATCGAAGAGGTTGCACGTATCTACGGTTATAACAGTATTCCGAATAATTCTCCGCTTGCGCACTTAACGATGAAAGGCACACCGGAGAAATTATTAGAAGTAAACCGTATTCGTACTGCATTAGTGGATAGCGACTATCAAGAAGTGGTGACATACAGCTTTGTTGATCCGAAAAAACAAGCATTATTGCATCCGAATCAAGAAGCGTTAATTTTACCTAACCCGATTTCAAGCGAAATGTCGGCAATGCGTTTATCACTTTTAACCGGTTTATTAGATACGATTGTTTACAACCAAAGCCGTCAGCAAACACGTGTTCGTATTTTTGAAGGCGGTTTACGCTTTATTCCGGATGCGGCGGCAGAATCCGGTATTCGTCAAGAACTCGTATTCGGCGCGGCAATTGTCGGTGATAAACGTCCGGTACATTGGGAAAGTAAAGGCGAAGCGGTAGATTTCTTCGACTTAAAAGGCGATATGGAGCGTGTATTATCATTAACTTCAGCTCGTCATGATTTAAAATTTGTGGCAAAACAGTTCCCAGCATTACATCCGGGACAATCTGCGGCAATTATGTTAGACGGCAAAGAAATCGGCTTTATCGGTTCCGTTCATCCGTCAATCGTGCAAAAACTCGGCATCAAAGGTAAACCGGTGGTATTTGAAATTCTCGGTGATGCGATTGCAAATCGTCCGGTTCCTGCGGCAAAAGAAATTTCTAAATTCCCTGCGAATAACCGTGACATTGCGGTTGTGGTAGATGAAAATGTACCTGCCGGAGATGTATTGGATGCGTGCCGTCACGCCGGCGGTGTAAAATTAGTTGCAGTAAACTTATTTGACGTTTATCGTGGTGCGAATTTAGCGGCAGGTAAGAAAAGTTTAGCAATCAGTTTAACGGTTCAAGACACGGAAAAAACGCTTGAGGAAGAAGAAATTTCGACTGTAATTCAAGCGGTCTTAGCAGAATTGGCACAACGTTTCCAAGCATATCTAAGAGATTAGATTTAAGGATTATTTTTATGGCACTCACTAAAATTGAACTCGCAGAAAGCCTCGTTGAAAAATGCGGCTTTGATAAACGTATCGCCAAGCTCTTTGTAGAGCAATTTTTTGAGGAGATTCGAAGTTCTTTGGAAAAAGGCGAAGAGGTTAAATTATCCGGTTTCGGTAATTTCTCGTTACGAGAGAAAAATGCACGTCCGGGTAGAAATCCGAAGACTGGTGAAACGGTTGCGGTTACCGCTCGTCGAGTGGTCGTCTTTAAGCCCGGTCAAAAGCTTAGAGACAGAGTTGAAAATGTAAAAGTGAAGGCATAAATAAGACATTCCATAGCCTCTATTGGGGCTTATGGAATGTTTTTTATAGGTAATCTTATATGATTAAATTCAGTCAAAAATATTTACCGCTGGCGGCGGTTATGTCTTGTGCCGTATTATTAACCGCTTGTTCAAATGATATTAGCGTTTCAGGTCCGATTAAAGCGAGGGCGGGGATTTTTCGTACCCATCACAGCACTTTATCCGATCCGATAATGGCGATTAGTAGCTTGAGCGAACAGCAACATGAATGGAAGGGAACACGCTATCGTTTAGGCGGTAACAGCAAGGCGGGTATTGATTGTTCCGGCTTTATGCAAGTGACTTTCCGAGATTTATTCGGGATTGATTTGCCAAGAACGACTTCCGAGCAAGCGGAAGAAGGAACACGAATCGACCGTGATGAAATTAAAACCGGGGATTTGGTGTTTTTCAAAACCGGACGAGGACCTAATGGAAAGCATGTCGGTGTGTACGTAAAAAACGGACAATTTTTACATGCTTCAACAAAAGGCGGGGTAATTTATTCGGATATGAATTCCCCGTATTGGTCGAGAACATTTTGGCAAGCACGCCGTTTATAATGATTTAATGTGAAGTAGTTCACATTTTTAAGAAAAAGAAGCAAATTATTGAAAGTAATGCTTGCAAAGTTTAATAAATTGACATATCCTATACAAACTTAATAAAAAGTGTTGTGTACAGCAACCGATTTCATAAATTTGCTTTCCGAGTAGCCCCTAAGTTGAGGGGCTTTTTTTATGCCTGTTTTGTTGCAAGCGGTCAAATTTTTAATTTATTTTGTTGAGTGCAGTAAAAAGCTCCTTAACGGAGCTTCTGTCTTATTTATTAAAATATTGTAATAACGGTTCGGGATTTTGAATATACGGCGTGAGATCTCTAGTGTACGGGTGTCCGATATAAGGAATCTGCCCGAGCAGAGGAGCATCAATTTTTTTACTCAATAATTCAATGAGTTCCGCATAATGTCTTAATCCCGGATTGACTCTATTCGCAATCCATCCGACTAATTTAACCCCTTGTTGCTTAATCGCTTGTGCCGTCAGTAACGTGTGATTGACACATCCTTCCTTGATCCCGACAACCAGTATAACCGGCATATTATTTTCTTTTACCCAATCGGCAAAACTTAAGTCTTTATTAATCGGCGTAAGCCAACCGTGCGTACCTTCTACGACAATATTCGTGTATTTTTGTTGTAAACGGTCGAGGTCATTATTTAATTTTTCTTCTTGAATATGATGAACCGCATCTAACGCCGCAAAAACCGGCGTGCTGGAATGAATAAAGGTATAACTGTTAATTTCTCGATATTCCACCGGTAAAGGGCAGCTATCGAGAATGGTTATAACATCGGGATTATCTTCACTGGCATAATCGACTTGATTTTGTTCCGTAGGTAACGAATCGTCGCCACCGCAAGCAATAGGCTTATAGCCTACCGCTTGAACATGATGCTGTGTGAGCGTTTGTAAAATTGCACGAGTGGCGGTTGTTTTTCCTACATTGGTATCCGTACCGGTAATAAATAATGAAGGCATATGCTATTCTCTAACAAAAAAGTTACAAAATTGCCTATATTTTAACGGATTTTTTAAGGCTGAATGATGTCCTTGATCAAATTACCTTCATAAATCCCGTGTTTTATCGCCGAACAAGCAATCAGCGGGTCGTTCCACGCATATTGACTGGAAACTAAATCTACAGAGCTGTCAATGAGTAAATTCTTACCTAATTTAGTTTGTATTTGTTCAAATAATTTATGTTTTATTTGTAACAACGGTGAATTCAACATAATTTTCTCGGTGGAGAAAATATTGATAAGATTCATTAATACATAGGCTAAGTTATCGCTGATATGGGATAATATCCGTAACGCTTCGGGATTATCCGATTCCACTTGTCCACATAAAAATTGAATTTTTTCATTTTGATGCTCTAAATTATTAGGTAAATATTTATCAATTAAGCGAGTAATTGCTGGGAATGTAATTTGATTTTTTAATTGATATTTTTCAATATCATTACAATCGATAGCGGTAGTTTCATCGCTTAACGTACTGAATTTAGGCATAAGCATCTTATCTACATTCATTTTGGATTGCTGATGCAATAAGGTTCCTCTTAATAATACGCTTAAATTAACCGAATCGTCTAATTGCAGGAAAATTACGTTGTCATTACTAATCAAACTGCCTAATGTGGATTCGGTAAACAGCCATAATTGAAAATGCTCGTTAAGTAGAATCGGTCGCTCAAAATGGTTTTGTAACGTAGTAACAATTGGGCAATGTAATTCGGTTTGTCCTAATTGAATAATTTCCGTTTTATTTGCATTAATCCGTCCGATTACACTGACGGAAACGGCTAAAATACGATGTTCGTCCAGAGGAGAATGCCAGAAAAAGTCTTTTAAGCAGAGAAGAGTATGCTCGGCGAGTATCGGATAATCCGTTTCAAGCAGAGGATATTCTTTGGATTGAATCGGCTTGCCATTTAATTCGCAAAGTGAAATTTCAATTTTCTCGGGAGAAACGGTAAAACAAAGCAATTGCCAAAAGAAATTAGACACCGAAAGACCGACGGCGGGACGTCCTCTGGACGTATTATTTTGTACGGAACGTTCTAAAATAAATTTATGGTCGATAAGCGATTTGGTCAGATTCGTAATGGAAGCGGGCGCAAAACCGGATAATTTTGCAAGATCCGTACGCGAAATTAATTCGAATTGTTCAACAAGGCGATAAATTGTGCCTAAGTGTTGGGTTTTATTATCAGAAATCATAGTATAATCCTTAAATAGACCAAAGATAAAATCAGGTCAAAAAATTTAATTTAAACACTCCATACGATAATTATTTTGCTTCAATATTGGGGAATCACAACTGTTTTATGTTAATTCTGTGAATTAGCTCACAGAATTAATTTATCTTTTAAAAAAATTGGTGAGAAAGAGAATAAAAATGAATCAAATCATTCACTATCATTGGATTGATACGGACGAAAAATTAAAAACGGTTTGCGAGAACGCTTGTCGGAAATCGGCGGTGGCATTGGATACCGAATTTATTCGAACCCGTTCGTATTATCCGAAACTTGGTCTTATTCAGCTTTTTGACGGCGATACCGTCAGTTTGATTGATCCTAATCCAATCTCCGATTTTTCTCCGTTTATCGGTTTATTGACGTGTCAAAACGTCGTAAAAGTATTACACGCTTGCAGTGAAGATTTAGAGGTTTTCCAGCACCTTTTCAAACAGTTGCCTACACCTTTGGCTGATACGCAAATCATGGCGGGATTTGCAGGAGTCGGCGTTTCGCTAGGTTTTGCTAAACTTGTCGCGCATTATTTAAATATCGAGCTGGATAAAGGCGCAGCCAGAACGGATTGGCTCGCACGGCCATTAACGGAGGAACAATTACAATACGCGGCGGCGGATGTATGGTATTTGTTACTGGTTTATCAACGCTTGGTTTCGGATCTGGATGCGACACGTTGGCAAAATGCCGTTGAACAGGAATGTCAATATTTATTAAATAAAAGAGAATCCGTCGTAAATATTGCGCAAGCGTATAAAGATATTTCAAACGCATGGCGTTTAGAACCTCAGCAACTGGCGATATTAAAAGTACTGGCGAAATGGCGAATAGAAGAAGCGGAAAAACGAGATTTAGCATTAAATTTCGTCGTGAAAGAAAATTGTTTATTTGAAATCGCTAAATTGCAACCGAAACATACTTCGCAATTATTGGAATTTATGCATCCGAACGAAGTGCGTATTCATGGTAAAAAATTATTAATGCTCGTTGAACAGGGGTTAGCCGTATTACCGGAAAACTATCCTGAAAAAATTATACGTTTAGTAGATCAGGCAAACTATAAATATAAATTGAAGGCGATGCAGCAAAAATTAGCGGAAATTCAACCGCCTGATTTAGCACCCGAGTTATTAGCCAGTAAACGGCAATTAAATCAACTTTTCAGTTGGCATCAACAAGGGCAAAATGAGGATAAACTACCGGAACTACTGAGCGGATGGCGTCGAGAGTTCGGTTTACAAATTCTTTCGGTTTTGTAACCTTTCTTCAACCAACATCATTAGACCGAATAAGATAAAACTTGTAGAATTAAATATTAGTACAAAAAACCGGGAAGACAGGCAAATGGAACATAAAAAACTACCTAAAGCACTAGATGCTATTGACTTAAAAATCTTAAATGAGCTACAACGTAACGGAAAAATCTCTAATATCGAACTTTCTAAACGTGTCGGTTTATCGCCGACACCTTGTTTAGAACGAGTAAAGCGTTTAGAAAAGCAGAATGTGATTATGGGATACCGTGCATTACTGAATCCGGAATTGCTTGAAGCACCGCTATTAGTGATTGTGGAAATTACCTTAGTCAGAGGTAAGCCGGACGTATTTGAGGAATTTAATCGTGCCGTTCAACAATTGGATGAAATTCAAGAATGTCATTTGGTTTCGGGTGATTTCGATTATTTACTCAAAACAAGGGTAGCGGATATGGCGGCTTATCGAAAACTTTTAGGTACGACTTTACTGCGATTACCCGGTGTGAACGATACGCGAACCTATGTCGTAATGGAAGAAGTGAAACAAACCAATTATCTGTTATTAAAATAAGGAGTTAATCGGTGATTGAACGATTAAAACCGCGATTAAAGGGTAAAGAGAATTTAATCAATCTGATGTTTATCTTACTGGGATTACTCGGATTATATTTAATCGTGGCATGGGCAAGCTATAGCCCGCTGGATAACGCTTGGAGTGTAGGAAGCAGCGTGACGGAACTGGAAGTATTAAATAAGACGGGAGCTTTAGGCGCTTGGTCTATTGATTTACTTTATACTTTTTTAGGGAAAGTTGCCTTTATTGTACCGTTTGCTTTACTCGGCATCGCCGCATATTCTCTTATATTGGGATTAGCTAAAGAATGGACGTGGAAACGTTTGCTATTCCGAGCCGTTAGCTTTCTGTTATTTATAGCCGGTTTAGCCGGACTGTCCGGTGTAGTTTTTTCAAATAGTGCTTATTATGTATCCGGCGGTTTTATCGGCGGAATATTTCAGACGTTATTAGCGGATGTTATCGGTCAATTCGGCGCATTATTCGTTGCAATGATCTTTACCGCAGTAGGTTTTTATTTCTGTTCCGGACAATTATTACTGCCGCTATTAGCTCGATTTTATGACTGGATTGTAGCAAAAGATGAAGCTAAAACGGTAAATGATAATACAGTGACGGAATTGCAACAAAATGACGAAAATCAACCGCTTGTTGATAACGAATCGTTAAAGCATTCTTCTGTAGCAAATGAAAATACGGAACAGGAGCAATTAACCGATCTTTCGTTATTCAATAGACCGAATATTAGCGGATTACATAAAGAGCAAGAAATATCTGAAGATGCTTTAACCAATCCCGCTATGTTTAAGGTGGAAAAAGAATTAGATTTACCGAAAATTAATATGCAAGGGCAAGAGTTTTCTACTGAATTAGCGACAAATTCAGCGGAGGAGTATGTTGCCGACCTAGACTCGCCGATTTTACCGAAAGTTCGCTTAAATGTACCGTTAGCGGATAATTCCTATGAAGAACCTGCGGTTAACCATGTCGAAACAAGCGAATCTCCGGAAGAAGACATCACAACCGAATTACAAGATCCGACGGTAATGCCTGCTTTTGTACAGGAAGTTAAACCAACCGTTCGTTTGCAATCGATAGAAGAAACCGAAACGGATTACGAGGCGGAACTAGCCAGAGAATTTGTACAGGCCGAACAAATGCGTTTGGCACAAATGGAACAGCGTGCTAAAGCGCAAGGACTGGAGCAAGCGTTTGAGCAAATTATCAATAGCAAATCTGAAGTTGTCGTGCCAACGGTAAAAATGGCGAATGAATCGGAAAATGCGCTGTCCGTATCCTCGAATAAATCTTCCGACTATCCGAAAGGATACGGTAATACGTTGATACACCCGTTATTACAGCGAAGCCATAGCGTTGAAAAACCGACCACGCCGTTACCGACCTTAGATTTATTGGATGAAGCGCCACGTCAAACGCAGCAAATTACCGAGCATGAGATTGTTGAAACCTCTCATCGTTTAGAAAGTGCGTTAGCCAATTATGGGGTAAAAGCAACGGTCGAAGACGTATTGGTCGGTCCGGTTGTTACTCGTTATGAAATTAAACCGGCTGCCGGTGTAAAAGCGGCGAAAGTGGTCGGATTAGCCAGCGACCTTGCCCGTGAATTAATGTTCAAAGCGATTCGTATTACGGAAGTAGTACCGGGTAAACCTTATATGGGGATTGAAACGCCGAATAAGCAACGTGAAACGGTTTGGCTTCGTGACGTATTAAACAGCGATGCGTTTAAACACAGTAAGGCGACATTACCGATGGCACTCGGTAAAGATATTAGCGGCGAGCCGATTGTCGTCGATATGGCGAAAATGCCGCATTTGTTGGTTGCAGGGCAAACCGGCGGCGGTAAATCGGTCGGTGTCAATACTATGATCTTAAGTTTATTGTTTAAACTTTCGCCGGAACAAGTGCGTTTTATTATGATCGACCCGAAAGTAGTCGAGCTTTCCATTTATAACGATATTCCGCATTTATTAACGCCGGTCGTTACCGATATGAAAAAAGCGGCAAATGCGTTACGTTGGGCGGTGGAAGAAATGGAACGCCGTTATTTATTAATCAGTCATTTAAACGTGCGTAATATCGAAGGTTATAACGATAAAATCGAACAAGCGGCGGCAATGAACTTCCCGATTCCCGATCCGACTTGGCGTCCGGGAGATTCAATGGATCAACTGCCGCCGGCGTTAGAAAAACTCAGCTATATCGTACTGATTGTGGATGAGTTCGCCGATTTAATGATGTCTGCCGGCAAAGAAGCGGAAGAGTACATTATGCGTATAGCGCAAAAAGCACGAGCGGTCGGAATTCACTTAATTCTTGCAACGCAGCGTCCATCAACCGACGTAATTACCGGCGTGATTAAAGCGAATATTCCGAGCCGTATCGCCTTTACCGTCGCAAGCCAAATCGATTCTCGTACCATTTTAGATGCAGGCGGTGCGGAAGCGTTGCTAGGGCGCGGCGATATGTTGTATTCCGGCGCGGGGAGTCCTGATATTATTCGTATTCACGGTGCATTTATGAGTGATGCGGATGTGCAACGAGTGGCGGATAACTGGCGTGCAAGAGGCAAACCGCAATATTTGGAAAGCATTGTCGCTTCCGTCGAAGAAAGCGAAGGCACTAGTCGTGCAGACAGCGGTGCGGACGTAGATCCTCTTTTTGACGAAATCGTCGAGTTCGTAATTGAAAGCGGCGTAACTTCGATTAGCGGTATTCAGCGCCGTTTCTCGCTCGGTTTTAACCGAGCGGCGCGTATTGTTGATCAAATGGAAGCCCAAGGCATTATTTCCGAACAAGGTAAAAATGGAAAGCGTGAAATTTTAGCCAGATAAATAGCGACATTGTCACGTTATTTTTATAAAGCAAGCGGTTGAATTTTTCCCTAAATTTGCAAACTTTAAGGAAAATTCGACCGCTCTTTTATTGCCGACTAAAACAAATCAATTACTTGTAGGATATAGATTGATATTCGTATAAAATTAATACCGTATTTTTACTTTAATTAAGGAAAGCAATATGCGTTTAGATAACGAAAGAGAAAGTTTGAATGTGGAAGATCGCCGCGGGCAATCCGGTTATGGTGCTCGTCGTGGCGGCGGACTAGCCAAAGGCGAAATTTTAGGTTTTATTATCGTATTGGTCGGCGCTTATTATGGGGTCGATTTAACCGGCTTAATGGGTTATAGCGATTCATCGTCTTATCCGCAACAGCAAACGACTCAGATGCAAACTTCTGCGGAAGAAGAAGAGCTAAATACGATTGCCCGTAAAGTGTTATATACTACGGAACGTATTTGGGGCGATTATTTTAAACAAAACGGTTTGACTTACAGAGAGCCTAAATTAGTGCTTTATCGAGGCGTTACGCATACGGCTTGCGGAACGGGTCAATCTGCGATGGGGCCGTTTTATTGTCCGGCGGATCAAAAAGTTTATCTCGATTTATCCTTTTATGACGATATGAAATCACAATTAAAAGCATCGGGTGATTTCGCATTTGCCTATGTAATTGCGCATGAAGTCGGACATCACGTACAAAATTTATTAGGGATTAGCGAACAAACGCAACGAGCGCAACAAACCGCTCGCAATCAAGCGGCGGCTAATAAAATTTCCGTGAATGTAGAGCTTCAAGCCGACTGTTTTGCGGGAGTTTGGGGTTATCAAATTCAAAAAGAAGGCAAATTGGATGCCGGTGACGTAGAGGAGGCTTTCGTCGCCTCACAAGCCGTAGGCGATGATCGCTTACAGAAACGCTCTCAAGGTTATGTCGTTCCCGATAGTTTTACTCACGGTTCATCCGCAGAACGCTTAACTTGGTTCCGCAAAGGGCTACAATCGGGTAATCCTGCCGTTTGTAATACTTTTACAAGCCGTTAATTCAGACAAATGGTTTTGTACTAGTAAAATAGTTCAAAATCATTTGACATACTTCTCTAATTCATCTACTTTAGTTCCACCCTTATTAATTTTGCCTATAATTTAAAACAAGAGAGCACACAATGTCTTATAAAAATGATGATCTTCGTATTACGAATATTGAACAACTTTTACCGCCGGTTGCGCTATTGGAACGTTTTCCCGCAAGCGATATTGCCGCCGAAACCGTAGAAAAAGCACGTAAAGCCATTCATAAAATTATTCACGGTGCGGACGACCGTTTATTGGTGGTGATCGGACCTTGTTCCATCCATGATCCTAAAGCGGCGCTAGAGTATGCACAACGTATAAAAACAATTCGTGCGAATCCTAAGATTAATCAAAACCTTGAAGTGGTAATGCGCGTTTATTTTGAAAAACCGCGCACGACCGTCGGTTGGAAAGGGTTAATCAATGATCCTTATCTTAACGAAACTTACGCGTTAAACGACGGTTTACGTATCGCTCGTAAAGTATTATCGGATATTAACGATTTAACCGTACCGGCGGCAGGCGAATTTTTAGATATGATCACACCGCAATATATGGCGGACTTTATGAGTTGGGGTGCAATCGGTGCACGCACGACCGAATCGCAAGTTCATCGTGAATTAGCGTCCGGTTTATCTTGTGCGGTCGGCTTTAAAAATGCGACAAACGGCGGTGTAAAAATCGCATTAGATGCAATCGGTGCGGCGGAAGCTCCGCATCATTTCTTATCAGTCACCAAATTCGGACATTCCGCAATTGTTTCTACGGCAGGTAATCCGGATTGCCATATCATTTTACGCGGCGGTGATAAAGGGACGAACTATGATGCCGAATCGGTCGCCAAAGTATGTGCGGATATCGAGAAATCCGGTCGCCGACCGCACGTAATGATTGATTTCAGTCATGCCAACAGCCAAAAACAATTTAAACGTCAGATGGACGTTTGTGCGGACGTATGCCGACAAATTGCAAGCGGTTCGGAACTGATTTCCGGTGTGATGATTGAAAGTCATTTAGTGGAAGGTCGCCAAGAATTAGGTGACGGTAATTTAGCGCATTTGGTTTACGGACAAAGTGTAACGGATGCCTGTATCGGTTGGGAAGATAGCGAAAAAGCGTTGTTTGCTTTGGCTGATGCGGTTGAACAACGCCGCAAACATATTTAATTCAGTAAATTTATCAAAACACGGAAATAGAGGGTTTTACAAAATTCTTTGTAAAATTGACCGCTTATTTCCGTGTTTTCTGTCGTTTTAAGGTAATAAATTCATGAACAAAACCATTCTTGCTATTGATACAGCTACGGAAGCCTGTTCGGTAGCGTTACAACATAACGGAAAACTAACTTCATTAGATGAATTAAGTCCGAGAACACACACACAACGTATTTTGCCGATGATTGACGAATTATTGGCACAAGCGAATATTTCCATTAAACAAGTGGATGCGCTCGTATTTGGTCGAGGCCCGGGAAGTTTTACCGGTGTACGAGTCGGAGTGGGAATCGCTCAAGGGCTTGCAATGGGAGCAAATCTACCCGTAGTACCGATTTCTAACTTATTGGCTATGGCACAAGCCGCTTATGAGCAAACGGGCGCAACAAATGTCGTTGCACTGATTGACGCTCGTATGAACGAAGTTTACTTTGCCCAATATGAAAGAGTGGAGCAAACTTGGCAAGAAATTGTAACCGAGCAAGTATGTTCTCTGGAATCCGCAATTAATCAAATTCAACTTAAAGCAAATACCGTCGTCGTCGGTACCGGTTGGGCGGCATATTCACAATTTGCAGAGGCAAAACTCCCCCTTTCAATCAGTGATATTACCTTACCTTCGGCAAAATCAATGCTTAAATTGGCAGAACTGGAATTAGAGCAGGGTAAAGCGCTATCCGCGCTACAAATAGAACCCGTCTATTTGCGTAATGAAGTCACTTGGG
Source organism: Actinobacillus lignieresii (assembly GCF_900444945.1). NCBI lineage: Bacteria > Pseudomonadati > Pseudomonadota > Gammaproteobacteria > Pasteurellales > Pasteurellaceae > Actinobacillus > Actinobacillus lignieresii. Next base: position 762,729 of record NZ_UFRM01000001.1, on the reverse strand, counting down.
AAAAATTGCCTCACAAACGATAAATCGTTTTACTTATTCTTTTGTATAAAAATACAAAAAATATGAGAAGGGTACGCATAAAAAACGTACCTTTTTTATTTTGTAAGATCCTACAAAACCCTCTCCGATAATAAATTCCTCTGTATATTCCTGCTTACAAGCACGTAAATAGCATTAATCCGCACATATATTGAGCAAATGCTCACATTTAAGCGTATAATTTAAACATTGTCATACCTAAATTGGAGTGTAATGCGGATCTTGGAGTGAGTGTTTTTAGCTTGCTTATCTTTGTAAATAGATCGTTACACTCCATTTTACTGAGCGAATGCTCACTTATTATTTAACTGAAAGACGAAATAAAGACTTAAATGTAGGAGATAAAAACTGAGGAAAAGAAAGATAAAGAAAAAGCGGTTGTCTTTGTAAAAAATCTTGTAAAAACAACCGCTTATAAATTAGATTAGAGTTTATTGAGTTTTTGTTTGTAATGATAACGGCATACGGAAAGATATTTATCATTTCCGCCGATTTGAATTTGGTCTCCGTCGGCGACCGCTTCACCTTTTTCGTTCATACGAATCACAAAATGCGCTTTTCGACCGCAATCGCAAATCGTTTTAAGTTCTTGCAGTTCGTCCGCCCATGCCAATAGGTATTGACTGCCTTCAAAAAGTTCGGCTTGGAAATCGGTACGTAAACCATAACAAAGCACCGGAATCTTAAGTTTATCCACCACGTCGGTTAATTGATAGACCTGCGCTTTGGTCAAAAATTGGGCCTCGTCAATTAAGATACAGTGTAACGTTTCTGTTTGATGAGCCAGTTCGATTTCGTTAAATAAATTAGTGTCCGACTGAAACAATAATGCTTCTTGTGAAATTCCGATACGAGAACTAACTTTACCGATGCCGTAACGATCATCAATCGCTGCGGTATAAACCAACGTATTCATACCTCGTTCTTGGTAATTATAAGAGGATTGAAGCAGGGTGGTTGATTTGCCCGCATTCATTGAGGAGTAATAAAAATAGAGTTTTGCCATAATGTTATACAAATAAAAAACGGCTAATGCAAATTAGCCGTTCTATTGAAAAGGAACAATTATACGTTATCGATTTGACCTAGAAGCGAGCGTAAACGATCTTGGAAACTTTGTTGCTCGGATTTTAATTGTTCGTATTCTTGGCGTAATGTTTCTTTTTCTTGCTCTACGGTAGTATTTTTTTCTTTTAATTCTTCCACTTCTAATTGGAGTAATTGAATGGTTTCCACCGCTTGTTTAATTTTTTCTTCAAGTTGGTCAAGAATTGGTAATGACATAATTGGTTCCCTCTTAAAAACAGATATGTAAAGTGTAAGAATTATAACTCAATTAGGTGTTGATTTCATTGAAAAGTTCATACATTTTGGAATTTTTCTTCATTTGCCGATTTTTTAGTAACCTAATCGATTGCGAGCTGATAAAATATAAATAATATCGGTTATTTTATATAAGGAACATAAGATGAAACGTGCTATTTCTTTTGAGTTTTCTCGGGTAACGGAAGCTGCCGCACTTGCCGCTTACGAGTGGATCGGTCGAGGTGATAAAAATGCCGCAGATGATGCTGCGGTTAAGGCAATGCGCTTAGTATTAAATAAGATGGAGATCCGTGGTGAAATCGTTATCGGCGAAGGGGAAATTGATGAAGCGCCGATGTTATATATCGGTGAAAAAGTAGGTCGTTCTCAACCGGAAGATAGAGAGGTAGCGATTGCGGTGGATCCGATTGACGGTACTCGTATGACGGCGATGGGGCAAGCCGGGGCGTTATCGGTTTTAGCGGCAGGTAGCAAAGAAACGTTTCTCCAAGCACCGGATATGTATATGGAAAAACTGGTGGTGGATAGCGAAGCAAAAGGTATGATCGACTTGGATCTGCCGCTTGAGCAAAATATTCGCCGTGTTGCGTCTAAAAAAGGCAAATTGCTTACACAAATGACGGTGGCAATCTTGGCGAAACCGCGTCACGATGAAATTATTAAAACCGTGCAGAAATTAGGTGTAAAAGTTATGGCGATTCCTGACGGCGACGTTGCCGCCGCAGTACAATGTTGCTTACCGGATAGCGATTTGGATTTAGTTTATGGTATCGGCGGTGCGCCGGAAGGAGTGGTTGCCGCCGCTGCGGTTCGCGCTTTAGGCGGCGATATTCAAGGTCGCCTTATTCCTCGTAATCAAGTCAAAGGTAATTCGCCGGAAAATCTTTCCGCCGCAGAAAAAGAGCTTTCTCGCTGTGCGCAAATGAATGTACCGGTTAATAAAGTATTAAAATTGGAAGACTTGGTACGTGACGATAATGTGTTGTTTGCCGCAACGGGTATTACTACCGGCGATTTGTTAAAAGGCGTGCAACGCAAAGGCAGTATGATGTTTACCGAAACGTTATTAATTCGAGGTCGTTCCCGTACGATTCGTAAATTGGCTTCTTATCACGATATTTCTCGTTTATCTGAAGACTAAATCCCAGTAAAAAAGTCGTATCTTTTCCGATACGACTTTTGCATTTTAGGTTCTTTCAAAGATTACGCCGGATTATCAATATCAATAAATTCCACTTCTAAGCCGTATTCTTTTGCCAGCCATTCGCCGAGTGCTTTTACGCCGCCTCGTTCCGTTGCGTGGTGTCCGCAAGCGAAGTAATAAATACCTTGCTCACGTGCGGAATGGGTAGTCTGTTCCGAAATTTCACCGGAAATAAACGCATCACAACCTTTACTTGCCGCTAAATCGATATAACCTTGTCCGCCCCCGGTACAAATGCCGACTTTTCGGATTAATTTATGCGGATAATCCGCAATAAATTCATGGCACAAAATTGGTTTACGATTAAGCGCTTGTTCGATACGCTTCGCTAATTCTTGTGCGGAAATCGGCGTATCCAGCGCACCATAGACAGGAATGGAATTAGGACGATCTTCCAAGCCTTGTAGATTCGTCACACCTAATTTCGCCGCCAATTGTGCGTTATTGCCTAATTCCGAATGAATATCCAACGGCAGGTGATAACCGAATAAATTAATGTCATTTACGAGTAATTGTTTGATGCGTTTACCTTTCATTCCGCGAATGCAAGGCGATTCGCTTTTCCAAAAATAACCGTGATGCACCAAAATCGCATCGGCCTTTTTCTCTATCGCTTTTTCAATCAGCGGCAGACTTGCGGTCACGCCAGTAATAATTCGTTGAATATGCGTCTTACCTTCCACTTGCAAGCCGTTCGGTGCATAGTCTGTAATCGCTTTGCTATTTAATTTTTCATCAATAATTTGTTCAAGTTCGAGATTCGACAGTCCCATTTTTATTCCTTTTTTTTAAAAGAAAAACAAGCGGTTAAAATTTATGAAAAATTTGCAAATTTAACGCTAAATTCAACCGCTTGTCGTGAATGAATTACTCTTGTGCCAATGCGGTAATCGGATTGAGTTTGGAGGCGTTTTTTGCCGGCATATAACCGAATACGACACCGATTAACGTAGAACAGAATACCGCCAATACTACGGAAGCAGGCGAGAGAATCATTTTGAAATTTGTACCTAAGGTATTGAACGAGAAAATTATCGCAATTGCAAACAGAATCCCGATAATACCGCCTAATAAACAGATTAATATCGCTTCAATTAGGAATTGCTGCAAGATATTATTTTGTTTTGCTCCGATTGCCATACGTACGCCGATTTCTTTAGTACGTTCCGTTACCGATACCAACATAATATTCATTACACCGATACCGCCGACAATCAAAGAAATCATCGCAATAGACGAAATCAATAATTTCATCGTATTGGTGGTACTGGTAATCGTTTGTTTGATGGTATCGCTGTTCATCACAAAGAAATCTTTTTTACCGTGCTTAGCGGTAAGTAGTTCGTTAATGCTTTTTTCCGCCGTTTGGCTTTCAACATTGTCTTTCACTTTTACCGTCAATGAATCGATAAATTTTTCGCCGGAAATACGTTGCATAAGCGTAGTATAAGGCATCCACATTTTTAAACTGGTTTGATTCAAATTATTTGATTCTTGTGCCATACCGATAACGGTAAGCGGTTTTTTATCCACCAAAATGACCTTGCCTTCGACGGGGTCGGTTAAACCGAGATCTTTTTTGGTATTGCCGTCAATCACGACAACTTGTGATGATAATTTAACTTCATCGGCATCAAAAAAACGCCCTGAAATCATTTTCAACCCTTTAACATTGACAAATTGTTCGCCTACGCCATTGATTGAGGCGGTTACATTCGTATTGCCGTAAATCACCGTACCGCTTAAATTACTCGAAGGGGTGGTACTATCTACAAATTGTTGCTTGTTCAGCATCATAGCGTCACTAATGGTTAAATTTTTAGTCAAATTCGCTCGACGATCGCCGAAACCGGTACCGTTCATAATCGTCATAGTATTGGTACCCAAGCTATTAATATTGGAAAGGATTTGTTGCTGAGAACCTTGTCCTAATGCCACAACGGAAATTACCGAGGTAATACCGATTACAATGCCCAACATGGTTAATAATGCACGTAATTTATGTGCCGTAATCGCATTAATCGCCATTTTAAACGATTCGATTAATTGGTCAAAAAAACGCGGTTTTTTATATTCACGCTTAGTGAGTTTCAGATCTTCCGAATAAGGTTGCTGACGTTCGTCTCGAATAATATAGCCGTCTTTAATTTCAATGATTCGACTGGCATTCGCCGCAATATTCGCATCATGGGTCACCATAATAATCGTATGACCTTCTTTATGCAGATCTTTTAAGATCTCAAGTACGGTTTCACCGCTTTTTGAATCCAATGCACCGGTAGGTTCGTCTGCTAAAATAATTTCGCCGCCGTTCATCAAAGCTCGGGCAATACTGACACGTTGCTGCTGACCGCCGGAAAGCTGATTCGGACGATTTCCCGTTTTATCGGCTAAGCCGAGTTTCTCTAATAATTGATTAGCCCTTGCTTTACGTGAAGTATTGTCCATTCCCGCATAAATTGCAGGGAGTGCAACGTTTTCGTTTGCCGTAAGAGCGGGGAGCAGGTTATAACGTTGAAAAATAAAACCGAACTTACGCTGACGTAAATCGGAAAGTTCGTCGGACGTCATATTTAACGTTTCTTTTCCGTCAATTTTACATACGCCGGAACTTGCGGTGTCTAAGCAACCGATAATATTCATTAAGGTGGATTTACCCGAACCGGAAGCACCGATAATCGCAACAAAATCACCTTGTTCAATAGTAAGATTAATGTTCTTTAATACATGTGCGGTATTTTCACCCGAACCGAAATATTTGTTCAGTTTTTCAATTTCAATCAGTTTCATTTTATTGCCGATATTCTTAGATAGGGTACTTAAACGAATTTTAGCGTAATAGATTATGTATTTAAATATATAAAGAAAGGTTATAGAGTAGAAACAAGCGGTCATTTTTGCTTAATTTTTTGCAAAATAAACCGCTTGCTAATTTATTCAATCCATAAAGGTAACTTAATTTCAATTCTTAAGCCGCCTAACGGACTTTTCATCGCTTGTACGCTACCTTTATGCTGTTGAACCGCATTCGCCACGATAGCAAGCCCCAGCCCCGTACCGCCGGTTTGACGGTCACGAGCTTCATCGACACGATAGAAAGGACGGAATATTTGTTGATATTCGGTTTCGGGAATGCCTTTGCCATCATCATCAATCGCAATAATTAAATCCGTATTATCAATATAAGTCAGAACCTTAATGCTTTTCTTGGCATATTTTTGTGCATTACGAATAACATTTTCCATGGCACTTGCCAAAATATTTTGGTTACCGTTAATAAAGAAATTTTCAGGATGCGTTATTCGCTGACTAATAAATAAATCAAGATGATTTTGTTCGGCATCGAATTTCGCATCTTCCAACAAATCGTCCCAAATTTTATTTATAGAGAAAATTTCGCGGGTCAAATGCTGATTGACTTGTTGTCGCGAGAGAACTAATAAATCATGAACCATGGTATCCAATTTTTGGATTTGATTTTCGATCCGAGTTAGTTCCGGCGATTCGCCGTTACGGCGACGAATTAATGCGGTTGCCAAATGCAAGCGTGCAAGCGGCGTTTTCAGTTCATGCGAAATATCAGATATTAAACGTTGTTGGTGTAAAGTTAAATCTTGTAATGAAGTGATCATTTGGTTAAAACTTTTCCCCACTTCACGTAACTCGTTAATGCCTTCCGTTTCTAAAGCGGGGTTTATAGCAAAGTTACCGGTAGCCACCGCATTGGCCGACAGACGAAGCGCTTTTACCGGACGAGAGATTTTCCATGACAGCCATAATAGAATAGGAATACTTACCCCCAGTACAATCAATAACATCAGCCACGGCGAATCAAAAATTTGATTGAACAGTTCTTCTTGAGGATCAACGGACTGGGCGAAATATTGGAAATATTCCCTTTTATTGGATTTTACTAAAAACGGACCGTATATTTCTAAATTACCGAAGCGACGTTGTAACGGTTCTGCCGGACTATCCGCTCGGTATAAAAATACTTGGAACGATTTTATCGTATGCGGATCAACACCGACAAAAACACCCGTTTTCCAGTCTAATAGGATAACGTCAAAGCCGTTTGTCGTCGCTACGGAAAGTTTACGCTCAAAAATTTCGTCTAAATTATATTGCATTTCCGTACTATGACTTTCTTGCTGGAAAAAATCTCGTTCATCCGTTTCAATCGGTAAGAATGAACGGGCATCAAAATTAGGGATGGCCAGTGTAATAGCAAGTAAGATAGCGAAAGTTAATCCGAAATAAGCAAAAAGTTGGTAAGCAAGATAATTTCTCACCGATTTAATCTTACTTAAGATATAAGCAATATATTTAGACATGAATTTTTACACTTAATTTAAAAAGAAAATCCCTCGATAAGCGAGGGATTTCAAAAAAAGGATTTATTTTTCAGTAACGAGTAAATAACCTCGACCGCGTAATGTTTTAAACCAAGGCAAGTTATCGTTTCGTTCCGGTAATTTTTTACGAAGATTAGAAATATGCATATCGATAGCACGATCATAAGGAGTAAGGCGTTTGCCTAAAATTTCTAAACTTAATCATTCACGGGAAAGAATTTGCCCCGGATTGCGCATTAACATTTGGAGTAATGCAAATTCCGTACCGGTCAGATCTAAATCTCGACCTTCAAAAATTGCTTGTTGGCGACCCGGATGCAATTCGACACCGCCGAATGAAAGTTGTTTGCTATTTTCTTCCGGAGACTGGTTGGAATAAGTAATGACATCGGGATTTGATAAAATATTGGACGTCGTACGACGTAAAATCGCTTTAATACGAGCAACTAGTTCGCGATCGTTAAAAGGTTTAGGTAAATAATCGCCTGCGCCTAATTCTAAACCGAGGACGCGATCAATTTCATCGTCTCTGGCGCTTAACATCAATACCGGCGTAGAGTGTTTTTGACGTAATTGTTTTAAGGTTTCAATACCGTTTAATACCGGCATCATCACATCTAAAAGGATAAGATCATAACTTTGTAATTCTAATTCCGTAAGTGCATCTTGGCCGTTATGCACACAATGAATCTCGAAACCTTCCAGCGAAAGTAATTCGGCTAACAGTTCCGTCAGTTCAATATCGTCATCAACGAGTAAAATTCTAGGCATAAATAATTCCTATTTTTATTTAATTATGTTTATTACTGTAACTAATTGACATAGTTATGATAATTTACAACTTTATCAAGGTTTGTCAATTCATTATAGTGATTTTATTTGATCCCAAATAAAATCAAGTTCGTGCAGAGAGCATTCTTGTACGGATTTCCCTTGCGCTTTCACTGCGTTTTCCACTTTTCTAAAACGGTTTTCGAATTTAACGTTCGCATTCCGTAAACTTGTTTCGGCATCAATTTTATAATGGCGGCAAAGATTAACGGCGGCAAATAGGAAATCTCCCAGTTCTTCTTCCAATTTACTTGCACTTTGAGGGTATTGCGCCATTTCATCTTTGACCTCCTGCAATTCTTCTTCGACTTTAGCCAATACGGCGTGCGGATTATCCCAATCAAACCCGACTTTAGCGCAACGTTTTTGCAGTTTATTTGCTCGAGTTAATGCCGGTAAAGCGAAAGGAACATCATCTAAAACGGACTCCTGTTGTCGGCGTTTAGTTTCGGCAGCTTTTTGTTCTTCCCAGTTTTTTAAAGCTTCTTCACTGTTTGAGGCGGTTTTATCGCCGAATACATGAGGATGTCTGTAAATTAATTTTTGATGAATGTCATTTAGTACGTCGTCAAAAGTAAAAGTTCCTTCTTCTTTTGCCAATTGACTAAGAAATACGACTTGTAATAATAAGTCGCCTAATTCTTCGCGCAAAGAGGCTCTATCTTTAGTATGAATGGCTTCTGCGACTTCGTAAGTTTCTTCTAATAAGCAGGGGAGCATAGAATCGAAATTTTGTTTTATATCCCACGGACAGCCCGTTTCGGGATCACGTAATTTTGCAACGACTTCAAGAAATTGATTGATAGTAGCCATAAACTTTTCCGGTTAATTTATATAATATTTCGCTTATTTTGGCAGGTTAGTGATGAGATTCAACTAAAAATTCACACTTTCTACAGAAAATTGTTAAAATAATCAAAATGAACAAGTTTTCTAATGTGGAAATATGGCGGCTGAAAAATTAACAAAGAAACGATTAATACAAATTTTAGTGATGTTATGTATTCTCATCGCTGCATTTATTTATCGTACTTACACATATAGCTGATATTTCGGCTGATCAGAGCAGATTGTACGACTAAAGCATATTCAAAAGGCTGAATTTATGCTTTAATAACAATAATTTTTTGTCAAAAGAATAAGGTTAAAAAATGAGCTGGATTGAAAGAATTTTAGGTAGAACCTCTTCATCGTCAAGCAGTAGCAAATCTAAAGTGCCGGAAGGCGTTTGGACAAAATGTACCAGCTGTGAACAGGTGCTATACAGCGAAGAACTTAAACGTAATATGCACGTTTGCCCGAAATGTAATCACCATATGCGTTTTGATGCACGTACTCGTTTATTATCGTTATTAGACCAAGATAGCGCACAAGAGATTGCGGCGGAATTAGAACCGCAAGACGTCTTAAAATTTAAAGATTTAAAAAAATATAAAGATCGTTTAACCGCAGCGCAAAAACAAACCGGTGAGAAAGACTCTTTTATTACCATGTACGGTACGTTACATAATATGCCGGTTGTGGTTGCATCATTTAACTTTGAATTTATGGGCGGCTCAATGGGCTCGGTTGTCGGTGCGAAATTCGTGCGTGCGGCTGAGCGAGCTTTAGCGGACAATATTCCGTTTATCTGTTTCTCGGCATCTGGCGGTGCTCGTATGCAAGAAGCATTGTTCTCTTTAATGCAAATGGCGAAAACCAGTGCGATCTTAGCGAAAATGCGTGAAAAAGGCGTACCGTTTATTTCCGTATTAACCGACCCGACATTAGGTGGCGTTTCGGCAAGTTTAGCGATGTTAGGCGATATTAATATTGCGGAGCCTAAAGCGTTAATCGGTTTTGCCGGCCCGCGTGTTATCGAACAAACCGTACGCGAAAAACTACCGGAAGGTTTCCAACGTGCAGAGTTCTTATTAGAACACGGTGCGATTGATATGATTGTGCAACGTAAAGATATGCGTGATACGCTTGCTCGTTTATGTGCGAAAATGACCAATAAGCCAACGCCTTTTAAAACGGCAGAATTAATTGTTGAAGAAGCCTAATTTTCTTTAAGTATAACTTAAGCCACGTGATACGTGGCTTTCTTTTTAAGAAAGATATGATGAATACTTTAACTGTTCCGACTATTAATGATAACCTCGCCATATGGTTGGATTACTTAGAAAAATCACATTTTAAGCCGATTGATATGGGCTTAGAACGCATTAAAGGCGTAGCACAAGAATTAGACTTACTTCAACCGGCGCCTTATGTTATCACCGTTGCCGGTACTAACGGCAAGGGTTCAACTTGCCGTTTATTAGAAGTAGCTTTGCTAAAAGCCGGTTATCGAGTCGGCGTCTATTCATCGCCTCATCTAATTCGTTATAACGAACGGGTAAGAATTCAAGGCGACTTACTCAATGACGAAGCGCACGTGCAATCATTTGCAAAAATCCAACAAAAAAAGACCGCTTCTTTAACCTATTTTGAGTTTAGTACGCTTTCGGCGTTGCAACTTTTTAAAGAAGCAAATTTGGATATCGTCATTTTAGAAGTTGGACTTGGCGGACGTTTAGACGCAACCAATATTGTTGATCCGCATTTAGCGATAATTACTTCAATCGATATCGATCATGTGGATTTTCTTGGTGATAACAGAGAAGACATCGGGCGAGAGAAAGCGGGCATTTTCCGTGAAAATATACCGGTGATTATCGGTGAACCGGATTGCCCGAGAAGTATTTTACAACAAGCGAAAGCCCTTAATTGCCAAGTAATAAGACGTAATGTGAATTGGAAGTATTCCGTAGAAATTAACCGCTTCCACTGGCAATCGGAATTTATTGATTGGCAAGATTTACCGATGCCGCAAATTCCTATTCCGAATGCCGGTACCGCTTTAGCCGCTTTGGCTCAGCTTCCGTTCGAAATAAATGAACAAGTGGTTAGAGCCGCATTGCAAGAAGCACAAATGACCGCACGTTTCCAAACGTTAACCGAACAAGATTTTGCAAACTTTTCCGGAAAGCGACCGCTTGCTCAAGTGATCATTGATGTCGGACACAATCCGCATGCGGCAAAATATTTGGCAGAGCGACTAACGTCACTAAAACAGGCGAACCAAAAGATTTATGCGGTATTTAGTGCATTAGTCGATAAGGATTTAAGCGGAATCGTAACGCCGTTAGCCAATATCATTGACGAATGGCATTGCGCCGGTTTAGCCGGATATCGAGGACAGTCAGGTGAAGCGGTCTATCAAAAACTTGCAAACGTTTTGCCAGATTCGACCGCTTGTTATTACCGAACCGTTCCCGAAGCGGCTGAATCATTATTCGCCAAAGCGAGTAAAACCGACATTATCCTGATTTTCGGCTCATTCCACACCGTGAGCGATTTTTTGATTTGGGTTGGGCAGTAATTTGTTGCTTTGTTCACCAAACGAAAATAAATTCGCAAAAAGTGCTTGTATTGGTTTTAGAAATCTCTATAATAAGCCACATCAGACGCGGGGTGGAGCAGCTTGGTAGCTCGTCGGGCTCATAACCCGAAGGTCGTTGGTTCAAATCCGGCCCCCGCAACCAGTTTTAAGGCTCATAGTTTTGGTTAAAACTGTGAGTTTTGTTTTATATAGTCTGTACTGATTTTCGATAACGAACATAAACGTACAAAATATGGTATAAAACAAACCGCTTAAAGCCCCACGGTTTTCCGTCTGGGGTTTTTTTGTGGCCGGTACATCATAATCGTATCAAAAGAGCTGGTTAAGGCTCTTTTTTTATATCTGTCATTTAGGAGGCTTCCTTGGCAACTTTAGAACAAAAATTAGAAGAACTCGTTTCCGATACCATTGAATCAATGGGCTGCGAATTAGTCGGTATCGAGTGTCAGCGAGCAGGACGTTTTTTAACCGTACGCTTATATATTGATAAAGAAGGCGGTGTAACGATTGATGATTGTAGTGATGTGAGCCGTCAAGTGAGCGCAATTCTGGATGTTGAAGATCCGATTGCGGATAAATACAACTTAGAGGTTTCATCACCGGGTTTAGATCGCCCACTATTTACCCTTGCTCATTACCAACGTTTTATCGGGCAAGAGATTGTAATTCATTTACGTATTCCCATGTTTGACCGTCGTAAATGGCAAGGCAAATTAGAGAGTGTGGAAGGCGATTTAATTACACTTACTGTAGATAACGAAGCTCGTCAATTTGCATTCGGTAATATTCAAAAAGCAAACTTAGTTCCAGTTTTTAATTTCTAGAAGGTTAATCCCAAAAATGAGTAAAGAAATTTTATTAGCCGCAGAAGCGGTATCTAACGAGAAGTTACTGCCAAAAGAAGCTATCTTTGAAGCGCTTGAAACGGCATTAGCCATTTCGACTAAAAAGAAAAAAGAGATGGATATTGATGTGCGTGTGGTTATCGACCGTAAAACCGGTGATTTCCAAACTTTCCGCCGCTGGATTGTGGTTGAACAAGTACATAACATGACACGTGAGATCAGCTTAGAAGCGGCGCAATACGAAAATCCTAGCGTGCAATTAGGCGATATCGTTGAAGACGAAGTGGATTCGATTCCGTTCGACCGTATTACGATGCAAACCGCACGCCAAGTGATCAGTACAAAAATTCGTGAAGCGGAACGTAATAAAGTGATTGAACAATTCCGTTCACAATTAAATACCATCATTACTGCAACCGTTAAAAAAGTAAACCGCGAGCAAATTATCTTGGATTTAGGTAATCAAGCGGAAGCGGTAATCGTGCGTGAAGATATGCTTCCGCGTGAAAACTTCCGTCCAGGCGACCGTGTACGCGGCGTATTATATGCGATCAAACCGGAATCAAAAGGCCCGCAACTTTTCGTAACACGTGCAAAACCGGTCATGTTGGAAGAGTTATTTAAACTTGAAGTACCGGAAATCGGTGAAGATGTGATTGAAATTAAAGGCGCATCTCGTGATCCGGGTTCTCGTGCGAAAATCGCAGTGAAATCACACGATAAACGTATCGACCCGGTAGGTGCTTGTGTCGGTATGCGCGGCGCACGTGTGCAAGCAATTAGTAACGAATTGGGCGGAGAGCGTGTGGATATCGTACTTTGGGACGATAATCCGGCGCAATTTGTCATTAATGCAATGGCACCGGCGGAAGTTAGCGCGATTGTCGTGGATGAAGATAAACATGCGATGGATATTGCGGTTGAAGGTAAAAATTTAGCCCAAGCAATCGGTCGTAACGGTCAAAACGTACGCTTAGCGACACAATTAACCGGCTGGACGTTAAATGTAATGACTACCGAAGATTTAGATAAGAAACATCAAGCGGAAGATAACAAAGTTATTAGTTTATTTGTTTCTGCGTTAGAAATCGACGATGAATTCGCTCAATTATTAGTGGATGAAGGCTTCTCTAGCTTAGAAGAAATCGCATTCATTCCGGTAAGCGAATTAACCGCAATTGACGGTATCGAAGATGAAAATCTAGCGGAAGAATTACAAACTCGTGCGAAAAACGCAATTACCGCAAAAGCGTTAGCGGAAGAAGAAGCGTTAAAACAAGCGCATATTGAAGATCGTTTATTAAATTTAGAAGGTTTAGATCGCCATATTGCATTTAAACTGGCTGAAAAAGGCATCACAACGCTTGAAGAACTGGCGGAACAAGCAACTGACGACCTTTCGGATATTGAAGAATTATCAGCGGATAAAGCAAGCGAATTAATTATGGCTGCACGTCAAATTTGCTGGTTTAGCTAATCGTTGTGAGGAGATAAAACAATGAGTGATAACGAAATTAAAAACGAAGCGCCTAAAAAATTGAGCTTACAACGTCGTACTAAAACTACTGTCGCGGACGGTAAAGTTCAAGTTGAAGTACGTAAGTCACGTAAAATTGATACGGCAGCGGTTAAAAAAGCGCAGGAAGAAGCGACGTTAAAAGCGAAACAAGAAGCGGAAGCAAAAGCTCAAGCGGAAAAAGCGGCAGAGCAAGCGAAGGCGGAAGCAGAAGCGGCTAAAAAAGCGGAAGAAGCAAAAGTAGAAGCGACCAAAAAATCCGCACCTGCCGTACCGGTAATGCCGAACAGCAAACCGAAAGCAGCCGCACCGAAAGCGGAACAACCTAAACAAGAAAAAGCGCTTGATCCGGAAAAAGAAGCGAAGAAAAAAGAAGAAGCTGAACTTCGTCGTAAACAAGAAGAATTAGCGCGCCAAAAAGCGGAAATGGAAGCAAAACGTGCGGCGGAAAATGCCCGTCGTTTAGCGGAAATCGCTCGTGAAGAAGCGGCTGAAAACGGCGAAGAATTTGAAGATGATCGTTTCACATCTTCTTATGCGCGTGAAGCGGATCGCGATAACGACCGTCGTAGCGAAGCAAACCGCGGACGTGGTAAAGGCGGTGTAAATAAAGCGAAAAAAGGCGATCGTGAAGATAAAAACGAACGTAACGCAGACCGTCGCAACCAAAAAGATGTGAAAGGTAAAGGTAAAAATGCGAAAAAAGGTTCGGCATTACAACAAGCTTTCACTAAACCGGTTCAAGTGAACAAAGCGGATGTCGTTATCGGCGAAACCATCACTGTTGCGGAACTTGCGAATAAAATGGCGGTAAAAGCAACCGAAATCATCAAAACTATGATGAAAATGGGTGAAATGGTTACGATTAACCAAGTTATCGACCAAGAAACCGCTCAACTTGTTGCGGAAGAAATGGGTCATAAAGTAATTTTACGTAACGAGAACGAACTTGAAGATGCGGTAATGGAAGATCGTGACGTGGATGCGGAAAAAGTAACACGTGCGCCGGTTGTTACCATCATGGGTCACGTTGACCACGGTAAAACCTCATTACTTGACTATATCCGTAAAGCGAAAGTCGCTGCCGGCGAAGCGGGCGGTATTACGCAGCATATCGGTGCTTATCACGTTGAAACCGAAGACGGCAAGATGATTACCTTCTTAGATACTCCGGGACATGCGGCGTTTACCTCTATGCGTGCTCGCGGCGCGAAAGCAACGGATATCGTGGTACTTGTCGTAGCGGCGGATGACGGTGTAATGCCTCAAACAATCGAAGCGATTCAGCACGCACGTGCGGCTGGTGCGCCGATTGTGGTTGCGGTAAACAAAATTGATAAACCGGAAGCGAATCCTGATCGTGTAGAACAAGAATTGCTTCAACACGAAGTGGTTTCGGAAAAATTCGGTGGCGATGTGCAATTCGTACCGGTTTCAGCGAAAAAAGGTTTAGGTATCGATGACTTGTTGGAAGCGATTTTACTTCAATCGGAAGTATTGGAACTAACGGCGGTTAAAGAAGGTATGGCAAGCGGCGTGGTAATCGAATCTTACCTAGATAAAGGTCGTGGTCCGGTGGCAACCATTCTTGTTCAATCCGGTACATTAAACAAAGGCGATATCGTACTTTGCGGCTTTGAATACGGTCGTGTACGTGCGATGCGTGATGAAAACGGTAAAGAAGTGGATTCTGCAGGTCCGTCTATCCCGGTTGAGGTTTTAGGCCTTTCCGGCGTACCGGCTGCCGGTGACGAAGCAACGGTTGTACGTGACGAGAAAAAAGCACGTGAAGTAGCGTTATTCCGTCAAGGTAAATTCCGTGAAGTGAAACTTGCTCGTCAGCAAAAAGCGAAACTTGAAAATATGTTTAGCAATATGACGGCAGGTGACGTTGCAGAATTAAACGTAATTGTAAAAGCGGACGTACAAGGTTCGGTAGAAGCAATCTGTCAATCATTAGCGGAACTTTCAACCGACGAAGTAAAAGTGAAAGTAGTGGGTTCCGGTGTCGGCGGTATTACCGAAACGGATGCAACATTAGCGGCAGCTTCAAATGCGATTATAGTCGGTTTCAACGTACGTGCGGACGCTTCTGCTCGTCGTGTTATCGAAGCGGAAAACATCGACTTACGTTACTACTCAATCATCTACGAATTGCTCAACGAAATCAAAGCGGCAATGAGCGGTATGTTACAGCCTGAGTTCAAACAAGAAATCATCGGCTTGGCTGAAGTACGTGACGTATTCCGTCATCCGAAATTCGGTGCGATCGCAGGTTGTATGGTAACCGAAGGTGTGGTTAAACGTAACAACCCAATCCGCGTATTACGTGATAACGTGGTCATCTTTGAAGGCGAGTTAGAATCTCTCCGTCGCTTTAAAGATGACGTTTCGGAAGTACGTAACGGTATGGAATGCGGTATCGGCGTGAAAAACTATAACGATGTGAAAGTCGGCGACCAAATCGAGGTATTCGAAGTGGTTGAAGTGAAACGTAGTATCTAATCTCGTTTCATTACTCACAAGCGGTCAGATTTCTGCATGAATTTGCAAAAATTTAGTGGAAACTGACCGCTTGTTTTTGGCTTAACATCGCTAAAAAAGACAAATTAGGGTATAATCCCAACAAAATTTTGAGGCGCTTTTGGAGTGCCTCGTTTGCATTTTGGAGAAAACATGAGCAGAGAATTTAAACGCAGTGATCGTGTAGCGCAAGAGTTACAAAAAGAGATCGCTGTCATTTTACAACGAGAGGTAAAAGACCCTCGTATCGGGATGGTAACGGTATCGGATGTGGAAGTAAGCCGTGATTTGGCGTATGCGAAAATCTTCGTAACATTCTTATTCGATAATGATCAAAGCGCAATTGAACAGGGTATGAAAGGCTTAGAAAAAGCAAGCCCGTATATTCGTTCGTTAGTCGGTAAGGCTATGCGTTTACGTATCGTACCGGAGCTTCGTTTTATTTACGATCAATCCTTAGTCGAAGGTATGCGTATGTCTAACCTTGTCTCGAACGTGATTAAAAACGACGAAGCTAAACATAAAGAGGAAGAATAGGTGTCCAGACCTCGTAAAAAAGGGCGTGATGTTCACGGCGTATTTTTATTAGATAAACCGCAAGGAATGTCGTCAAACGATATTCTGCAAAAGGTTAAACGCCTGTTTCAAGCGAATAAAGCGGGGCATACCGGCGCATTAGATCCGCTTGCGACCGGTATGCTGCCGATTTGTTTGGGTGAAGCGACTAAATTTTCGCAATTTTTGCTTGATTCGGACAAACGTTATCAAGTTACTGCAAAATTAGGCGAACGTACCGATACGTCGGACGCAGAAGGGCAAGTCGTTGAAACCCGTGCGGTGAACGTAGGTGAAGCGGAAATTATTACGGCATTGGAGCAATTTCGCGGCGATATTTTACAAGTGCCGACTATGTTTTCCGCATTAAAACATAACGGTAAACCGCTCTATGAATATGCTCGCCAAGGCATTACGGTAGAAAGAGAAGCGCGCCCGATTACGATTTTCGAATTGCGTTTTATCGAATATGTCGCACCTTATCTTACGTTAGAGGTACATTGCTCGAAAGGCACTTATATTCGTACTTTAGTCGATGATTTAGGCGAAATATTGGGCTGTGGCGCGCACGTGACGGTTCTACGCCGTTTAGCGGTGGCAAATTATCCGATTGAAGCGATGATGAGCTATGCGGATTTGCAAAATTTAAGTGAAAACCAACCGCTTGAAGAATTAGATAAATATCTTTTACCTTTAGGTACCGCAGTAGAAAGCCTACCGAAACTAAACTTAACCGCAGAGCAGACTAAGGCGGTCGGTTTCGGTCAAAGAGTGAAATTTGAAAATAACGATCAAATTTACGGGCAAGTTCGTTTGTTTTCGGATAATATGCAATTTCTCGGTGTCGCGGAAATTACGACCGATAATGTCATTCGCCCAAGCAGAATGGTAAATATTTAATTTACAAGCGGTCGGTTTTAAAGATCGCTTTACTATATAAATGCTATGAAATTACGATTTTTAACGATTCCGGTAATGTTTAGCTTATTCCTTGCCGGATGTTCAAATAAAAATAGTACGTATCCGGAGCTTCCGATGGACGCTCAATACACTAAAGCGCGTACGCTCAATAATTTTAATGATTACGTACATTTTCTTAAGCAAAAGGCTGCCGGTGCCGGTGTGTCGGATAACGTATTAAATACCCAAAAATTTATTCGATATAACGCCAGATCCATTCAGTTGGATCAAGCTCAGGCGGCTCGTAAGCGTGATCCGAATACGCCTTCGCCACCGCCGAATCCGAACGGTGTCACTAACTATTTAAGTAAGGTGCTCACTCAAAATAAAGTGAATTTGGCCGCTGAATATTGGTATGAATTTAATACGCAATTAACTCATGCCAGTAACAAATATAATGTTCAGAAAGAATATATTTTAGCGTTGTGGGGGATGGAGAGCAGTTTTGGTCGTTACCAAGGCGATTTTGACGTATTGTCCGTGTTAGCCACACTTGCTTTTGACGGACGCCGTGAAAAATTATTTACCCAAGAATTCGTCAATGCGATGAAAATGTTGGATGACGGTACGATCAATCGTTATGAAATGCTAGGTTCTTGGGCGGGGGCAATGGGGCAAACTCAGTTTATGCCGACCGCCTATTTGAATTACGCGACGGACGGCAACGGTGACGGCAAAAAAGATATTTGGAATACGGAAGCCGATGCGTTTGCCTCTATCGCTTCTTATCTTTCAACCGTAGGTTGGGATGATGAAGTGCCTTGGGGCGTAGAGGTAAAACTTGCCAGCCCGATTGATCTGTCTTTCTCCGGTATTGAAGCAAACAAAGCTAAAACCCTCGGAGAATGGCAGTCTTGGGGTGTTTATCTGGCGTATCCGACCGCTCGAGAAACGGCAAAATTAAGTGCGTTAAACGGTAATAAATTATGGTTGGTTCGGCCGGATAAAGAAGCCGGACGAGCTTTCCTCGTATCAAATAATTTCCGTACCTTAATGGACTGGAACAAATCGAATAATTTCGGCATCAGTATCGGTAAGTTTGCGGATCGCATTTTAGAAAGCGTGGGGCGGTAATCGTTCTACAAGATTAAAAGATACGTAAATAAGCGGTAATTTTTACCGAATAAATTGCAATTTATACCAGAATAGGTAAGCTATTCATACCAAACATAAGTTTGGGATTTTCAGATAAGGAAAATGGTATGTATTTTGAAATTTATAAAGATGCAAAAGGCGAATTTCGCTGGCGTTTAAAATCCGGCAACCATCAAACAATCGCAACCGGTGGTGAAGGATATGCGACAAAACAAAACTGCCAAAAAGGCATTGAAGCGGTAAAAAAAGTTACTGTTGAAACTGAAGTTAAAGATTTAACAAAAGAAGCATAATGAGAAAAGTCCTGTGATATCGCAGGGCTTTTTTTTGGGGCAAAAAGATTGAGAAATATCACCGCTTATTAGCATAAAAAATGCCCTCATTTGAGGGCATTTCGCTATTTGTAAGATAATTAACCTTGTGTCGCTTGGATTGCGGTTAATGCAATCGTATAAACGATATCATCAACTAACGCACCGCGAGAGAGGTCATTCACCGGTTTACGCATACCTTGAAGCATTGGGCCGATAGACACTAAATCCGCAGAACGTTGTACCGCTTTATAGGTCGTATTACCGGTATTTAAGTCAGGGAATACGAATACTGTCGCTTTACCCGCTACCGGAGAGTTCGGTGCTTTAGAGCGTGCAACATCTTCCATTACCGCCGCATCATATTGTAACGGACCGTCAATGATTAAATCAGGGCGTTTTTCTTGTGCGATACGAGTCGCTTCTTTCACTTTCTCAACATCCGCACCGGAACCTGAAGTACCGGTTGAGTAAGAAATCATTGCCACACGCGGGTCGATACCGAACGCTTTCGCCGATTCCGCAGATTGAATTGCAATTTCAGCTAATTGTTCTGCCGTCGGATCCGGGTTCACCGCACAGTCACCGTACACAAGCACTTGATCCGGTAATAGCATAAAGAAGATTGAAGAAACAATCGAGCTACCCGGTGCGGTTTTGATGATTTGCATCGGCGGACGAATCGTATTTGCCGTAGTATGTACCGCACCCGATACTAAACCGTCCACTTCGCCGGCTTCTAGCATCATTGTACCGAGTACTACCGTATCCGTTAATTGCTCACGTGCAACCACTTCCGTCATACCTTTATTTTTACGTAACTCGACTAAACGAGCCACATAGTTTTCACGTACTTCTTCAGGATTGATAATCGTAATACCTTTACCTAATACCACACCTTGAGATTCCGCTACACGTCGAACGTCCGTCGGATTTGCTAAAAGCACACATTCCGCGATACCGCGTTCGGCACATAACGCCGCCGCTTTAACGGTACGAGGTTCGTCGCCTTCCGGTAATACGATACGTTTTTTCGCTTGACGTGCATATTCGGTTAATTGATAACGGAATGCTGCCGGCGATAAACGACGAGCGCGTGTTGCCGCTTTAGAAATTTCATCAATGAAACCGTGGTTAAATTGGCTTGCAACATATTCTTTAATCGATGAAATACGTTCTTTATCATCAGCAGGCACTTCTAAGCTGAAACTTTGTAAGCTAAGTGCAGTTTGCCATGTATTACCTTCTACACGGAACACCGGAACGCCGGATTCAAATGCTTGTTGGCAAAGTTTTGCAATCGGTGTTTCGATTTTATAGCCGCCGGTTAATAAGATTGCGCCGATTTCCACACCGTTCATTACCGCTAAAGACGCTGCAACCAATACTTCCGGACGGTCTGCAGAGGTCACTAATAAGCTGCCCGCTTTAAAATGATCAACCATATGCGGAAGACTACGCGCACAGAATGTTACGCCACGGATACGACGAGTTTGTAATTCACCTTCATTGATAATAGCCGCACGTAAGTGTTTCGCTAAGTCGATAGCACGTGTTGCAATTAAATCGGATTTCCACTCAACACAAGCGAGTAATTTAATCGGACTTTTTGCAAATAACGCTTCCACTTCCGCAATATTTTGTGTGCTGTGTTGGAACGAATCGAAAATTTCGGTTAAGTCCGGACGAGTACGACCCGACTCATCAACCGGTGCGTTAAATTTATTGATAATTACGCCTAATAAGTTAGGGTTATGACGACCGCCGAACTCTGAAGCGGCCGCTTCTACACGCTCTTTTAATTGGGTCGGTTTATCCGAACCCGGTGCGGCAACTAAGATAATTTCCGCATCTAATGCTTGAGCAATATCATAGTTTACGCTGTTAGCGTATGAATTTTTACGAGTAGGGATTAAACCTTCAACAACAACGATTTCATTGTTTTTGCTGAGTTGTTGATGACGTTCAACCACTTTTTCTAATAAAACGTCCGATTGGTTTTGACCGATTAACGCTTCCGCCTCGCTCAACATAAACGGCTCGCCGACTTCTGTCGTTTGCGCCGAACGAATAATCGAAGTAGAGCGGTCTAACGTATCTTCGCCGCTGATAGGTTGCGCGATTGGTTTTAAAAAGCCGACTTTAGAACCTTTTTGTTCCAAAGCATGTACTAAACCGAGACTAACGCTCGTTAAGCCGACACCGGTTGTTGTTGGGATTAAGATAATAGTTCTGGACATATTTAAATTCCGTTTGTGTGAAATAGTAAAAGGGCAGAATATCTGCCCTTGGGAATTATAATGCTAATTTAGCCGTATCTTGTGCAATCACTAATTCTTCGTTAGTCGGAATTACGACTGCTTTGAATGTTGAGTCGTCCGCAGTGATAACGCCGGATTTACCGAAGCGCGCCGCTAAGTTACGTTCAACGTCTAATTTAACGCCGAATAATTTTAAGTGATTTAACGCTAATTCACGTACGTGACCCGAGTTCTCACCGATACCGCCGGTAAATGCGATAGCGTCTAAGTGGTCATCACCTAAGATCGCCATATATGCACCGATGTATTTTGCTAAACGGTAGCTATATACGTCTAATGCACGTTTTGCTTCAGGTTTTGACGCATCCTCGTAGTTATCTTCCGCATAACGACAGTCACTGGTTACTTCAGTTAAACCTAAAAGACCCGATTTTTTCACTAACGTATCTTCGATTTGCTCCATTGACATACCTAAGTTTTTGTATAGGTAGAAAACGATTGCAGGGTCGATATCGCCCGAACGAGTCCCCATCACTAAACCTTCTAACGGTGTTAAACCCATTGACGTATCGATACATTTACCGTTACGTACCACAGATACGGAACCGCCGTTACCTAAGTGACAGATAATCGCATTGGTTTGATCTACCGGTTTGCCCGCTAATTCGGCAACTTGTGAGGTGATGAATAAATGGCTGGTACCGTGAGCGCCGTAACGACGGATACCGTGTTCTTTATAGAGTTTGTACGGAAGTGCGTATAAAAATGCTTCTTCCGGCATAGTTTGGTGGAAAGCCGTATCGAATACCGCAACGTTTTTCTCTTTTAACTCAGGGAAAATACGGAATGCTTCTTTGATACCGATTAAATGCGCCGGATTGTGAAGCGGTGCGAATTGAATTGCGTGTTCGATGCCTTTAACTACATCATCATTGATTACTACGGATGAAGTGAATTGCTCACCACCGTGAACGATACGGTGACCGATAGCACCGATACTGGATTTTAATTCTTCTGATAATAATTCATTTGCAATGAAAGTTAATGCTTCGCTATGCGCTGCACCTGCACCTAAATCTGCATTGCCTTTTTCGCCGTTTAATTTCCATTTAATACGAGCATCTTCTAAGTTAAATGCTTCTGCTAGACCGGATAATTTCTCGTCACCCGTTTTAGGATCTAACACCGCAAATTTTAAAGAAGAACTACCGCAGTTAAGGATAAGGATTAAGTTTTTAGACATGTCAAACACCTTTATTTCTTTGTTTATGAAAGGATTGATAACTTGTGTGACGCAAATATGCGTACGTCTTTATAAGCATACACGTTTCATGCGCTAAAATAAATTCCTATTCAAAAAATATCCTTAAAAATTGCTCAAAATTTAAGAATTATTCTCATTTTTAGCTTAATTTGTGCAGATTACCGTCCGTTAATTTGGCGAATATCATCAAACCTATAAAAAGCACTAGAGTACAAGCGATTATTTTTCTACAATAATTTGCAATATCCAATATATTGATAACGTAGGAGAATACAATGTTAAACAGACGACGTTTTATACAATTAGGTGCAAGTACCATGCTCATACTCGGAACGAATAAATTCGCTTTCGCAAAAGCCGGCAATCAAGCGGATTTGCGTATTATCGCTACCACCGATATTCACGGCTTTTTAACGGATTTCGATTACTACAAAGACGCACCGACAGAGAAATTCGGTTTTACCCGTACGGCAAGTTTAATTGAACAGGCGAGAAAAGAAGTTAAAAATAGCGTGTTAGTTGATAACGGCGACTTAATTCAAGGTAATCCGATTGCCGATTATCAAGCTGCCGTAGGTGCTAAACAAGGAAAAGCCGATCCGGCAATCGCTGCTTTAAATGCAATGAAATACGAAGTGGGAACACTAGGAAATCATGAGTTTAACTATGGTTTGGATTATTTAACCGGCGCAATGAAGCAAGCGAATCATCCTATTATCAATGCGAATATCGTTAAACCGGGAACGGACGAGCCTTTCTTCCAACCTTATTTTATTCAAGAAAAGGCCATTATTGATACGCACGGTCAAAAACAAACGATTAAAATCGGCTATATCGGCTTTGTACCGCCGCAAGTGATGGTTTGGGATAAAGCAAACCTTGAAGGTAAAGTGGAAGCTCGCGATATTGTAAAAACCGCAGAAAAATACGTGCCTATCGTGAAAGAGAAGGGGGCTGACGTCATTATCGCCTTAGCACACACTGGGCCGTCCGATAAACCTTATAAAGAAGGTGCGGAAAATTCGGCATTCTATTTAGCCGATGTAAAAGGCATCGATGCGGTTATTTTCGGTCATTCGCATCGTCTATTCCCAAATAAAGAATTTGAAAAATCGCCGAATGCCGATATTGTCAAAGGTACGATGAAAGGCGTTCCGGAAAGCATGGCAGGTTATTGGGGCAATAATATCAGTGTAGTTGATTTGAGTTTAGCCGAACAAAACGGCAAATGGGCGGTAGTTGATGGTAAAGCGGCGCTTCGCCCGATTTATAATGCCGAAGCGAAAAAAGCAACCGTAGATAACCATCCGGAAATTGCGGCATTACTTAAAGAAACCCATGAAGCAACACGTAAATTCGTATCGCAACCGATTGGTAAAGCGACCGATAATATGTACAGCTATTTAGCTTTAGTGCAAGACGACCCGACAATTCAAATTGTAAATCAAGCGCAAAAAGCCTATGTTGAAAACGTTGTTAAAGGTTTACCGGAACTTGCCGGTTTACCGGTATTAAGTGCCTGCGCACCGTTTAAAGCGGGCGTGCGTAAAAATGATCCAAGCGGTTTTACCGAAGTGGACAAAGGTCAATTAACCTTCCGTAATGCGGCGGATTTATACCTATATCCAAATACGCTTGTGGTAGTGAAAGTCACCGGAGCAGAGTTGAAAGAATGGTTGGAATGTAGCGCAGGTATGTTTAAACAAATCGACCCGACCAGTACACAACCGCAAAGTCTATTAGATTGGCAAGGTTTTCGTACTTATAACTTTGATGTGATCGATGGAGTAGAGTACCAATTTGATATTACGCAACCGGCTCGTTACGATGGCGAATGTAAATTAATTAATGAAAACTCGCACCGTGTGGTGAATTTAACCTTTAATGGAAAACCGGTTGATCCGAAACAGGAATTTTTAATCGCCACCAATAACTATCGTGCATACGGAGCAAAATTCCCGGGTACCGGCGATAAGCATATAGTGTTTGCCGCTCCGGATGAAAATCGCCAAGTGCTTTCAAATTATATTTCGGCAGAAAGTAAAGCAAAAGGTCATGTAGTACCGACTGCCGATAAAAACTGGCGTATCG
Source organism: Actinobacillus lignieresii (assembly GCF_900444945.1). Lineage (NCBI taxonomy): Bacteria > Pseudomonadati > Pseudomonadota > Gammaproteobacteria > Pasteurellales > Pasteurellaceae > Actinobacillus > Actinobacillus lignieresii. The sequence goes on along the minus strand of NZ_UFRM01000001.1, from coordinate 738,126 downwards.
CACCGATTAATGCCAAAACGAAATTAGATATTCGTTTTGAAACTTCCCCGACTGAAAAAGCGGCGGCATTTATTAAAGAAAAAGCGCAATATCCGATGACATTAGTCGGTACGGACGAAATCGGCTTTGCGGTATATCAAGTTGATTTAACGAAATAATTTGCGTTATTTTAATCATTACGGAATACTCGGAAGTTTTATCTAGACCCATCCGAGTATTCCTTGGTGTTATATTTGCATATTAATAGTCGCTCTAATTTGATCGAAACTAATACGTTTCATTAATTTGCCATTCTCAAAAACCAGCTCGAGTAAATCATCAGAAAAATCATCTTGTGAAGTTAATCCGTCAATATAATGTTCGGATGAAAGAACTTTTACCCGACCTTTTTGCGATTTCTTCAACCCGTCATCCGTTTTCGGATTTTTAAAAATCGCTTTTTCAACTCCATTAATCGTAATCGAGGTTGCTTTTACGGCAAAACCGAGCGTATCTCGCGTATTGCGTTGGTAAGTCTGCGCACCCACACCGAATACGATATTACTGGATGCGAATCCTTTTCGTTCGAGTCCTTCTAAAATAGACAGCATTTTATCGTAAGTCACGCCATCGCCATAAATTGCACCGATATGCGGATCTAACACTTTATAGCCTTTAGCATTCACTGTCCCACTAAATATATCCCATAAACATTCAATAAGCCCCTTGCGTTCATGCTCATCACAAGCGGTCGGATTTCCGCAAATAATTGCAAAAAAATCACCGCTATCCGGACGTATAACCACTCGAGCATACATAGGGCGAGCCATGATTTCATCTTTCAGTAATGGCAAATTCACGCTGATGTTATGCCAAAAATCGGTCGTATCCGAAACAATCGAGAGCATATTATCCGGAAATTGTTTCATTAAATAACGAAAGGTCAGTAATTCATCTACACCGTGCGCACTCATCACCGAATGTTCTGAGGCAGGAATAGACGTACCAATCAAATGTTGTGAACCGTAGTAACTATTTATAAATGAAATCGCCGGAATCGTATCCGTGCCTAAAAAACAAGTTAAATGACCCGCACCGGACATTTCTGCCGATTCTAAAGAACTCATTCCTCGCATTGAAAAGTCATGAGATTGGAATAGAATATGATCATAATTATCACAAGTCTTTTCTGCAAATCGAATGAGAGCAGAGCGATAAGCAAATGCAATTGAGGCGGACGTAATCGGTTGCCATAAACAAACATTGATCAGGGTTTCCAAATAATTTGTGAGCCAAAAGAAATCCGGATGGGTATTTTCAATAGTCATCATCGGTACTTTAACCGCAACCGCTTGTCCTTCCGGAATAGCTTTGATACGAATAGGTAAATAGCCTAATTGATGTAATTGAGCAATGTGTTCGCCTTTATCGACCATTTGTAGCGTTTGTGCAATAAATTGCGAATATTCTGATACAACGTCGGATTGCGAACGGTTAAAAAAATTATCATTAAAATAATGGATTAAATATTTGATAATAAATGCTTGAAATCCAAAGGAAATTACACGAGTCAGATAAGGTGCTTGTTGATTGCTGCGAGGCGTAAAAGTGCTATAAATAATTTGAGTATTTTCAGGATACATCATACGATGTGACGTTTTATAAAAGTCGCATAATAAGGACGGAATGGCACTAGCACGAAAAGTTTTGTTTAGTGAGTTATACATAATACCTACCTTTATCTTTTTAAAGCCGTGATAAAGTTTATCATATATAACAAAACTAAGATAAGTATTTATTTTATATTTATAGATAAATCTATTAAATAGATAATTATTTGTAATATATACAACTCATATTATGAATTCATAAAACTTCGCATAAGATAGATTATGTTAAATATAAATTTAATTATACAATTCAATCAAATGTACGTGTTCCTATACCACTATATTTATAATTTAGAACTTTAAGAAAACAAAAACCCCAATAGTTTTACTACTGGGGTTTTTTAAAGCTTATTTAGTTAAGCATTTGGTAAATTTACCAGAATACGCGCATACCTACACCGATAGCTTTGTCAATTTCTTTACCAGTGTATTTATAACCATTACCTGCAATATAATCTTTTGACTGAACGTATTTACCTTCAACAAATGCTACAACTTGTTTATGTAATTGATAATCTACGCCTAATAAGAAACCGTGTTTTTTCGCTTTTGCTGCATCTTTTTCATCTACTGTTGTTTCTGCACGTTCATATAGGTAGTTACCATAGATACGTGAAGCAGGGATAACTTGGTATTGGAAGCCTGGAGCTACAAAGAATGCTTTAGTACGCGCTGCACCATTTTTCTCATATTTATAACCGAAATCGGAAACTAATTTAAAGTCACCAATAGCATAACCTAATGCTAATTCATAACCATCTTGGTAATGTTTGTGGTTTGTACCTGTTGCATAGTTAGAACGACCGATACCACCTTCAACATTAAATGTGTTACCACCTAATTGCGTTTCATATACCGCACCTAAACCATATGCATTTTTGAGTTCATTTACTAAAACTTCACCTCTCGCATTACGTTTTTCAGCGAAATTATAGTTTGCACCAATTTGTAAACCTTCAATACCTTTATAGTCATAACGGATCACTTGGTTACCTGAAGTTGCGATATATGATGGTACGATACCGTATTCGTAATCATCTGTTTGACCGTAATCATCAGCAATTGTTAATTGACGACCAAATGTTACTTCACCATACTGTTTGCTACCTAAACCAACATATGCACGTTTAGCGTATAAATCACCAAATTGGTCATCTGAATTGTTTTTATCAAAACGAATTTCTAAACGACCTAATGCATAGAAATCATTACCTAAGTCATGATTTACACGTACACCAAAACGTGAGCCAGCATTACGTAATTGTGAATGCGCATTTTTATTTTTTACTGTTTTACCGTTTGCATATTTAGTTTTTGAACTTGCTTGTTCAAGCACTAAACGTAAAGAACCATCAACCTGTACTTTAGTACCTTCTGCGTCATACACTGTTACAGCTGAAGCTGATGCTGCGAATGCCGTTACTGCTAATGCAACTAGAGTTTTTTTCATAATGTTCACCTTAATTTTTAATTTTAAGTTTATTTAAAATTACTCTCGATAAGGTGTAAGAGTAATTTTCCAAAACTGACATTTACTTATGAAAGTTTAAGTAAATGCTGATTGCGAGTGAATAATGGCAAAATCATTTATCTATGTCAATAGGTAAACTCTCTCTTTGAAATAAACCAAAAACAATAATAAAAACAAATGGTTACATTGTTTTTTGATTTAAAAAAACAATAAACGTTTAAAAAATGGTTATATACTCCATTTTTAGGTAATTCGTAACATATTGAATTATAATGACTTTATCTTAAATTCTTGATATTTATTAACTTTTTCCCATAAAGCATTTTTTTGTGACTGAAATCACATTTCCGGAAAAAAGTAAATTTTTAGTTGTTTTTTTAAACATAAATAACGCATTACAATTGTTCCGAACCATTCTATAATATAGAAAAACACAATGTAATTAACTATGTTTTCAGACTTCCCTCAAGTTATTCAACAAAAATTAACGGTATTTTCTCCTTTTTTAGAGCAAGAAGTGATCGTGAAAGGAAATCTCTTTTCGCAAAATCAGAAAAAAGTGAGTGATTTTATACAAGAGATAATACACACGGCACAGTTGCTTTCTCAACAAACAACGGAAGATTACGCCGATTTCTATGCCACCAAACTTCTTCGCCAGTTTGATGCGTTAAACCATGCCGTTTTTATGCTTGAAAAAGCGGATTTATCTGCTAGAGAAGTATTTACTACGTCTTTTTCATTCCCAAAAAACATTCACGCCCTCCCCCCTGCCCGTCGATTAGATGAATATCGTAAAGCGTTAAGAGCATTGAATGAGAAAATCAGTTGGTTATTGGAAAAAAGCTATACTGCAGCCGAAAAAAACACTTGGCAATTGCAAATTGAAGAAACCGAATATCGTAAGATGAAATGCCAAAAGGCTATTGAAGAGTTGGAAGAAAAACTATCTAAAATATAAGGACGCTAATTGCGTCCTTAGTTATTCTTGGTTATAACGTTTTAGCTAATTTTTTAATAAATTCTTTAAAGTCATTGCCGAACTTATCATGACGTAAACTATATTCGGTAAATGCCTGCATATAACCTAATTTATCGCCGCAGTCGAAAGTACGACCTGTCATATGAAATGCTTCTACCGTTTCTTGCTCAATTAACATATCAATAGCATCGGTTAATTGGATCTCATCGCCTACACCAACCGGTGTTTTCTCTAATAAATCCCAAATGCCGGCAGAGAATACGTAACGACCGACAACCGCTAAATTAGAAGGTGCTTCTTCTACACTCGGTTTTTCAACCATCTTCACGATTTTTGCAGTTTCGCCGGCAGGAATTTCCACGCCTGCACAATCCGCTACGCCATAGCTACTTACATCTTCTCTCGGTACCGGTGCAACCATAATTTGGCTATGTTGTGTTTCGTTGAAACGTTTGATCATCGCCGCAAGGTTTTCCGTTTTTTGATTCGCAGTAAAATCGGCTAAAATTACATCCGGTAATACGACTGCAAAAGGTTCGTTACCGACTACCGCTCTACCGCATAATACCGCATGACCTAAACCTTTAGCTTGACCTTGACGTACATGCATTAATGTAACGTCTTTTGGCACAATTGAGCGCACTTCTTCTAATAATTGGCGTTTAACGCGTTTTTCCAACATAGTTTCAAGTTCAAAAGACGTATCAAAATGGTTTTCGATAGCATTTTTTGAAGAATGAGTCACTAATACGATCTCTTTAATACCAGCCGCTACACATTCGTTCACGATATATTGAATAAGCGGTTTATCCGCAATCGTCAGCATTTCTTTTGGAATTGCCTTGGTTGCAGGAAGCATTCGCGTCCCTAAACCCGCTACCGGAATAATTACTTTCATTACATAATCCTTATAAGGTGCATAGCACCGTTTAAATCAAATACGATATCGTATCTCATAATAAAGACCGCTCGTATAAGCAAGCGGTCTAATTTCATCTAAATTTTACTCGTTACTGACGAAGTAATGCAAGGATTTCATCAGTTTTCTCTTGCATTAATACTTTATCGCCGCGAGTTTCTAAATTTAAACGTACAACAGGTTCGGTATTTGAACTGCGTAAGTTGAAACGCCAGTTTTCAAATTCAACGCTGATACCGTCTAAAGTTTCGACTTTTCCGTCTTTATACGCTTCTTTAACACGTTCAATAGCCGCTTTAGCATCGGTTAATTTACTGTTAATTTCACCCGGTGACGGGAATTTATCCAAACGAGCACCGACTAATTCGCTTAACGGTTTACCTGTCGTACATAATAGTTCTAACGTTAATAACCATGGAATCATACCGCTATCACAGTAGAAGAAATCACGGAAATAATGGTGAGCAGACATTTCACCACCATAAATCGCATCTACTGCGCGCATTTTCTCTTTAATAAACGAGTGACCCGATTTTGACATCACCGCTTCGCCACCCGCTTCCGATACTAATTCTTCCGTATTCCAAATTAAACGCGGATCATAAATAATCTTAGCACCTTTATTTTTCGCTAAGAATGCTTGAGATAATAAGCCTACTACATAGTAACCTTCGATAAACCCGCCTTTTTCATCAAAGAAGAAGCAACGGTCGAAATCGCCGTCGAATGCAATCCCCGCATCCGCATGATTCGCTAATACGGCTTTAATTGAATCCTCACGGTTTTCATGCAGAATCGGGTTAGGAATACCGTTAGGGAAATTGCCGTCCGGATTATTATGTACTTTAACAAATTCTACCGGCACGTTACGCGCTTTAAATTGTGCTTCAATCGCATCAATGATATGACCTGCCGCACCATTACCCGAGTTAATTACTAGTTTTTTCGGGGTAAGTTTATCTAAGTCAATATAAGAGAGTAAGTGTTCTACATATTCGCCCTGAACGCTTTTTTGCGTGTAAGTCCCTCTTTGCGTAACCGGTGGAAAATTATTCTCTTCGGCTAGGCGTTGGATATCGGCTAAGCCCGTATCGGCACTAATCGGACGAGAACCTTCTCTGACTAATTTCATCCCGTTATAATCCATCGGGTTATGGCTTGCCGTTACTTGAATACCGCCGTCGGTTTTAAGGAACGATGTGGCGAAATAAACTTCTTCCGTACCGGTAAGGCCTAAATCAATGACGTTCACTCCCGAATCTAACAAGCCGTTAGTCACCGCACTTTTTAATTCGTTACTTGTTAAACGAACATCCCCACCGACAACAATACTTTTCGGTTTGAGGTATTGCCCAAAAGCACGCCCGATACGGTATGCAATATCCGTATTCAATTCTGTGCCTAATTGACCGCGAATGTCATAGGCTTTAAAACAAGTGAGTTTACTCATAGATTCGTCCTTACTCTGTTAGTGATAAAAATATTTACTGTTGCGTGTCACTAGCGACATCATCCGCTAATGCTTTGATTCTTTGATAAATTTCTTCTCGATGAACAGAAACTTCTTTCGGCGCATTTACACCTAATTTAACTTGATTGCCTCGAACGCTGAGAACGGTAATCTCAACATTATCTCCTATTAGTAAACTTTCCCCAATTTTACGAGTGAGTATAAGCATGTAGCCTCCCGAGTCAAAAGCTCTAAAAATTTAGAACTTACGGCAAGATCAATCCGTAGATCTTGCCTAATAATTTAATTAAAGTTTTGCCTGAATCCATTCTTCCGCAAATTTGAGTGCGTCATCTAAGTTTTGAGGTTCAGAACCGCCTGCCATTGCCATATCCGCTCGACCGCCGCCTTTACCACCGACTTGTTGCGCCATAGCGCCGACTAATTCACCCGCATTCACTTTACTTGATAAATCTTTCGTTACACCGACAATTAAATTAACTTTATCGTCCGCTACCGTACCGAACACGACAATGGCGCTTTCAAGTTGATTTTTTAAATCATCAACCATAGTACGTAACGATTTAACTTCTACATTTTCAAGTTTTTGCACTACAACATTAACACCGTTAATCTTGTTAGCTTGTTTCACTAATTCCGAACCCGCCTGTGCGGCAAGTTTATCTTTAAGCTGCTGCAGTTCTTTTTCCGTGCGTTTTGCCTTATCTTGCAATTGTTGAATTTTTTCAACTAATGAATTACTGTCCGCTTTTAAGAATTCCGCACTTTGTTGCAATACTTTTTGCTGATTGTGTAACCATTCGATTGCCGTTTCCGCAGTTACCGCTTCAACACGACGGATTCCTGCGGCAACCGCACCTTCGGATACCAGTTTAAATAAGCCGATATCGCCGGTTCTTTGTACATGAGTACCACCGCAAAGCTCAATAGAAAATTCCGTCATACCGACAACGCGAACAACATCACCGTATTTTTCGCCGAATAATGCCATTGCACCTTTTTTCTTCGCCGATTCAATATCCATGGTTTCAATCGTTACCTGAATATTTTCACGAATTTTACGGTTTACAATACGTTCGATTTCTTCTAGTTGAGATTTACTAATTGCTTCCGGCTGTGAGAAGTCAAAACGCAAAATATTCTCGGAAACCAACGAACCTTTTTGCGCTACATGATCACCTAATACTTCTCTTAATGCGGAATGTAATAAGTGAGTTGCGCTGTGGTTTGCCGTAATAGCTACACGACGACTACGCTCAACACTTGCAGTAACTTTATCACCGATTGATAAACTACCCGATGTTAATTGACCGATATGTCCGAATACTTGACCGTATTTTTGCGTATCATTTACTGCAAAATTGCAAATTTCCGTTGAAATTAGACCGCTGTCCCCTACTTGTCCGCCCATTTCGGCATAAAATGGCGTTTGGTCTAGGATAATCACCGCTGACTCGCCGGATTGAATCGTATCAACCGCTTTACCGTTACTAAATAAACCGACGATAGTCGCTTGAGCTTCTAGATTATCATAGCCGATAAAATCGGTTTGACCTTCCACTTTAATCACATTGTTGTAGTCGGCACCGAAATTGCTACTTGCTTTCGCACGCTCGCGTTGAGCGGTCATTTCCGCTTCAAAACCTGCTTCATCAATGGTGATCTCACGTTCACGGCATACGTCGGCAGTTAAATCTAACGGGAAGCCGTAAGTATCGTAAAGTTTAAATGCCACTTCGCCCGAAAGCGTATTGTTTTCAACTTTTGTTAGCGCATCTTCTAATAATGCCAAACCACGCTCAAGCGTGCGCGCAAATTGTTCTTCTTCCGCTTTTAATGTTTTTTGAATATGCGCTTGTTTTTGCGTTAAAACTTCGCCGGCATGACCCATTACGGTTGCAAGTGTCGGTACTAATTTATAGAAGAACGCTTCTTTTGCACCTAAAAGGTTACCGTGACGAACCGCACGACGGATAATACGACGTAACACATAGCCACGACCTTCATTTGACGGAACTACGCCATCCGCAATTAAATACGAACACGCACGGATATGGTCCGCCACTACACGTAACGATTTATTATCTAAATCGCTTACATTCAATAAACCGGCAACTTCCTTGATGAGCGTTTGGAAAATATCCGTTTCATAGTTTGAGTTCACGTGTTGCATTACAGCGGTCATACGCTCTAAACCCATCCCCGTATCTACGGACGGTTTCGGTAATTTTTCCATGGTACCGTCTGCCAGACGGTTAAATTGCATAAATACGATATTCCATACTTCGATATAACGATCGCCGTCTTCTTCCGGACTACCCGGTAAACCTCCCCAGAAAGTTTCGCCGTGATCATAGAAGATTTCGGTACAAGGACCGCACGGACCGGTGTCACCCATTGCCCAGAAGTTATCCGAAGCATACGGCGCACCTTTGTTATCACCGATACGAATAATATGATCGGTCGGAACACCTATGATTTTATTCCAAATGTCATAAGCTTCATCGTCCGTCTCATAAACGGTTACATATAATTTTTCTTTCGGCAGACCAAGCCATTGCGGAGAAGTTAAATATTCCCAACCGAATTGAATCGCATCATGTTTGAAGTAATCACCGAAACTGAAATTACCCATCATTTCAAAAAATGTATGGTGGCGCGCGGTATAGCCTACGTTTTCTAAATCATTATGTTTACCGCCGGCACGCACGCAACGTTGTGCGGTGGTCGCACGAGTATAAGGACGTTTTTCTAAGCCGAGAAAAACATCTTTAAATTGATTCATCCCGGCATTAGTGAATAATAAGGTAGGGTCATTTTCAGGTACCAATGAGCTACTCGGTACAACGGTATGTCCTTTACTGTGGAAGAAATCCAAGAAAGATTGTCTGATTTCTGAAGTTGTTTTCATTTAATAACACTCTAAATAATGTATAAGTAAATAACTAGTGATAAATGTCTTTATTCTACACGTTTTTCATTCCTTTGATAATTGACTACGGCTTTTTTAATGAAAAACTTCTTATATTTACTATAATTTATTAAAAAACAACCGCTTGAAAAGCTAAAGAACTTTTAAGCGGTTGAGTTTAACGTTATTTATCTGCTTTTATGTAAATTGTTGTCGGCATTACAATTATTCATCAGCTAACGGTACAACTAACATATCAACAGTGACATTATTCATTACTTGGCGAGTAGATGACATAAACTTACTCCAAAAATCTTGATGATGCCCTGTAATCAATAAATCAATTTTGTGTTTTTCAACCGCATCTTCCAATACTTGACTGAAATCGCCCGTGCCGTTAAGACGTTCCGAAACCGGATAATTCACTTTAGCCGATAATTCGTCTAACGCTTTAGTGGTTTCTTCCAGTACGCTATCTTGTACCGAAGACATATTAATATCAATTAATCCCGTATAAAGATCGGAGAAATTAACGTCCACATGAATCAAAGAAAGTTTTGCGCCGCATTTTTCCGCTAAATCCGCGCCTTTACGAAGTAAAACAAGACTTTCTTCAGAGAGATCAACCGCAACTAAAATATGTTTATACATAAATAGACTCCTTCTTGTATGCCTAATCATTTTTTGTTTAAAGATACTAGCATATTCTTTTTAGAGAAAACTTGAGCTAGATCTCATTTTTGAAAAAACATTTCAATGTCTGAAATATTTTTTAATTCGGAGCATATAAGCATAAGATTGAAAATAACTTTTTAAGGTTAAATAAACCGATTACCGACTTTATTATCCTAATAAATAATGTTAAAATTTGCTTGAAATCAAACTTTTACCTATTTTAAAAGACGGTAGCCCTTATGAAAATTGTACCTGACGCTAAACATACAGGCCGAACGGCTTGCACTATACATTGCCAGAATTGCAGTATTAGCCAACTTTGCTTACCTTTTACGTTGAGCGAACACGAATTAACTCAGCTTGACAATATTATCGAACGCAAAAAACCGGTTCAAAAATCTCAAATCATTTTCCAATCCGGCGATGATCTTCGTTCTATCTATGCGATTCGTTCAGGTACAATTAAAAGTTATACGATTAGCGAAAGCGGCGAAGAACAAATTACGGCGTTCCATTTACCCGGTGATCTGGTCGGATTTGATGCGATTATGAATATGAAACATGTCGGTTTCGCACAAGCGCTCGAAACGTCGATGATTTGTGAGATTCCATTTGATATTTTAGACGATCTCGCCGGCAAGATGCCTAAAATCCGTCATCAAATTATGCGTTTGATGAGTAATGAAATTAAAAGTGATCAAGAAATGATTTTATTACTTTCAAAAATGAGTGCGGAAGAAAAGTTAGCGGCGTTTTTACATAATTTATCTCAACGTTATGCGGCACGCGGTTTTTCCGCTCGTGAATTCCGTCTGACTATGACTCGCGGCGATATCGGCAACTATCTCGGTTTAACCATTGAAACTATCAGTCGTTTATTAGGACGTTTCCAGAAAAGCGGTATGATTACGGTACAAGGTAAATATATTACCATCAATCGTATGGACGAACTGACCGATATGGCGGGTGTAACACGTTCACAAATTCCGGTAATACAAACGGCGTAAGCCTTATAAAAACAAAAAATACCACTATTTTCTAATAGTGGTATTTTTTTGTTCGGAACATATTTGCAAATAACTTAAGAAATTTAACCGCTTATTTATCTATTTGACTAATTTCAAATGTGTCGGTTTTTTCTTAGCTTTAGGCTTACTTTCTTCTCTGTCGGCTTGCTGATTAACCCTTTCGCTATATGCTTGTTCACTATAATAAGCCTCGTCTTGGAACATAATTCCGTCGCCGGTTTCTTGCGCATAAATGGCTTCCATTGCACCAAAAGGAATATAAATATCACGCAACATCCCTTGGAAACGAGCATTAAAGCTGATTGACTCGTCATTAATCACATATTGTCCGATGGAACGCGGTGCGATATTCAAAATAATTTTGCCGTCCCGAACAAATTCGACCGGCACATCTACATCCGGATATTCCGCATTTACTAATAAATAAGGCGTATTATCGTTATCTAAAATCCAGTTGTAGTACGCGTGGTAAAGATAAGGGCGCAAAGGTTTCATTAGTCTTTATCATCCATTAAGTGTTTCGGAGCCGCACCGCCGATAGACTGAACGAAGCTCTCACGTTGGAATACGCGAGTCATATAGGTTTTAATTGCCTTACTGCCCGCACCGCTAAATTCAATTCCTGAACTGTGCATTTTCCATAATAACGGCGCAACGTAACAATCGACCAAACTGAATTCTTCGCTCATAAAATACGGTGTTGCGGCAAAGACAGGACCTAATGCCAACATTTCGTCACGAAGTTCCATCAACGCTTTTTTCGCTTCTTTAGATTCAGGATCTTTGTTTGCAATATCAATTAATGAGTACCAATCTTGTTCGATACGGTGCATAGTTAAACGACATTTACCGCGTAATACGGGATATACCGGCATCAACGGCGGATGAGGAAAACGCTCGTCTAGGTATTCCATAATGATACGTGAATTAAATAATACTAAATCGCGATCAACTAATGTCGGCACATTGCCGTATGGGTTTACTTCCACCAAATCTTCAGAAATCGTATCAGGACTAATATTTTCAATTTCATAAGGAACGCCCTTCTCTGCCAATACGATACGTACTTGATGGCTGTAAATATCGTTTTTATCTGAAAAAAGGGTCATTACTGAACGTTTATTCGCACTACTCGTCATATATCTTCTGTCTCCGATTCTGCTTGCAAACACATAAATTTTAAAAATGGTCGTATATCGTAACACATTTAGCAACTGGGTTGATAGTTTTAAATTGTGCTTTGTCGATAATTCTTTACATTATTTGGTCTGATTCGTCCGTATAAATTCACAAGCAAACGTTTGCCTATTATGTTATACTGAAAAAGTTTTCCCCTCTTGTTTCAAAAGGAATCAATATGTCTGAAAAACCTGAAATTGCAATTGTTATGGGTTCAAAAAGCGACTGGGCGACCATGTCGGAAGCAACACAAATCTTAGATCAGTTTAATCTTGCTTATCACGTTGAAGTGGTTTCGGCACACCGTACGCCGGACAAACTTTTCTCATTTGCAGAAAGTGCGGAACAAAACGGTTATAAAGTGATTATCGCAGGGGCAGGCGGTGCGGCGCATTTACCGGGTATGATTGCGGCAAAAACCATCGTTCCTGTATTAGGCGTTCCGGTAAAAAGTTCGATGTTAAGCGGTGTAGATAGCTTATACTCTATCGTTCAAATGCCTAAGGGTATTCCGGTCGGTACGCTTGCGATTGGCCCTGCGGGTGCGGCGAATGCCGGTTTACTCGCTGCTCAAATTTTAGCGGCGTTTAACCCTGAGTTAGCTCAAAAGTTACACGCATTCCGCAATGAACAAACGCAATCGGTATTAGATAATCCGGATCCACGCAATTAACTTATATTAATTCATGACAAAGAAACTTTTAATCCTACATACGGGCGGTACGATTTCGATGAGTGAAGGCGAAGACGGTAAAGTTTCGCCTTCCGAAAAAAATCCGCTGCTTGCCGCATTAGAACGTTTAAATCACCCGGCTCAACTCAGCCAAGAATCTGTGCTTAATGTGCCTTCGCCGCATATCACGTTACAGCATTGGTCATTATTAAAAACACGTATTGAAAAAGCGGTAAATGAAGAACAGTATGACGGTATCGTGATTACCCACGGTACGGATACGTTAGAAGAAACCGCTTATTTCCTTGACTTAGCGCTGAATGTAAATGTACCGGTTGCAATTACCGGCGCAATGCGTTCAAGTAACGAATTGGGTTCGGACGGTTTAATTAACTTACAAAGTGCGATTTTGGTTGCACTTTGTCCGGAAAGTCGAAATAAAGGCGTATTAGTGGTGATGAACGATGAAATTCATAACGCTAAATTTGTGACTAAAACGCATACGACCAACGTAGCGACATTCCAAACGCCAACCTTCGGACCTTGCGGCTTAATTGCGAAAAACCGCGTACTGTATTTCCAACAATTAACCGAATACGAACGCTTCCCGATACAAACCGTTACCCGTACTAACGTACAGCTGGTTAAAGCCTATGCCGGTATGGACAGTTTCTTATTGGAACAATTAGCTCATCACGGCTGTAACGGCGTGGTAATTGAAGCATTAGGTGCAGGTAATTTACCACCGAGTTGTTTAGCCGGTTTAGATGCGCTATTACGTGCCGATATTCCTGTTGTATTAGTTTCTCGTGCGTTTAACGGCGTTACTCAGGATGTGTACGACTATTTAGGCGGTGGTAAGCAGCTTAAACAACAAAATGTGATTTTTACCACCGGTTTAAGCGGTCAGAAAGCACGTATCAAATTGTTAGTCTTGCTAAATCAAAACTTGAGTAAACCGCTCGCCGAATATTTTTAATCTCTGATAAACACAGAAAGTTTGGGGTTTCCGAGCCGTACAAGCGGTCAAATTTACCCCAAAAATTGCAAATCGAGCCTCAAACTTTCCGCAAACGGAATCATAAAAAATGCAAAAAAGTGCCATTTATCCCCCAATTTATGTGCTTGGTAACGGTCAGCTCGGCAGAATGTTACGCTATGCCGGCGCACCGCTTGATATTGAAGTAAAACCGCTTGCTTTTGATGCGCCGGTTTTTGAGCTTGAGCCAAACAGTATCATTACCGCAGAAATCGAACGTTGGGCAGAAACGCCGCTCACACAATTACTCGGCAATCATAAAAACTTTGTCAATTTAAACGTATTCGGCACAACGGCGGATCGTTTTACTCAAAAATCCTTATTAGACAAGCTCCAACTTTCCACTTCGCCATGGCAATTATTGGAATCCGCCGAACAGTGGCAAAGCGTATTCAGCAATGTCGGTGAAAAAGTGGTGGTAAAACGCCGTACCGGCGGCTATGACGGCAGAGGTCAATGGATTGTGACGCAAGACAGCATTGACCAAATCACACCGGATCTGTTCGGTGAAGTGATTGCGGAAAAATTTATTCCGTTTGACGGCGAAATTTCAATTGTCGGCGCTCGTTTCCGTGACGGCTCTACCCGTTTCTATCCTATTAGTCATAACTTGCAGCAAAACGGTATCTTACGTTACTCCGTTTGTGATGTGAATTTACCGAATCAGCAAACTTACCAGACCCAAGCTGAACAAATGCTCAGCACGATTATGCAAGATTTAGAATATGTCGGCGTAATGGCAATGGAATGTTTTGTGGTAGGCGATAAATTATTAATTAATGAACTCGCCCCGCGCGTACATAACAGCGGACACTGGACCCAATTAGGATGTTCAATCAGCCAGTTTGAATTGCATTTACGTGCATTACTCGACTTGCCGACACCGCAACTTAAACAAATTGCACCGAGCGTAATGGTCAATCTGATTGGTATCGAACACAATAATGCGTGGCTAGAAGTACCGTTCTCACAACTACATTGGTATGGCAAAGAGGTTCGTGCCGGACGTAAAGTCGGACATATCAATTTATGTCATCCGGAACAAGCTCAGTTGATCCAATTACTCGAACAACTTCGTCCGCATTTAACCAATGATTTCCATTCAGGGTTAGATTGGGCGATTAATAAACTCAAATAAGTACAAGCGGTCTATTTTCTTGTGAAATTTGCAAAAAATTTTCAAAAATAGACCGCTTCTCTATTGCTAAAATAGCTAATGGGTTGTATAAATATTTCTAATTTCAAACACAACTTTATAGAGGACACATTATGTCAATGTTCAACCACATTCAGGCTGCTCCGGCAGATCCGATTTTAGGTTTAGGCGAAGCGTTTAAAGCGGAACAACGTGCAGGGAAAATCAACCTCGGTATTGGTGTTTATATGAATGCGGAAGGTAAAACACCTATCGTGAAAGCGGTAAAAAAAGCGGAAGCGTTATTATTAGAACAAGAAACGAAT
This sequence comes from Actinobacillus lignieresii, assembly GCF_900444945.1. Classification (NCBI taxonomy): domain Bacteria; kingdom Pseudomonadati; phylum Pseudomonadota; class Gammaproteobacteria; order Pasteurellales; family Pasteurellaceae; genus Actinobacillus; species Actinobacillus lignieresii. The sequence continues at coordinate 722,668 of NZ_UFRM01000001.1, read as the reverse complement.
AAAAACTACCTCACGATTGACGGTGTACAAGCATTTAACGCTTATACGCAAGAACTTTTATTCGGTAAAGGGGCGGAAATTATCGCTTCAGGTCGTGCAAAAACCGCACAAAGTTTAGGTGGTACGGGCGCGTTACGTATTGCAGCGGAATTTATCAAACGCCAAACGTCAGCAAAAAATATCTGGATTTCAAACCCGACTTGGCCAAACCACAATGCGATTGCAGAAGCGGTCGGTTTAAATGTAAAAGGCTATCGTTATTATAACCCTGAAACGCATGGTTTAGATTGGGATAACTTACTTGCCGATTTAAGCCAAGCGGAAGCCGGTGATGTGGTGTTATTACATGGCTGCTGCCATAACCCGACTGGTATCGATCCAACCCCTGAACAATGGGACGCATTAGCGAAACTTTCTGCAGAAAAAGGCTGGTTACCGTTATTTGACTTTGCTTACCAAGGTTTCGGTAACGGATTAGACCAAGACGCATACGGCTTACGTGCGTTTGTGAAAAACCACAAAGAATTATTAATCGCAAGTTCATATTCGAAAAACTTCGGTTTATATAGCGAGCGTGTCGGTGCATTTACCTTAGTTGCAGAAAATGCCGAAGTAGCTAATAAAGCCTTCACCCAAATTAAATCAATTATTCGTGTGCTTTACTCTAACCCGGCATCGCATGGTGCAAATGCGGTTGCTCGCGTATTAGGTGATGAAGCGTTACGTGCAGAATGGGTAGCTGAATTAGATGAAATGCGTGATCGCATTAAAGATATGCGTAATCGAATGGTGCAATTATTAAAAGAGAAAGGTGCAAAACAAGATTTCGACTTTATTGCACAACAAAACGGTATGTTCTCATTTAGTGGTTTAACACCGGAACAAGTGGATCGCCTACGTGAAGACTTCGCAATCTATGCGGTACGTTCCGGTCGTATCAATGTTGCAGGTATCACCGACCAAAACATTGATGCACTTTGCGAAGCGATTGTAAAAGTGCTTTAGTCACTATTTTGTAAAACCACGGACTACACGGAATACACGGAAAATTTATTCTGTGAACGCTATGTATTTCGTGGTTATTTTTATATCGAGCTTTAGCCAATAAAAAACCACAGTTCTCACGTCATACGAAAAATTTCTGTGTATTCCGTGCGTTCTGTGGTTATTTACTTTTCCTATCTACTGAACATTCATAATTGCTTCAATATCAGCAATTTCTTTCGGGCAACCGCTTGTCAAATTTTTATTGCCATATTCAGTAATCAATAAATTATCCTCAATACGCACACCAATGCCTTTGTATTGCTCAGGTACATCCGCCTCACTTGAAATATATAAACCCGGTTCAAGGGTTAGCACCATACCGATTTCAAGCGGACGATCTCGCTCAGTGCCATAATTGCCGACATCGTGAACGTCTAAACCAAGCCAATGCCCCAAGCCGTGCATATAGAATTGGCGATAGGCTTTCTCTGCGATTAACTGTTCGACTTCGCCTTTCAAAATGCCTAAGCGAACCAAACCTTCGGTTAGCACTTGCACCGCTTTTTCATTGGCAATTTTGATCGAGCTTTGCGGAATAAGCCATTTAGCTGCTTCTTTCATTGCGTCCAACACGAGCTGATAAATCTCTCGTTGCGGTTCAGAAAATTTACCACTAATCGGGAAGGTTCGAGTAATATCGCCCGCATAATGAGCAAATTCCGCCCCTGCGTCAATCAGCAATAAATCACCGTCTTTTAATACCTGATCATTTTCGTTGTAGTGCAAAATACAGGCATTTTCACCACTTGCCACAATCGAATTATAAGCAGGAAATCTCGCCCCAAAGCGGGTAAATTCGTGCTGAATCTCGCCCTCAATTTCCAATTCATAACGATTTGGGCGAGTTTGTTTCATTGCTCGGATATGTGCCAATCCCGAGATATGACAGGCTTGCTGAATCAAAGCGATCTCCGCTGTCGATTTAATTAAGCGCATTTCCGACAACATCGGCTGCCAGTCAATCACGTCAGCAAACTGTTCCGCCACTATGCTATCGCCCCATTCTTGTAAGCCTTTCGCATAGTAATAAGCGGTCAAATTTTGCGTTTTTTCTGCAAAAACACGCACAATATCCTCAATATCAAATGCCAAATCCACGTTCAAGGTTTCAGGGGCTTTTTCAATCCCCAAACGGCGGCCGTTCCACGTTTCCATTAGCGGATCTTTTTTACGCAAAAAAATCACACTCTCATTTTTACTGTCTTTTTTAATCAGCAACAATGCCGATTTCGGCTCGGCAAAACCGGTTAAATACCAGAAATAACTATCAGGTCGGAACAAATAATCGCAATCGCTATTACGGCGTTTCTCGGTTTCGGTAAACACCACCAACGCAGAATTATCCTGCATTTGCTCAAACACACGATTTCTACGCTCAATAAATTCTTCTCTCGGCAATTCGGCTAGGTAGGCAAGATCCATACTATTCTCCTCTTCAAATGTCTATTTATTCTAACACAAGCAAGCGGTCTGATTTCTCGCAAATTTCACAAAGCCACCACATAAAAAAGAAAAAGTCAGTTTAATCTAAGATAACATCGTAAATTAAACTAATTTAAGGATATTTTCCCCTCTCTCTGCTTGTTTCGCTACACGCTTTAACAAACTGTCTCTCTCCCCCTTGCGGGAGAGAGACAGATTTGAGCAAAGTAACGACTTTGCGAAAATCAGAGAGAGGGGAATCTATAAGATAAAAATTACCCTAGGTAACACTTTTGGCATATCTTACAAAAAAGTACAAGTCAGGAGGCAGAAGCCATTGAGGTTTCATTGAAAACTAAAAATTTTTACTAACTAGCTTGTATAGATAGATGAGAGCAAATAGACTACAGATTCTACTGCGAATATCAAATTTTTAAAGAGGATTTTTTTATGCAAGATATTGAAATGATTTTTTGGCTTCTTTCAAAAATATTCAAATATAGTCTATTATATTCTCACCCCAATTATAATCTTACTAATTATTTTATATTATAAATGCAGGGCAAAGTCAGCGTTTTCCATTACACATCGGTTGCTTATATTTATTATAGGGAAAGATAAAACTAATAATGAGAAAGGTTCTTTGATTAATGACATAATAGAAATTGAAAAATTTAATTTTTATTATAAACCAATGCAACAAGTTTAAAACATAAGCAGGAATTTGAAAAATGGATAAGAAAATATGAATTAGATTATAGGTTGCTATCTAAGCTTAAAGGAGAATTTGATATTGAAACACTAAGTGTTCGTAATGTACCAAGTAAAAGAAAATTGTTAAGTACTATAGCCGGATTCATCATTGCTTTTATATGCTTTCTAGCTCTTCTACCTATATTAATAAATTTATCTATTGGAAATTATGCCTTGCTAGAATTTACAGATAGTAGAGAGACTTATTGGATAAGTCATGACAAGGTAAGAAAGTTTAGTTACTCCGATATTTTTTACACTCCTAGCAATCAAGAAAATGAAATAACAGCTTACCACTGTGAAGAAGGTAAAATAAAATTCAAGATACATCCAAATAACCTGGAAACTATTTGCAGTTTATTTACCAGCAAAGAAGAACAAGATTTTCTAGATAAGAAATTAAGAGAGCAACATATATTATTTCGCTATCTTATGTTTATATTAACAATGGCTTTGTATATTTTTATTAATTATCTATTTAATTTAGCTAATGCTAGAGATGTATATAATATGATAAAAAGAAAAGTCAAATAATAAAAACTTAAAGCCCGATGAGTAATCGGGCTTTTTTCTATCAAACCTCCAACAACACCGCCTTCAACTCCCCAATCTTGTCCCTTACCGCAGCCGCTTTTTCGAACTCAAGATCCTTAGCAAAATCTCGCATTTGTTGTTCGAGTTGTTTGAGTTCTTTTTCCAGCTCTTTGCGGGATTTTGGTTTGTAGGTATTTGCAGATTTTTCTTCGATTTTAACCGCTTGTTTGCCTCGTTTCGGCTTGTCGGTTTGTCCGATGTCGAGCAATTCGCCTACTTTTTTGTTGAGGGCTTGCGGAGTAATACCGTGTTCTTCGTTGTATTTTTGTTGTTTTTCTCGGCGGCGTTCGGTTTCGGTAATCGCTTTTTGCATAGAGTTAGTAATGCGGTCGCCGTAAAGAATTGCTTTACCGTTCAGGTTTCGAGCTGCACGTCCGATGGTCTGAATTAATGAACGTTCGGAACGTAAAAAGCCTTCTTTATCCGCATCTAAAATCGCCACCAGCGACACTTCCGGCATATCCAAGCCCTCACGCAATAAGTTGATGCCGACCAATACGTCAAACATTCCCATACGCAAGTCGTGAATAATTTCTACCCGTTCAACCGTATCAATATCGCTATGCAGATAACGCACACGCACGCCGTGTTCATCGAGGTAATCGGTTAAATCTTCCGCCATTTTCTTGGTTAGCGTAGTGATTAGTACACGTTCATCTACCGCTACTCGTTTGTGAATTTCGGATAGTACGTCATCAACCTGCGTAGCGACTGGACGAACTTCGATGATCGGGTCTAATAATCCCGTTGGGCGAACCACTTGATCCACCACATCGCCGTTTGATTTTTCTAGCTCGTAGTTACCCGGTGTTGCCGATACATAAATCGTCTGCGGCGCAAGACGTTCAAATTCTTCAAAGCGTAACGGGCGGTTATCCAACGCAGACGGCAAGCGGAAACCGTATTGCACCAACGTTTCTTTTCTGGCTCGGTCGCCTCGATACATACCGCCGATTTGCGGTACGGTAACGTGGCTTTCGTCAATAATCAGCAAGCCGTCCGCCGGCATATAGTCGAATAATGTCGGAGGCGGTTCGCCCTCTTTTCTGCCCGACAGATAGCGTGAATAGTTTTCGATCCCCGAGCAATAGCCCAGCTCATTCATCATTTCAATATCGAATTGCGTGCGTTGAGTAATACGTTGTTCTTCCAACAATTTATTTTCTTTGATGAAGTATTCTCGGCGTTCCACCAGCTCTTGTTTGATTTCTTCAATCGCATTCAAAATGCGTTCACGAGGGGTAACGTAGTGGGTTTTCGGATAAATGGTATAGCGAGGTACTTTGCCCAAACTATGTCCGGTAAGCGGATCAAACAACGAAAGGCTTTCGATTTCATCGTCAAACAATTCAACCCGTAACGCTATTTCATCCGATTCGGCAGGGAAAATATCAATCACTTCGCCACGCACACGGAAAGTCGAACGCTGAAATGCTTGATCGTTACGGGTATATTGCAATTCGGCAAGACGAGCGAGGATCTCTCGTTGGCCGATAATCGCCCCCACTTGCAAATGCAACATCATTTGCATATAAGCGTCCACGTCCCCCAAACCATAAATGGCGGAAACAGAAGCCACTACGATAGTATCTCGGCGTTCAAGGAATGATTTGGTTGCCGACAGTCGCATCTGTTCGATTTGTTCGTTAATCGACGCATCTTTTTCGATAAAAGTATCGCTACTCGGCACATAGGCTTCCGGTTGGTAATAGTCATAGTAAGACACAAAGTATTCCACCGCATTTTCTGGGAAGAAGGCTTTCATCTCGGCATACAGCTGAGCAGCAAGCGTTTTATTCGGCGCAAGCAACATTGCCGGACGATTGAGTTGAGCAATCACATTAGCAATGGTAAAGGTTTTACCCGAACCGGTTACCCCCAGTAACGTTTGATGCGCCAATCCGTCATTTAGCCCTTCGGTCAATTTGGCAATCGCTGACGGCTGATCGCCAGAGGGTTTAAACGGGCTATGTAAAATAAAAGGTTTGCCTTGCTTGCTCATATCACATCCTATCCAAGAAATTTCGGATAGGATTTTAGCACAAGCAAGCGGTCAATTTTCTAAAAAAATTTACAAATTAAAATGTGAATCAGATCACAAAATCAACACCATTGTTTTGATAATGATTATTAATAAGAATATGATTACCACACTATTCTTAGATAGAGGAAAATTTTATGCGTTTAACAAAATTAGCCGTGCTGCTTTCCGGTGTATTACTGACGACTCAATCTTTTGCATTAGACTTAAGCAAAGAAACCGAAACTTATAAACAATTTGTGGTTGAGCAAATCGACCGCTTAGTTACCGACACCGAGAAATTTGTTGCTTATCTAGATAAAGGCGATGTGCAAAAAGCGAAACAAATTTACCCGCTTGCACGAATGTATTTTGAACGTTCCGAACCGATTGCCGAGAGTTTTGGCGATTTGGATCCTCGTATTGACGCACGCCTTGCCGATTTAACCGAAGAAGGCAAAACGGAAAAAGATTGGTCCGGCTTCCATAAAATCGAAAAAGTTTTATGGGAGAAAAATACCACTAAAGGTACAAAAGCGACTGCGGAACAACTGCTAAAAGACGTTAAAGAATTACGCGCCAAAATTCCGACGGCGGAAGTTACTCCCGAATTAATGATCACCGGTGCGGTGGATTTATTAAATGAGGTGTCCACCACTAAAGTAACCGGTGAAGAGGAAATTTTCTCTAAAACCGACCTTTACGATTTCAAAGCGAATATTGAGGGGGCGGAAAAAATCTATGAAATCTTTAAACCGCAATTAGACAAAACCGATGCGAAACTTTCGGCGGAAATCGCCGCTCGCTTTGCTGCGGTCAATAGCTTACTGGCAAAACACAATAAAGCGAAAAACGGTTACGATTACGTAGCTTATAACAAATTGTCAAAAAACGATGTTAAAGCATTAGCCGAGGCAGTAAACCAACTGGGCGAGCCGTTGGCGCAATTAGGCGTTCTCTTAGAGAAATAAGGTAGGAATAAATTATGGCAGAAATCCATTCTCGCCGTGATTTTCTAAAAAATACCGCATTGGTAGGAGCTGGCTTATTGTCGGCTCCTGCTTTTGCTTTAGAATCACGACAACTCACTGCGCAAGCACATAACCAATATCCTTTTTATGGTAAACACCAAGCCGGCATTGTTACCCCTGCACAAAAACATATCTATTTTCTCGTCTTGGATTTAGATACCGCCGATATTGCAAAAGTGAAAGAGATTTTCCAAACTTGGACGCGTTATAGTAATAATCTGACACAAGGTGAAAATGTCAAGCCTTATAGCAACAACGCGTATGTTCCGCCTGCGGATACCGGTGAAGCGGATAGTTTGGACCCGCAAGATCTCACTATCACTTTCGGTGTAAGTGCTTCGTTCTTTAAAAAACTGGGTATTGAAAAGCATAAACCGATCGAATTACAAGATTTACCGCACTTCCCTCGTGATCAATTGCAAGCCGAATTTAGCGGCGGCGATATTTGTATTCAAGCCTGTGCCGATGATCCTCAAGTCGCCTTCCATGCAGTGCGTAATTTGGTACGTGCGGCTCGCGGTGAAGTCAAAATGAAATGGTCGCAAATGGGCTTTAATTCATTTTTAAATAATGAAACGCCGCGTAACTTATTTGCATTTAAAGACGGTACGGCAAATGCCGAGAGTTTAAAAGCTCAGGACAATGTGGTCTGGGTACAAGACGGTTGGCTGAAAGGCGGTTCCTATTTAGCCGTTCGCCGTGTCAAAATGTTCTTAGAAACCTGGGATCGTACGCATTTAAGATCGCAGGAAGAAACCTTCGGTCGTTATCGTGATTCCGGTGCGGCACTCGGCTATAAACATGAATTTGAAAAATTCGATCTGGCGAAAAAAGATGATAAAGGTAATCCGGTGATGCCGGAAATTTCACATACGCACCTTGCCCATAAAACGGGAGTAAAAATGCTCAGACGTTCGTTCTCCTACGCCAGCGGTATTGACGATAAAGGGCAATTTGACTCGGGCTTACTGTTTATTTCGTTCCAACAAAGCCCCGAGCAATTTATCAAAGTGCAAAACGCTTTAGGAAATATCGACAAAATGAACGAATATATTACCCATATCGGCAGCGGCTTATTTGCCTGCTTTGCCGGTGTAAAAGACGAACATGATTATCTTGGCAAAGCCTTATTCGATTTACTCTAAGGAATAGCAAATGACATTAAAAAAATTAATCATCATTCCTCTGCTCTTTGCTAGTTCAATCACATTAGCGAAAGTAGACGTTAGCCCGTTATTCGTACAACTCTCTGAAGCAATGGCAGAACTTAAAAAAGGTGAAGTTGCAAAATCTCAGCAAAATTTGACCGCTCTACAGCAAGCCTTTAATCAGTTTGAGGGACATCATTCGGAAGCGGGCAACAATGTAGCGGACGCTTTAAACCAAGCGATTAAAACTACGGATCTAGCCAACGTAGAAAATGTCGCTAAGCATCTATATCGTTTTGAGAAAGCACAAAACCCGGTGGACTATGCGGCGAAACAGCAAACTTTCGTTAAACAAATGATACCGCTTTATCACAATTTGCAACGTGCGGTACAAACCAAAGAGCTTAAGCAAATCAGAACGGCGGCACGCCATTTCGGTAAAAATTGGGCGAAATACGAAAAACCGATCCGTGAGATGAGCTTAACTCACTATGGAAAATTTGAACGTTCACTCGGATTAATGCGGATTGCGATTACTGCTGAAAAACCGGATATGGCTAAGATTGAACGGCGAGTAGCCGAATTAGGCGAGGTAATGACTGAGTTTAGCCAATTTAAAGTGAATAAAGTTCGATAAATCAAAGGGCGTTTAACACGCCCTTTTCCTTAAAATAAATCCCAAATCGGTTTGCAATCCGCCGGCAGTATTAGCCCTCTGCCAAGCTCAATCCAACCGGTCGGGTAATGGAAATCCGAACCGACCGAAGCATATAAATCAAACTCTTTTGCCCAACGAGCGATCAGTTGGCGTTGATCCGGTGTTTGCCCGCAGCCGGCAACCTCAATACCGTCACCGCCGGCTAATTTAAAGTCAGCGATTAAGCGGCGAATCCAACGTCCGGTTAATTTATAACGTAACGGATGCGCAATACAAATCACACCGCCCGCTTGATGCGTAACTTCAATCGCTTCTTCTAAACTGCACCACATCGGCTTAACGTAAGCCGGCTTACCGCCACCGAGATATTTTTTAAAGGCGTGTTCGATACTTCGTACATGACCGTTTTCGTGTAAAAAACGCCCATAATGCGCACGGGTAACTTCTCCGCTTGCTAACGCTTTTGCCCCTTCATAAGCGTTCGGAATACCGGCTTTTGCAAGTTTTTCGCCGATTTCGACCGCTCTTTGCTCACGCAGTAACGCTTGCTTATCTAACAATGCCACTAATGCAGGATGCGTTTCATCCACATTTAAAGCGGCAAGATGAATACTTTTGCCTTCCCAAACGATAGAAATTTCCACGCCGGCAATAAAGCGAATCGGTTGCCCTTGTGCTGCGTGTTTTGCTTCTTGAATCCCCGCTACGGTATCGTGATCGGTTAAGGCAAGCATTTCGATTTGTTGCTCTAACGCACGCTGAACCAGTTCGGTTGGGCTAAGCATACCGTCCGATGCGGTACTGTGTGAATGTAAATCATATTTCATGCGTTAAAGTAATCCTGCTTGAATAAAAAATTGTCGATACGCCTCGATTTTCTTAGCTAAACTCAATGGATAAGCCCGAGAGGTAGAAGGCAAACGGTAAAGGAAAAGTTCACGCTCGGCACAGTACGGATAGTGAATCCACGCGTTTGTTTTCGGTGCTTTAATTTTCTCATTTAATAAACCGAGTAACGTATCCGTTGCTAAACCGCCGGTGGTAAAAATCCATTTTACATGGGGTAACGTTTTTAATAATTGCGACATATCCACCGGATCAACGATTTTTAAATCCTTATCCGAAGCGTTACCCTTTAAACGAATTGCCGTTTGTGCCGATGAACACAACGCAATGCCCTTTTCTCGTAAAAACGCTTCGATTTTTATCGGATCAAAACGTTTTTCATCGCCGACACGGAAATGGTCGGTATCATCATAGAAAACCGCGCCCATAATACGCCACATATCATTTTGGAAATTCGGGTAATGAAATTCCATACAGCGTTTTTCACCTGTCGGCGGAAAAGTCCCCATCATCACTACGGTTGCAGAGGTCGGTAGCACAGGTTCAAACGGATGATGTTCTAAAGGTTGTTGCATAGCCGTTTTCTCCCACTTATTTAATTAATGCCTTTAGCATTTCCAACTTCGCCGCTTTATCCATACCCTGTTCCGCCACTTGGTTTAAGGCTGAAACTAGCTGCTCGCTTTGCGCATTAGCGGTGTGTTTAACTACCTGAAACTCCGCAATTTGTGCAGCGTAAGCGGTCAAATTTTCCAATAATTTTACCTTTTCCGGATTATCGTGATGAATTTGGAATAAGCTATCAATCGCTTCGGCAAATTGTGCCGATTTGGCATCTATCTGCTGATGACAATATTTCTGCCATTTAATCTGTTCCGCTCGGCTCAATGTTTCGGGATAATGTCTGGCTCGATAATGAAATAACAAAGCTTCTACTCGTTCATCGGCGAATTGTAAGCCGTGATGCGCCAATTCTTGCGGCGGTAACGTACGCAAAATCGACATATTATTTTTATCTGCCGGTGAGAAAAAGCCGTCATACAGAGTCGTTTCCACATTCGCAGAAGGTTCAAAGCGCCGTTCTTCCATAAAAATTTCGGTCACTTTCTCACGCACTAAACTTTTATTCGCTTTCAGTAATTTGAGATTTTCCAAACAACGCTCACGATCAATGCCTAAGCGAGCCGCATTTTCAGGCAACAACACTTTTGCCGGTGCAATAATCGGACAACGATTGATATGCACCCCTTTTAGCGGCACGGGTGCAACACTTTCAGCTAACTCTTCTTTTTTAGTGTATAAACGAGTACGCAATTCTTCCACCGAATCTGTCAGTAAGGCACTAACATCGCCGGATAGATCGCAACATAATACTTGATTTTGATTGGTCGGATGCCACGCAATCGGTGCAATCCAAGCGGTATTAGCACGCGCATTACCGAACATACCGGAAACGTGTACCAACGGGGTCATTTCACCGGTATCAATCATTTTCTCAATTTCTTTCTTACCACGATGTTCAAAGAAAAATTGGAAAAGTTTCGGCTGCTTTTGCTTAATCAATTTCGCCATCGCAATCGTGGCATAAACATCCGCCATTGCATCGTGCGCATTTTCATGAACAATGCCGTTCGCTTTGGTAAGATTCTCTAATTTGAAATTCGGCACACCGTTTTCGTCCGTTACCCATTCGATTCCGTCCGGACGCAGTGCATAACAAGCTCGCACTAGATCTAACAGATCCCAGCGAGAATTGCCGTTTTTCCAGCTATATTCATACGGATCAAAGAAATTGCGGAAAAAGGTATAACGGGTCATTTCGTCATCATAACGAATATTGTTATAGCCTAAAATACAGGTATTCGGTTGGCTGAATTCAGCGTGGATTCGTGCGGCAAATTCCGGTTCCGGCACACCTTCAGCGTTACACTGTTGCGGAGTAATACCGGTTACCATCACTGCTTCTGGCGAAGGTAAATAATCCGGTGTTTGCTTACAATAAAACATCACCGGTTCACCAATAACGTTAAAATCGCTATCGGTACGAATACCGGCAAACTGTGCCGGACGATCTAACGCCGGACTCACGCCGAAACTTTCATAATCATAAAAGAAAAAAGTAAGATTTTTATTCATTGATCGCTTCAATTAGGAAAAATTAGTCACATTGTAGCATAGCTAAGCGGTTAAATTTGCAGGAAATTTTACAAATTAAAAGAATTGCGGGCATAAAAAACCCGACACCAAGAAAGCGATGCCGGGGGAGGTCTTACCTAAGGAAATGAAAAAAACTTACATAAATTCTGTCAGTTAGCGTTATTTAAGACTGAGCCGTTTTAAAAAAGTTCCAAATATTTTAAATAAAATATAATATTTTTATTTAATCCTTTTATCTTCTTGTTTTAGAAGGGATTTCTCACGTTTTTCTTCTTCCTGTACTCTTTGTCTGAAACGACCCGCAGCCAAGTGATAAAAAGGTTTTGGACAAAAATAGCGGGAAACGATTGAGGCAATCAGGCTTGCAATCAGCACCCAAAAAAGAACCGGTTGGCTCCCCGTCATTTCCATAACGACTACGCTGGCACTGATCGGCGACTGCGTTGCACCTGCCAAAAACGCCGCCATACACAATAAAACCAATAATCGCTGATCAACCGTACCGCCGCTCAAAAACCATATTTCGCTGCCGATTCCCGCACCTATTGTTAAAGACGGCGTAAATATTCCGCCGGCAATACCCGTCCAATAAGTGGCGACCGTTGCAAAGAGTTTGGCAATTCCGACCGCTTGCGGTGTGATTTCTTCGCCCTCTAAAGCTCTTGCCGCGACATCATATCCCGTGCCGTAGGTCTGACCTTGAGAGAAATGTCCCAATGCGGCAAGGACTAATCCTAATATAAACGCAATATAGATAGGGTGTCGGCGAACCCAGCCCCTAATTTTAGGGGGAGAAACGCCGGCTACGCCTTTTGCTAATAAACGGGCAAATATGCCGCCCAGTACTCCGCATACCGTACCGCATAACGCCACCCACAAGATCATTTTAGGGACGGAAGTCGCCCCCTGATACTGAGGAAAATAAGGATTATTCCCTTCAAGCGCAATCAAAATAAAGCCCGAAGCCAACACACCGAGTACGACTCGTCTGCCCCAGCGTAACAGAACGCCTCTTCCCAGTTCTTCTATGGCAAAAATCACGCCGGCAAGCGGAGCATTGAATGCCGCCGCCAATCCGCCTCCCGCACCTGCCGCCATAAGTTCATTTGCGCTCAATCCTTTAAATGCATAGCCATGCTTACGGCAGAAATTCCCCCATGCCAACATTACCGCCGCCCCGACCTGAACGGAAGGGCCTTCTCGCCCGACGGAAGCACCGCAGATCATCGCTAAGAAAGTGAGCGGGATTTTCCATAACGTTTGTCCAAACGCGACTAATTTACCTTTTATTGCACCATGAGGTAAACTCATCGACGCAATCACTTGCGGAATACCGCTTCCTGCCACATAAGGCGTATATTTCACAGTAAACCAAGCGAGAAAAGCCATACCTAACGGCATAACAACCCAAACGGCGAGCGGATATGCGCTCGTCCATTGCGCATTGAGATGTAAACCGAACTCCGCCAGCTTAGCAAACCCTAAGGAAAAAAACGCGACTAAAGCCGCACCGATAAATAAACAAGTAAATTCAACGCTTTTTCGAGATATTTGGTGTGTTTGATGAATCTTTCTATGCAAAAAACGATGTAATTGAAAAGTGAAAGTTTTAGAACGGGTAAACATAGTCTGGAACGCGTATATAAGAAATTTTTGTTAAGGATAAAGATTCATCAAGGATTTTCAATTTATTTTTCTTAGAAAGGCGTAAATATCCAAAAAAATCGACAATTTCCTTTATTTCCTTACTTATTCTTGTAAAATACCGAACGATTATTTTCTGTAAAACTCACCATAAAGATTGAGGTATTCAATGTCTAAATTTCCAACAGTTTCGGAGATCCTATCAGGCAAAGTTGCGGTAGGCGAAGAAGTTGCGGTACGCGGTTGGGTACGTACCCGCCGTGACTCAAAAGCAGGTTTATCATTTTTAGCCGTTTATGACGGTTCTTGTTTTGACCCAATTCAAGCCATTATTAATAACGATTTACCAAATTATAATAGTGAGGTTTTACGTCTAACGGCCGGCTGTTCCGTTGTTGTAAGAGGTAAAGTAGTAGAATCACCGGCAGAAGGGCAAGCCGTAGAATTACAAGCATCTGCAGTTGAAGTGGTTGGTTGGGTTGAAGATCCTGATACGTACCCAATGGCAGCAAAACGCCATTCTATCGAATATCTGCGTGAAGTTGCCCACTTACGCCCTCGCACAAACTTAATTGGTGCGGTAGCTCGTGTTCGCCACTGTTTAGCTCAAGCGATTCACCGTTTCTTCCACGAACAAGGCTTCTATTGGGTGGCTACGCCTTTAATTACTGCATCGGATACGGAAGGTGCGGGTGAAATGTTCCGTGTTTCAACCTTAGATTTAGAAAACCTACCTCGTACTGAGACTGGAAAGGTGGATTTTAACCAAGATTTCTTTGGTAAAGAGTCATTCTTAACTGTATCGGGGCAGCTAAATGCCGAAACCTATGCTTGCGCATTAAGTAAAGTTTATACCTTTGGTCCGACTTTCCGTGCAGAAAATTCAAACACTACTCGCCACTTAGCCGAATTTTGGATGATGGAACCGGAAGTCGCATTCGCAGACTTAAACGACAATGCTAAATTAGCGGAAGATATGTTGAAATACGTTTTCCGCGCGGTGCTTGAAGAACGCAAAGATGACATGGAATTCTTTGCCAAACACGTTGATAAAGACGCAATCAGTCGTTTAGAAAACTTTATTAACTCACCGTTCGCTCAAGTGGATTATACCGATGCCATTGAGATTTTATTACAATCCGGCAAAGAGTTTGAATTCCCTGTATCTTGGGGGATTGACCTTTCTTCCGAACACGAGCGTTTCTTAGCTGAAGAACACTTTAAATCACCTGTGGTGGTAAAAAACTATCCGAAAGATATTAAAGCGTTCTATATGCGTTTAAATGATGACGGTAAAACCGTGGCGGCAATGGACGTATTAGCACCGGGAATCGGTGAGATTATCGGCGGTTCACAGCGTGAAGAACGTTTAGACGTATTAGACACACGTATGGTTGAAATGGGCTTAAATCCGGAAGATTACTGGTGGTACCGCGATTTACGTAAATACGGTACGGTTCCGCACTCCGGCTTCGGCTTAGGTTTTGAACGTTTAATCGTTTATGTAACCGGTTTACAAAATATCCGTGAAGTAATTCCGTTCCCACGTGCACCGCGTAATGCGAATTTCTAATCGAAACTAACGAAAAAGGGCGAATAAGATTATTCGCCCTTTTGCATATAAGCGGTCAAAATTTGCAAAATCAGCAAAATTTAACCGCTTGTTTATACGCTATCCCATCAATGTTTTATTTGGCTCTCTCGCAATTTCTCTGGCTAATTTCGGTACTAAATAACCCGATGTTATTCTCTGCAGTTCTTTATAAATTTCCGCCGCTTGTCTATCTTCGATAAAGAAATGACTTGCGCCCTCCACTTTATCCAATAAATGTAAATAATACGGCAGTACGCCGCTATCAAATAATTTATCGCTTAATGCTTTCAATGTTTGCGCATTATCGTTTACTCCTTTGAGTAAAACGGATTGATTGAGTAACACAACATTTGCTTGGCGTAACTTATTCAACCTTTCGACTAAAACCTCATCCACTTCGTTAGGGTGATTGATATGAGTCACTATTACCACTTTTAAACGAGATTTTGATAATCGGTCACACAATTGTTCGGTGATACGGCTCGGAATCACCACCGGTAAACGGGTGTGAATACGTAAAGTTTTGATATGAGGAATCTGTTCCAAAGCGGAAATCAGCCAGTCTAATTCACTGTCTTTCGCCATCAGCGGATCACCGCCGGAGAAAATCACTTCTTCTAATTCCGTATGTGCCGCAATATAGTCCAGTCCTTGTTGCCAAACCGCTTTACCGCTTTTTACGTCATCATAAGGGAAATGACGGCGGAAACAATAGCGGCAATTAATCGCACAACTGTTCTTAATCATAAACAGCAAACGATTATGGTATTTATGCAAAATATTGGGAGCGGGGCTGTGCTGTTCCTCCAACGGATCTTGCACAAAACCTTCCGCCTGTAAAAACTCCGCCGCCGCCGACATCGCTTGTAAAAAAAGCGGGTCATTTTTATCGCCCTTTTGCATTTTTTCCACAAACGGACGAGGCACACGTAATGCAAACAATTTACGTGCTGTTATTGCCGTTTCAAACGCTTGCGGATTCAGCTCAAGATATTCTAATAATGCGGTAGGATCATTAAAGGCCTGCGCTAATTCAATAAGCCATTCGGGTTTGGAAGATTCAATTAGGATTGGTTGCATAATTCGTAGAGGTGTATTGCATACACCCTAAATATTAATAAAAAACAAAAAAGGGCGTAATACTACGCCCCTCCGCAAAATTAGAAATTATTGTACTAAATTACACGCAAGCGGTGAACCGTTTGGATTAACCATTACAACCGGCGCAGACGGACTACCTTGGGCTGCAATTAAATACTGCACGCCAGAAATACAATAACGGCGATAGCCGTCTGTTTTTTCAACTAAGAACGGATCAACTTGACCACCAATGCTCTTAAATGTCGCTACTGCAGCCGGTGCGGTATTTGCAGCATTTTGTGCATTTTCAACCGCTTGCGGCTGAGTTGTCGCCGCAGCTTGCTGTGTCTGAGTTTGCGCTTGTGCTTCGGTCGGCGCAAGCATTTCACTTAACACATAACCTGCCGCCGCACCGGTTGCAAAACTCGCTAACCGGTTACCGCCGCTCGCTTGTGCTTGTTGTTGATTCGGGATCGCACGATTTTGCGTATTATCAAATGTCGCATCTTTTTGCGTATTTGAATGAATAGACTGCGTTTTTTGTGCCGCAATCGGTTTACCCGTTACCGAACGAGACGAACCGCCGCGCTTTGCTTCCGCAACGGTTGCGATAGATAATGCGATGACGGCAGAAAGCGTAATAACTTTTTTCATTGAGTTTCCCTTATAAAACAAGATTTTTGAAGTATAGCGTAAAAACTTTTAGAGATCTTTCGCTAATTGCTGTATTATATGGGTCTTTTTGACAAATCCAATAGCGGATTTCTAAATTTTGTTAATTTCTTGTTAATTATTGAGGAACCAATGGCTAATTACAGCACTAACGACTTTAAAAAAGGTTTAAAATTTATCCAAGATGGTGAACCTTGTGTTATCGTTGAAAACGAATTCGTAAAACCGGGGAAAGGCCAAGCATTTACCCGTACTAAAATCCGTAAATTAATTTCCGGTAAAGTATTAGAAATCAACTTTAAATCAGGCTCAACTGTTGAAGCTGCTGATGTTGTTGATTCTAACTACAACTACTCTTACAACGATGGTGATTTCTGGTACTTTATGCACCCTGAAACGTTTGAACAAATCTCTGTAGATAGCAAAGCACTAGGTGACAATGTTAAATGGTTGGTTGATAACGCAGAATGTATCGTCACTTTATGGAACGGCTCTGCAATCGCGGTAACGCCACCAAACTTCGTTGAACTTGAGATCGTTGAAACCGATCCGGGCTTAAAAGGCGACACTGCAGGTACCGGCGGCAAACCGGCCACATTAAGCACCGGTGCGGTAGTAAACGTGCCATTATTCGTTCAAATCGGTGAAGTAATCCGTGTCGATACCCGCTCTGGCGAATATGTTTCACGTGTGAAATAATCAAAACGATTAATAATTTTTACAAGCGGTCAAATTCTTTGCAACTTTTGCAAAGAATTTGACCGCTTGTATTGTTATTAGCCTCAGCTAAAACACCTTTCGGATATGCTTTTGATGCAGTGCTTTCCCCAAGTTACCGCTTCAAGAAGGATATATTGAGGCTATAAGCTTAACAATAAGCCAATAATCCCCGCACCAAACAGGTCAAAAACAGCGTGAGCTAAAATAAACGGTACGATAGAATCGACTTTTTTACGCAATAAAATAAAGGCAACACCGGTTAATACTATGGCAAAAGCGGAAGCTAACCCTTGGTAAATATGGAAAATAAACCGTACAAATACACTTAAAACCAGCGCCTTTTGAGTATGTTCCGGCTTAACCGCGAATGCCAATCCCATAAAAAACAGCTCTTCGTAAAATCCATTAACGAAAGCAAACACCAGTAAACCTATACTAATATGAGAAACAAACGATTCAACTTTAGCAACGCCTAGGAAAGGATTTTCCCCACTGATAAGCCAATAACCACCGTAAAGCAGAGTATCACTGAGTAATGCGCCTAAGAGCACTAAGCCTAATGCCCAAGGCAAGGTACTTTTTCCTACTGATATCGGAATAAGAGAAAAATCAAACCGTCTTAAATAAAGGTAGATAAATGCGACAATTAACACACATAATTCTATAGTGATCGTAAACCAGTTAGCTTCATCGGAAAATGAAGACGCAGAAATTGGGTCAAGTACAGGTGCATAAAAATATCCCCATATCGACACCGCAGAGAAATAGCCGAAAAACAAGACTGATAACACGATAAAATCAGCTAAATTTAATCTTGATTTATTTGAATAATTCATTGAAAGACTCCTTTTAAAAAATATATTGTAGCAGACTCAATACCCATATTAAAATTAAGATTATTTAATCCAATTTAAACATCCGAAGAAAATCTAGCATTAAAAGAAAAGCGGTTATTTTTTCTTAAATATTTGCAAATTACTGCCAACATCTAACTGCTTGAGCTGGCAACTCAAAACGTGTAGAATTTATTGTTATTTTATTCAAAAACTAGAGAAAATTATGAGCGAAGACATTTTAACGGCTGAAACAGAAACTCGAGCCAATTTTATTACCCATATTATTGATGAAGATTTAGCAAGCGGTAAGCATAATAACGTTTACACCCGTTTCCCGCCTGAGCCAAACGGCTATTTACACATTGGTCATGCAAAATCGATTTGCTTAAACTTTGGTATCGCTCAAGAGTACAAAGGCAAATGTAACTTACGTTTTGATGACACCAACCCGGTAAAAGAAGATGTGGAATATGTGGATTCCATTAAACAAGATGTGGAATGGTTGGGCTTTAAATGGGAGGGCGAACCACGCTATGCCTCAGATTACTTCGACCAACTTTATACTTACGCCGTTGAATTAATCAATAAAGGCTTAGCTTATGTATGCGAATTATCACCAGATGAAATGCGTGAATATCGTGGTACGTTAACTGAGCCGGGCAAAAACAGCCCATACCGTGACCGTAGCGTGGAAGAAAACTTAGCGTTATTTGAAAAAATGAAAAACGGTGAGTTTGAAGAAGGCAAAGCGTGTTTACGTGCCAAAATTGATATGGCATCACCGTTTATCGTAATGCGTGACCCGGTTATCTATCGTGTCAAATTTGCTCACCATCACCAAACCGGTGATAAATGGTGCATCTATCCGATGTACGATTTCACACACTGTATTTCAGATGCGATTGAACGTATTACTCACTCGTTATGTACGCTTGAATTCCAAGATAACCGCCGTTTATACGATTGGGTGCTTGAAAATATTTCTATCGAGCGTCCATTACCGCACCAATACGAATTTTCTCGTTTAAATTTAGAAGGTACGCTCACTTCTAAACGTAAATTATTGAAATTGGTAACAGACGGTACGGTGGACGGTTGGAATGACCCGCGTATGCCGACCATTTCAGGTTTACGTCGTCGTGGTTATACTCCTGCTTCATTACGTGAATTTTGCCGCCGTATCGGTGTGACCAAACAAGATAACGTAGTGGAATACTCTGCACTTGAGGCTTGTATTCGTGAAGATTTAAACGAAAACGCACCGCGTGCAATGGCAGTAATCAACCCAGTTCGTGTTGTGATTGAAAACTTTGGTGATAAAGAAATCCTAAAAGCACCGAATCACCCGAACCGTCTGGAATTAGGCGAGCGCGATTTACCGTTTACTCGTGAACTTTATATTGATGAAGCGGACTTCCGTGAAGAAGCGAATAAACAGTACAAACGTTTAGTATTAGGCAAAGAAGTACGCTTACGTAATGCGTATGTGATTAAAGCCGAACGTGTAGAAAAAGACGAAAACGGTAAAATTACCACGATTTTCTGTACTTATGATCCGGAAACGTTAGGTAAAAACCCGGCTGACGGCCGCAAAGTAAAAGGTGTGATTCACTGGGTATCTGCAGAAGATAATAAACCGGCGGAATTCCGTATTTACAATCGTTTATTCACGGTAGCGAATCCGGGTGCAGAAGACGATATTAATACGGTATTAAATCCGGAATCACTGGTAATCAAACACGGCTTCGTTGAGCCGAGCCTCGTTAATGCGAAAGCGGAACAAGGCTACCAATTCGAACGTGAAGGCTATTACTGCTTAGACAGTAAAGACGGTTCGGCTGAAAATCTAGTGTTTAACCTAACCGTAAGTTTAAAAGAAGGCTTTACGGCTTAATTTTGATAATAAGCGGTCAAAAACGGCTGCTTTTTTACACTATTCGAGGCAATATGAAAAAAGTGATTTTGTTAGTCGCAAGCATTTTGGCAATTAGTGCTTGTTCGCAATCTAAAAACGTTTATTTTAACGGAGCGGAAGGTTCAAATTCCGGGATTAAATACGAATCAACAACCAAAGAGTTTTCTCTAAACTAGATTTAAACAAAAACGGTCATTAAGACCGTTTTTTTATGCCGTTTTACTATGTAAATGATTGCCGTCTTGTTGAGCTAAACGGGCAATATTAAGTGCCAATATTAACCCGAATATTGCCGAGGTAAGGAAAGTATAACTGAATGCCTGCGTTAATAATGCGTCCGTTTCACCGATATTCGCACGATACATACCGAGAATCACGGCAGATACCGCTATTCCTATTCCGATACCGACTTGCTGAACCACACTCATCATGGTTGAACCGGCACTGGCGTATTGATCGCTTAAATCGCACACCGTCAAAGTATTTACTGCGGTAAACATAAACGACATACAAGTCCCGAACCACATCACCAATAAAATAAATAGCCAAAGCGGTGATTGAGCGTCTAAGAACGACATTCCGATAATGGCGCACGTCATCAATAACGCATTAATCAATAAGGCGTTTCGATAACCCAGCTTTTCTAATACCGAACCGATAAACGACTTTGCCAGAACCGAACTTAATGCTAAAGGTGCCATAAGCCAACCGGCGATATCCGCACTATAACCAAAAGCGACTTGTAACATTAACGGTAATAAAAACGGGATACCGGAACCGCTTAACCGAATCAACATATTGGATAAAATACCGATGCGGAAAGTGCGAATCTTAAACATCGCCAGAGGCAATAGCGGCTCCGCTACTCGGTAAGCATAAAGACAATAGGCACAGATAAGAATAAAACCGACCGTTAAAATCGGTACGGCTCTCATAACATTATCCGTATCTTCCGCCGCAAATTCTAAACCGAGCGTTAATCCGACTAAACCGCTTGCAAATAGCAAGAAACCGATCCAATCCAATTTACGCGGCGGTTGTGTGAGATTCGGCATATATCTGCCGGCAATAGCGATTCCTAGCAATCCGATCGGAATATTAATTAAGAAAATCCAATGCCACGAGGTATAAGTAACCAACCAGCCGCCTAAAATCGGCCCGAGGATCGGTCCGGTTAAACCTGCCATCGCCATTAAATTCCAAGTAGCGACCAGTTGCGTTTTCGGTATGCTACGAATAATCGTCAAACGAGCAACCGGCATCATTAATGCTCCGCCGACACCTTGTACGATACGAGCCACTACTAAGCTGTTTAACGACCAAGACAACGCACAAGAGAAGGATCCTAATACAAATAACAAAATCGCACTGCGAAATACGCGTAATGTGCCGAATTTATCCGCTAACCAGCCGCTTAACGGAATCAAAGCGGCAACGGTCAAAGCATAGCTGATAATTGCCATTTGCATATCTAACGGCGATTCTTTCAGACTGTCGGAAATCGCCGGTAAGGCGGTATTAAGAATAGTTGCGTCCAATGCTTGCATAAATAACGCTAGTGCGGCAATCCATGCCAAGCCTTTATTTGAAACGTCTCCCATTATAAACCTCATAAGATAGGGATAAGATAAGCGGTTGAATTTTTGAATTATTTTGTAAAATCGCTGAAGAATTTAACCGCTTGTATTATACGCTTCATCACTATTTTCGTATATTCGTGATAACCACTTTTTATCTATCGCTAAAAAAAGCAAGTAGGTTAATCCACTTGCTTTTCAAACTTAGTATTTTCTCTGCCATTCGTCTTTATAAAACATTATCGGCTTCTCTACTTTTTGTAGCAGCTGTTGATAATAATCATAAGCGACGACATTTTGTACATAACCGCGCGTTTCATAAAACGGAATAGAAGCGACAAATTCGTCTAAAGCAAGTTTTCCGTTTGCTCTGACAAGCCAACGCTCCACCCTGCTTGCTCCGGCGTTATAAGCGGCGGCAATCAGAAAACGATTATTCGGATATTTTGCATTAAGCTCCGCAAGATGTGTCGTACCCAACATAATATTGTTAAACGGCTGTAATAAATCCTGTTCATTACGATAAGGCAGTTGATTATCTTGCGCCGTTTTTTGTGCGGTACTCGGTAGCATTTGCATTAATCCCAAGGCATTAGCGTGCGATCTGACTTGGAAGTTCCATGCACTTTCTTGACGGGCAATCGCCATCGCAAAGGTTTTGCTTATCGGCTTACCTTCCAAATTCAGTTCAAACCAATCGGAATAGGCATTCGGCAAACGCAGCGATAAATAATCGAATGCTTTTGCCTGAATCGTACCTTCCACCGCCAAATCATACCAATTTTGTTGTTTGGCATAATCGGTAACCGCTAATTTATCATCGACGGAAAGTTCATCCAGTAATTCAATCCAAGCCGTTTTAGCTTGTGCAAAACGCTGTAAATCACGTAATTCTTTAATGCGATCAAATTGCGGCTGTAAACGGCTTTGTACATCCGATTTCAACAATAATCCTTGCGTCGGCACATACTGTTTTCCGAGTAACTGTGCAGCTAACATCGGATAAAAACCGCGCTCTTTAGACAGAGCGATAAGCGATGCTTCTCGTTTTTTCGCTTCTTTTTCGTTTTTTGCCGCCCAATAACGCCATTCCGGCTTACTCTTAGCCTCATTCGATAACAATGATAACCAGTCGGCTAACGGCGCTTGCTGCAAAATGGCTAAACGAATCCGACGTTCGGTCAGATTATCCGCTTGTAATTGTTGGATCTGCTGATCTCGCCATATTTGGAAATTGCCGTTCTCATTATCAAACAAACGATTTAAGAAAGTCACTTTCCAAGCCTTTTGTTCCTCAGCGGATAAGCCCAATTTATCCGCCCACGTTTGATAAGGAGCAAAATCCGGATTTCCCGTATTCTCGGCGATTGTTCTCATAAACTGCGGAAACGCCTTATTGGCAATCATACGGCTCTGTTCATCCGCCGTGGCTTGTTCGATAAAAGCGGGCAATGTTGTCGGTTGTTTAGCTAATTGCTCCACCGTAACCAGCCAATTTTTAAGTTCCGGCGTTTGATTCTCTGCTATCGGCAACAGATTACTCAATTCGGATTTTGCATTTTTATCAAATAAATGCACCGCTTTTAAACGAATTTTCTCCGCAGTAATACCTGACTTCGCTTTCCAATAACTTTCCAATTCCGTGCATTCAGACGGCAAAGCGGTCGTCTTTAGCCATAATTTTTCAAACTGCGCCAATAAATCGGCAATAAGAAACCTATTACTTTCCGTTTGCGCTTGCGGCGATTCCGATTGCAACTTTTCCGATAATAGTTGGAATTGCGATGTCAATACCCTACACTGATTATCCATTCCGACCGGCGTAACTTTTTCGCTGTATTTTAATAAGTCAGCCCATTTTTGCTGCTCATATAATTGCGCAAAAGGCAATTGCTCGAATTGCTTTTGATAAGGTGAATTCGGATATAATGCCGAAAATGCGCGAATATCGTCCGCCGTAACTTGTTTACTCTCAATTTTGGCTTTTAATACCGCCCAATCAATATCACGTTTAAGCGGATACGTATCTAATGAACGAATAAGGGCATTTACCAATCGCTGCGTTTCCGCCGAAAATTGTTTGCTTGAGATCGCCGTTTTAAGCAAATTATCGGCAATTAAAAAGGCTTCCCGTTGTTTCTCTCTTTGTCCCGCTTGTTGTAACCATTGCGTTTTCTGTTCGGCAAGCCATTCCGCTTTTAATGCGGTTACCTCGCTTTCGCTAAATGTCTTTTGCGCATGAGATTTTTTCTCTGCCGCCCATACTGAAGAACTTAAGACAAGTAGCGTCAATAACGTTTTTTTCCAAATCATAATATTCCCTACTATTCTATGTGATAATGCGTAAAATTTTAGTAAAAGAAAACCGCTTGAAGTTCACTTAAGCCTTACAAGCGGTCAAATCTTAGTAAAAGATTGCAACTATGCGTCCATTACAACCTTACCGATAAAATCAAGATTACGATATTTCTGTGCATAGTCGATACCGTAACCTACGACAAATTCATCCGGAATCGCAAAACCGACCCATTCGACCGGCACTTCCACTTCACGACGAGAAGGTTTATCCAGTAAGGTACAAATCGCTACCGAACGAGGCTCGCGTAAATTCAAAATATCACGCACTTTACTCAAAGTAAAACCGGTATCAATAATATCTTCGACGATTAACACGTCTTTACCGTGAATTTCACCGTCAAGATCTTTTAAGATCTTCACATCACGGCTCGACTCCGTACCGGAACCATAGCTGGAAGCGGTCATAAAATCCACTTCAACCGGCACATTAATCAAACGCACCAAATCCGCCATAAACATAAAAGAACCACGTAATAGCCCCACGACCACCAGATTTTCACAGCGTGCGTGTTCATAATAATGATTAATTTCTTTCGCGAGTTCGATAATGCGAGATTGAACTTCTTCACGAGAAATAAGGGTTTCAACATGGTGTTTTTTCATAATGTTTAAGCTCTTTTAAGAAAAATGGAAACAGATGATAATAACAATCAATAGTAAAATCAAAACAAATTTGGCATAACACCGAAATGTTATGCCAATCCGTTTATTTTAATTGTTGGAATGCTTGACGTAAATCCGCTTTTAAGTCTTCAACGTGTTCAATACCGACCGAGAAACGCAACAAGTTATTGGTAATACCGCGTGCAATACGCTCCGCTTCCGGAATATCCATATGCGTTTGGGTGGAAGGATAAGTGATAAAACTTTCCGTACCGCCTAAACTTTCCGCAAAGGTAATTAAATTGATCGCTTTTAAGAATTTCGGTACCCACTCTTCTTTTTGTAAACGGAATGAAAGCATACCGCTCTTGCCCGAATAAAGTACGCTGTCAATCTCAGGTTGTTCGCTTAAGAACTTCGCTAATTCGGTTGCATTCGATTGATGACGTTCCATACGTAATGCAAGGGTTTTTAAGCCACGCACCGCAAGGTAAGAATCAAACGGCGAAAGCACAGCGCCGGCGCAGTTTTGGAAGTAAAATAAGCGTTCCGAAAGATTTTGACCCGCTTCGTTTTTGGTTGCTTCCGAATCTTTCGCAACGATTAAACCGGCTAACACATCGTTATGACCGGAAAGGTATTTCGTCGCACTGTGAATCACAATATCCGCACCATGTTCAATCGGACGGAATAAAATCGGGGTTAAGAAAGTATTATCGACAATCAACATTAAGTTATGTTTTTTCGCAATTTTGGAAATAGCACCCACATCACACTCTTCCATTAACGGGTTTGACGGTGTTTCGACAAAAATCGCTTTAGTGTTCGGCGTGATTGCCGCTTCAATCGCCGCTAAATCTGCAGTATTTACATAAACAGGTTTTACCGTATTGTGGTGTTTATGGCTGAAATCGAATAAACGGTAAGAACCGCCGTAAACATCACTTGAAATAATCCATTCGTCCGGCGCTTTGAAAAGCGACATCACTAACTGAATTGCCGCCATACCCGATGCCATTGCAAAACCGGCATCCCCCCCCTCTAAATCAGCAATACCTTGTTCTAACACGGCACGAGTCGGGTTTTTGGTACGAGTATAATCCCAACCGGTAGATTCGCCTAAGCCGTCACGGCCGTAAGCGGTCGATAAAATAATCGGTGTGGCTACCGCTCCCGTTCTAGGGTCGGTGCGGTTGCCTAACTGTACTAATGTGGTTTCAATGTTACTGTATTTGGTCATTTTCATTCCTTTTTGAGTTTATTTTGGACACACTCAATGCGCCCCTACACACAATTCTTGCAATTTTACCAATAGGGACACGCTAGGTGTAACCTTTCTAATATTTCAATTAGTTATAAGTTATTCAAATCCAGTACATCCGTCATATCGAACAGACCGTTTTGTTTTGTATTCAACCATTTTGCCGCACGCACCGCACCGTTGGCAAACGTCATTCTGCTTGAGGCTTTGTGGGCAATTTCTACACGCTCACCTTCATCAGCAAACCATACCGAGTGTTCGCCGACCACATCGCCGGCACGAATGGTTGCAAAACCGATTTCATCACGTTTACGTTCGCCGGTAATGCCTTCACGAGCAAACACGCCGTGTGTTTTGAGATCACGTCCAAGCGTTTTGGCGATATGTTCGCCCATTGACAATGCCGTGCCGGACGGCGCATCGACTTTATGACGGTGGTGAGCTTCAATCACTTCGATATCGCAATAATCGCCCATCACTTTTGCCGCTTTTTCTAATAATTTGAATACGAGATTCACACCTACGCTATAGTTAGAAGCAAACACAATCGAAATTTGCTCTGCCGCCGTTTGAATCGCTTGTTTACCCGCATCATCAAAACCGGTGGTGCCGATCACCATTTTTTTGCCGTTCACCACACAAAATTTAATATGCTCGAGCGTACCTTCCGGACGAGTAAAGTCAATTAATACGTCAAAATGGGTATTTTGGTTTAAATCATCACTGATTTTTACCCCTGTTGCACCAATGCCCGCCACTTCACCGGCGTCCGCACCGACTAAACTTGAACCTTTACGTTCAAATGCTGCTCCTAACTCCACACCTTCCGCATTTTGTACCGCAGTAATCAGATTGCGTCCCATACGACCGCCGGCACCGACGATCCCGATTTTTAATGTCATATTTATTCCTTAATTCTATTGTTTAGTAATAACTTGATTCTATCATTTTTCCTGAAAACTATAGATCATTTTGTTGATTGTTATCTTTCTCAATGAAAGTTTCATACCATTTAGAACAACGAAAAATAGCCATAACTACAGCTATCATAGATGTAATAGAATACAATAACAGTAAATAGCCTACTCCCCAAAAGATTGGAGTAATATACTTGAAATAGCAAAATATTTCTTGCGTCATCCAAAATGGATAAAATGCTAAAGATTTAGCTATTAGAGCAAACATAATGGCTAGTGCTTGCACAATAATAAAATGGACAAATGTTGCGGATACGACCACATATGTAGAGCTTTTAGAGTTTGTATCTTTTGTTGCTAATATTGAACGAAAAACTTCATCTCCTAATCCTAAAAAAATAGCAAATCCGCCTAAAGAAAAGCCTAATAAATTAGGAAGAATAGCGAGGCTAAGATCCCACCAATCTCTATGAGTCCATTGATAATACGATAAAGGTAGAAGCAAAATAGCTAAATGTAAATAAGGAGATAATACAAGGGCAGATACTCCTCCGTAAGATTTCCAGTAATATCGGAAGATCTTAAAGACTCCTATATAGCTATCTTTCAAGGGCTTCATCATTTACTCCAGCTTTTAATAAATCGTTTATGTATCTCAAATACTCTTGTTAAAAAAGATCGAATAAATATTTCATCTCTAGACTTATCAGTATTCTTTTCTAAAAGATATACTCCACTTTCAACTAACGGACTTTCTGATGTAGAAATAGTTTTTTTAGTACCATCATAATTTATTTCTTCAGCTTTTACCTTACCATTAGATGAAGATATTTGGATCTCTGTTTTAAGAGTATCATCTAGAACTATTTTCTCATTTTTATTCGATATATACTCTTTATTCATTTTTTTAAGATTACGCTTATCCATTAATTCAAGAACTTTATTCTCTTCATCATCTAAATCATCTGGATTAGGTCGTATTATTTCTAACCATATTTTAGTTAAATTACTATTATTTATTAATTCATCAACTACACTTAAACTAGGTTCTATAGTTACTTCCACAACTCCCAATGATTCTACAATTTTTTCATGGCTTAACAGTTTTTTCATAATTTTTTCAGCACTTCTAATGCTAAAATTGGTATTTAGATGCTTTGATTGTACATACAATCTATGCCCTTTCGGAATAAATACGAATGGGATCTTTGTAAAATGAGGCTTTAAATTTTCAGGAATAGATATCGATGCTTTATCCTCATCTGAGGCAAAATCATTACTTTCAGTATTCAAGCAGTCGCGATTTGGATCTATCGCTGCATATTTGTAAAACATACCTGAAAAGTATAGTTTTCCTTCAAACTTTTTATGTAAATTTATTACTCCAATACTAACTTTGTGAGTTTCATCTAATTCTATTGATAATTTTAAATCCAAAATTAATGCAAATAATTTCTCATATGAGAGTTCTGCATTTTCATGATTGTGCATTGCAACATTCAATACACCTAATTGATAATTGATTTCTCTAGCCATTTTATAAATCCTAATATATTAATCTTATCGTTTCCCCATGACCGCAATATGTACGGTAATTTCTTCTCTATCGTGATAGAGATGTTTTGCCTGAATCTTAAACCAAAAGCCTTGTTTTTCGAGTTCTTCTTCAAGATACGCTAAACATAGTTGCACTTCTTGATAACGTTTTTTCATCGGCAATTTCAAGTTAAAAATCGTTTCACGGCACCAACCGTTAATTAACCATTTACCGATTAATTTACTAATCCGCATCGGCTGTTCCACCATGTCGCACACCAACCAGTCGATAGTTTTACGTTTAGGCGGTTGGAATTTAAAACCGTCTTCAGGACAATGCTCAATACGTCCGGTTTCGTGCAGACTTGCCGCCATTTTGCCATGATCCACCGCATACACGAATACGCCACGTTTAACCAGTTGATAAGTCCAACCGCCCGGGCAAGCACCTAAATCCACCCCAGTCATTTCATCGGTAAAACGTTTTTTCTCTTCCGCTTCCGGAATAAAAGTGAGGATCGCTTCTTCTAATTTTAAGGTCGAGCGACTTGGGGCTTCCGCTGGGAATTTCAAACGGGGAATCCCCATAAAAAACGGCGACTTATTATCGTTATAGGCATAGCCGACATAGCAACAACCCGGCCGCACAAATAAAATATGTAAACCAATACTACCCTTTGCACGTTCAGACTTGGTTAGCCAACCTTGTTTTTTCAAACTATTACGTAGCGGTACGGTAAATTTACGGCAAAAGGTCAGTAATTCTTTTGCTTCGTTAGTATCCGGCGTTTCAACAAAAATATCCGAACTGTGGCGAGGATTTAACGCTTGGTATTGGGCTACAATCGGTGAAATACGATCTTCTGCCGGCAAGTCTTGTAACATATCGCCGACTACAATCATTTGACGAGCAAAAATCAGTTGTTCGAATTTTAATTCTCTGGCTAAGCGATCAGCATCACCTGCTTGATAACATTCAAAAATAATATAACCGCTATTTTCTTTTAAATTCACAAAGCCAAACACGCCAAGTTGTGCCGCTTTATCGGTAATCTCACCGGCGGTTTCTTTTTCAAATCCCGCTCGGCAATATAATGCTAGTTTATTCATAGGTTTTCTAATGGATGAAAAATGCGATTAGTATAGCGTTTTGCGTACTATTTTGATAGGAAAAACAAATAATTGATTAAAAATACAATATGGATATAATAACAGGTATTGTTTTTGCAGTGATGTGAAAACAGTAGGTGGCAGGGAGAATGCAAAAATCCCTGCGGCAACAGGGATTTTGTGTTTGACCTGCTTTTGATTAACTCATTAGACAGGAACTATAAAATGCAATTTAAATTAACCTGTAACGAAGGTAAATTGCAATTGTCAATCAAAATTGATGTCGGAATCATTCTAGCCTTGATTGCGTTGGCAAGTCAATACCTGACACCATAAAACCAAAAACAATGTTTTCCGCCTATTCTAACTGATTAGGCGGTTTTTTTAGCACGTAAACTCACAAAAATTAATGCCGCCCAACCGATCATAAAAAATACGCCGCCAAGCGGTGTACTCCACACAAATAATCGTTGTCCGAATAATGCTAACGCATATAAGCTACCGCTAAATAACAAAATGCCTAATATCCAACTACCACCGATAATGTTTAAGGCTTTCGCTCTGCAAGCGGGCGGATTTTGTGCAGAATTTACTAACTGGAACAAACCTAACGCCAATAAAGCTAAGGTATGAAACATTTGGTATTGAAGACCGGTATCAATCCAATCTAACGCTTTTGCTTCTAATATTTTAGCTAGTCCGTGAGAAGCAAAAGCACCGAAAGCAATACAGAAAAAGCCGCTAATTGCTGCAAATAAGATAAATTTGTTTTTCATCGTTTCTCCTTAAAAAATAATGCTAAATATAGCATAAAATTTATTACACATTTAGCCATCTTTTGTTATGATTTTGTTAATTTTATACTAAGGAGGCTTATCATGTCTGCACATTTACTGATTCCACAACTGACCGAAATCGTTGGTTCTCAACATATTATTACCGATGCGGCTAAAAGCGAAGCTTATCGTAGCGGCTATCGTTTCGGGACGGGAAAAGCACTTGCCGTGGTGCGCCCTGCAACATTATTAGAATATTGGCGAGTATTAAAAGCCTGCGTACGTCACGATGTCATTGTGATCAGCCAAGCCGCCAATACCGGCTTAACCGGCGGCTCAACGCCGAACGGTAACGATTACGACCGAGAAATTGTCATCATCAATACGATGAGAATGGACGGTATCCAGTTAATTAACAATGCGGAACAAGTAGTGTGCCTACCGGGTTCAACCTTAAATGATTTAGAGATTAAACTGAAACCGCACGGACGTGAACCTCACTCCGTAATCGGCTCATCTTGTATCGGTGCTTCGGTGATTGGTGGCGTATGTAATAACTCTGGCGGTGCATTGGTACAACGAGGTCCGGCTTATACTGAAATGGCGTTATTTGCTCAACTAAACGAACAAGGCGAGCTCGAGCTTAAAAATCACTTAGGCATTGATTTAGGCGAAACGCCGGAAGAAATTTTAGAAAATCTGCAAAATAATCGCTATCAACGCAAAGATATTCAACTCGATTGCGGTAAAGGTCATGATCATACTTATTGTGATCACGTCCGTAAAATTGATGAAGACTCCCCTGCTCGCTTTAATGCCGATCCGAATCGCCATTATGAAGCCTCCGGTAGTGCCGGTAAATTAGCCGTGTTTGCCGTGCGTTTAGATACTTTCCCGTTAGAAAAGCAAACCGCCGTGTTCTATATAGGTACAAATCACACCGCTACCCTAAACGATTTACGCCGTCATATGCTTGCCAACTTTAAGCAATTACCGATTTCCGGTGAATATATTCATCGTGATGCGTTCGATATTGCCGCGCGTTACGGTAAAGATACGTTCTGGGTCATTAAAAAATTCGGTACGCACTGGTTACCGAAATTATTCGCCTTAAAAGCCAATGCCGACCGTATTGCGAAAAAATTCTCGTTCTTGCCTCATCATTTAAGCGATAAATTTATGCAGGCGTTATCTAAACGTTTACCGGAACATTTACCGCAAAGTTTATGGCAATATCGTGAAAAGTATGAACACCATTTAATTCTGAAAATGGGCGGAACCGGCGTTGCCGAGGCTCGTGAATATTTAAAACAATATTTTTCCGAAAGCGATAAAGGCGGTTATTTCGAATGTAATGCAGTGGAAACACAAGCGGCAATGTTACACCGTTTTGCGGTAGCCTCTGCTGCTATTCGTTACCGTGCAACGCACGAAAATGAGGTAGAAGATATTGTAGCGTTAGATATTGCATTACGCCGTAATGATCAGGACTGGTTTGAGGTATTACCGCCGGAAATCGATCAAAAAATCTTACATAAGCTCTATTACGGACACTTTATGTGCCACGTATTCCATCAGGATTATATTGTGAAAAAAGGCGTAGATTGCATGGCTTTAGAACACGAAATGTTAGCCTTGTTGGATAAACGCGGCGCACAATATCCGGCGGAACATAACGTCGGGCATTTATATGAAGCGAAACCGACGTTACGTAAATTCTATAAAGATTTAGATCCAACCAATAGCTTTAACGTAGGTATCGGACAAACTTCTAAGAAAAAATACTGGAAATAGTATAATAAAGCGGTCTATTTTTGCTTTTCCTTTGCAAGAAAATTAAAAAAAATAACCGCTTGTCATTCAGTTAATATAAATATAAAAACGCACTAAAGCCTTTCACTTTAGTGCGTTTTGTTTACTTATTCTATAACACTATGCTTGGGTATATTTCGGTTCTTTAAATACCGTTACTTCCGGTGCAACGCCGGTAAATTTCTCTACTTGTACCGTTGCGGTATTCGGTGAGTTACCTTGTGCTAATTTTGACGTACCTTCATCACGAGTTAGCACATTCGGGTTACCGTTTTTACAAAGCGGTTGTTCCGATTTACCGAGATCCATCGGATCGTACCAAGCCCCTTCGTGTAACGCGATCGTACCTTTAATGATACCGTCTGTTACCACCGCACCGGCTAACACTTGGCCGCGTTTATTGAAAATACGCACGATGTCGCCGTTTGCGATACCACGAGCAGCCGCATCTTCGGTATGAATTAATACCGGCTCACGATCATTTACCGCATAGAGTTTACGTAACGAGCTGTAAGCTAATTGACTGTGTAAACGATATTTTGAGTGCGGAGTAACTAACGCAAGCGGTGCTTCTGCTGTTGCATTACCGGCGAACTCTTCATGTTCCATCCAAGTCGGGTGACCTTTACAGTCATCGTAATTCATTTTCGCCACTACATCAGAGAAAATTTCAATTTTGCCTGATGGTGTACCTAATGGGTTGAGTAACGGATCGTTACGGAACTCTTCATAACGTACCCATTTTTTCGCTTTTTCAGTCGCTTTAAAGGTAACCGGTTTGTTATCCGCCCAGAACTGTTCAAATTTAGGCATTAACACACGGTTTTTACGTGCCGCATCAAATGCAGTTTGATAGAAACCTTTTAACCAATCCATTTCCGATTTACCTTCGGTAAATTCTTGTTCTTTACCTGCACGTTTTGAAAGCTCTGCAAAAATATCATAGTCGTTTTTCGCTTCAAATTGTGGCGGAACAACTTGTTTCATTGGGAAAATATTCATCATTGAATAATCGCCTGACATCGTTAAGTCGTTACGCTCATAACTTGTGGTTGCCGGTAAAACAATATCCGCCATACGTGCGGTTGGTGTCCAGTGACATTCGGTGACAAACACACTGTCCGGTTTTTGCCACGCTTTTACTAAGGTATTGGTGTCTTGGTGATGCGTAAACGGGTTACCGCCTGACCACCAAATTACTTTAATATCCGGATAAGTCACTTTTGTGCCGTTATAGTCAATGGTTTTACCCGGATTTAATAACGCATCGGAAATGCGAGCAAGCGGGAAAGAGAATTTAGCCGTTTCATCCAACCAAGTTTTTGCCCCTGCTTCAGTTGTCGGATTTGCCGAAATTGATCCTAAAATACCACCGGCTGCAGTCGGTGCACCACCGTTCGAATAGTGATAACTTAAACCGAAACCGCCGCCCGGTAAACCGATTTGACCTAACATTGCCGCTAATGTCACTAACATCCAGTGACTTTGTTCACCGTGACGTTGGCGTTGGATACCCCAACCTGCCATTAACATCGTACGTTTGCTTTGTAACTCTAATGCCAATTTTTTGATGGTTTCCGCCGGTACGCCACAAATTTTGCTTGCCCATTCCGCATCTTTCGGCTGTTTATCTTCCGTACCAAGCAAGTATTTTTCAAATTGCTCGTAACCTTTGGTGTATTTTTTGAGGAATTCTTTATCGTGTTTATTTTCTGCGACTAAAGTATGCGCCATACCTAACATTAACGCTACATCCGTTCCCGTATGAACCGGAATCCATTCTGCGCCTAAATATTCGCAACTTTCGCTTCTTACCGGGTCAATACAGATAATACGCTTACCGCTTTCTTTGAATTTTTTGAAGTATTCCAAACCTTGTTGATCAGTCGAAGTCCAAGCAATACGCAACGTATTTAACGGGTTTGCCGACCATAACACGATCACATCCGTGCTTTCTAAAACAACTTCCCAGCTGGTTTGTTGTTCATACACTTCGATCGTTCCCAATACGTGCGGCATAATCACTTGTGCCGCACCGGTGGAATAGTCTCCTTTCACGCCGACAAAACCGCCGGTAATGTTTAGATAACGTTGTAATAACGTACGGGCTGCGTGTAATGAACCTGAGCTATACCAGCCGTAAGAACCGCCGAAAATTGCACTTGGGCCATGTGCGTCACGCACACGTTTCATTTCGTTGGCAACTAGTTCAAACGCTTTATCCCAAGAAACACGTACCCACTCATCACGACCACGTAAAGTCGTATCTTTATTACCTTCTAAGTAACCTTTACGTACCATCGGATATTTAACGCGGGTTTCACCATGCACTTGATCAGGCACAACTGTTTGTAATTCGTTTTCGATTGACGGAGGCATCGCAGGACCGGATTTAACCACTTTACCGTTTTCAACCACGACACCTAACGCCCCCCAGTGTGCTGCCGTCATCACGGTTTGCATCTCCGCAGCGGCCGCTTCTGTTGAAATTAAGGCATTAACACCACCGCCCGCCAAAGATGTCCCCGCAAGACCGAGAGAAGTATTTTTGATAAAACCTCGACGACTTGCATTAATTTTTTCTTGAGTTTTCATATGCATAACCCTCTGAAAGTTAAGTTAAATTTGACACCTTTCTAAACACGAGGGGATAGTGCATTTCTTTACTATCCGGTGTGGTAAGCGGTCTGATTTTGCAAAAATTTTGTGAATTTCGACCGCTTGCCACAGGCTTGTATCCCTTATCAGCGACTTAGGCATACAAGCTCGGTATCCTATAAGTTAAATAAAATTAGTGTAAACTACCCGCAACATCTTTTGCGTTACGTTGTAGATAGATAGTCACGGCACGCACATCATCTGCCGTCATTGAAGTACGATCTTTCATGGAATTCACTACACCGATCCATTGATTCGCCGTATAGTGATCCGCACCAATCGGCGCATGACAACCGCTACAATGGGTTTGATTTAAATTATCGCCGAAATGATTAAGCGCTTGAATATCAGCAGTTAATGCTGTTTTTGGTAATGACACTTCAACGCTGACTTCTTTCCAGTCCGAATTGGTCACATTGTCATGAACCGGTTGATGAACCGTGAGTTTATCTTTTGCTTCATCTGCGACTAAACCGACCATAATCCGCTGACCTAGTCCCATATAAATAATGCTTTCCGCCCCCGCTTGTTGCCAGCCTTTAATCGTACCTGACACTTTATCACCGGATTCTTTCCATTGTGATACTTCCGCAAACGGTAATAAACGAATTTCTCCGCCCTGTGCCACTTGTGCCGGCGCCATCGCCAAGTTATACAATGTTTTGTCACTCGCACTAAATTGTCCGGCGTGTTTGGTTAATTCGCCCAATGCCGCACTGTTATCTACTTGCATTTCCGGCATAAAGTGGGCAATACCTTTATGGCAGTCGATACAGGTTTGGTTGGTTTCTTGTGCCAACTTATGCATTTTCTGTGCCGCTTCTTTTTGTTCGGTAAGCACCATTGCTTCAAATGAATGGCAACTACGACAAGTCGCCGAATCGGTTTCTTTCATTTCCGCCCAAACACGTTGCGCCATATCCAAACGATGTTTTTCATAGGCTTCTTGATCGGGCAATTTATCGGTGACAAAGGTATGCCATACGTCTTTCAAGGCAATTACCTTAGCTTTTACATAATGCAAACCGTCTTGCGGAACGTGGCAATCGGAACATTCCGCTCGAATTCCTTTACGATTTGAAAAGTGTACCGTACCTTCCCATTCCGCTTGCGGATGACTCATCGAATGGCAACTTACGCAAAATTCGGTAGAGCTGGTCGCTTTCATTACCGACTGTACGCCAAATAACGCTACAGCACCTAATACGGCGCAAATCACTCCGCCTGCCAGTGATAATTTAAATTTAGACATACATTTCCCCACATAAAAAAATAACTCTTTAGTAGTAAAAGATTAGCACTTATATAAAAGTGTCCCTTGTTTAAGATCAAATTATGTCAGTTTTGTATGTAAATTAAGCCTTAGACGTACAATACTGCTTTCTGACTATTGCATGAAATGCCTTCGCACTTTAGAATAACAATATTTATCAACAGACTCCGAGCTTGTGAACCTAACTTCTCGGTCGTTTTACAAATTTTCGTTAAATTCGACCGCTTTTTGTAAGAATATGGTAGCAATGCCTGTAATTAGCTTATACGTAGCTGATTCAAGGGAATTTCAAGAAATTGTTGTTCCTCTCGTGTTTAGAAAGGTGTCCAATGCAATCCATTCCAATTAAAAATGTTGGGGCGGATAATGTTTCTCAGCTTATTGATCGCTTTGAACGACAATATGTTTATTTACGTTTATCCGTTACCGATGTCTGCAATTTTCGCTGTAATTATTGTCTGCCGGACGGCTATAAGCCTCCTTCACATAGGCAGCAATTTTTAAGCGTATCCGAAATTCAACGTGTCGTGCGTGCTTTTGCTGATCTTGGCACGGAAAAAGTGCGTATTACCGGTGGCGAACCGACTTTACGTAAAGATTTTTTAGAAATTGCGCATACCGTTTCGCAAACGAACGGCATTAAAAAAGTAGCTTTGACTACTAACGGTTATCGTATGGAACGCGATATCGATTTATGGCAACAAGCCGGTATTACCGATATTAACGTGAGTGTAGATAGCCTTGATACACGCCAATTCCAGCTAATCACCGGTGAAAATAAGCTGCAATCGATCCTCAAAGGCATTGATAGAGCATTTGAAATCGGTTATCGCAAAATCAAAGTGAATGCGGTATTAATGAAACAATACACCGCCCCCGAATTAGATAAATTCCTCGCTTGGATTAAAGATAAACCGATTCAAATGCGTTTTATCGAGCTAATGGAAACCGGCGAAATGGACAGTTTTTTCCAAGCGCAACATTTATCCGGTCAGTCGGTAATGCAACGCTTGTTACAAGAAGGCTGGCAATTACAGCCAAAAGCATTATCAGACGGCCCGGCGAAAGTGCTTTCACACCCTGATTACCAAGGCGAAATCGGTTTGATTATGCCGTA
This sequence comes from Actinobacillus lignieresii, assembly GCF_900444945.1. NCBI lineage: Bacteria > Pseudomonadati > Pseudomonadota > Gammaproteobacteria > Pasteurellales > Pasteurellaceae > Actinobacillus > Actinobacillus lignieresii. The sequence goes on along the minus strand of NZ_UFRM01000001.1, from coordinate 685,533 downwards.
TGAGAAAAACTTCTGCGCCAGCTGCAACCGCCTACGTGTTTCGGCACTCGGTAAATTGCACCTTTGCTTATTCGGTGAGGAAGGCATCGATTTGCGAGATTTACTCTCGGAAGATACCCAACAAGCGCAATTGGAGGCACGTTTAAAAGCAGCATTACAAGGTAAACGGGAACATCATTATTTGCATATTGGTGATGGTGGGATTCGAAATAACCTCGCCTCAATCGGCGGCTAAATTACAAAAATCTGACGAAAAGAGACCGCTTGATCGGGTTCCCTTCTGAGCCGCCTGAACGTGTTGGATATTTGTAGGAACATTTTTCTTGAGCGTAGCGAATCTAAAATGTTCCGTTAAGCAAATTCCAACTAAGTGAAGAAAAGTGGTGAAGCAGGGTCGCCTTTCTTTGGTTACTTTCTTTGGCGAAGCAAAGAAAGTGACAGAAAAAGCAATGATTCAATGTTATTAATATTAAAATACTTATCATGAACCAATTTACTCACATCAATACCAACGGCGAAGCCAATATGGTCGATGTTTCGATGAAACAAGAAACCGTCCGTGTGGCTCGTGCCGAAGCATTCGTTTCGATGAATGCCGAAACATTACAAATGATTATTTCCGGTAATCATCACAAAGGCGATGTATTCGCAACCGCTCGAATTGCAGGCATTCAAGCGGCAAAAAGAACTTGGGAACTTATTCCACTTTGCCACCCACTACTCCTGTCAAAAGTTGAAGTGCAACTTGAAGCGCTGCCGGAAACCAATCAAGTACGCATAGAATCATTATGCAAACTCACCGGTAAAACTGGCGTAGAAATGGAAGCGTTAACTGCTGCCAGCGTGGCTGCCCTCACGATTTACGATATGTGTAAAGCAGTACAAAAAGATATGGTAATTGAAAACGTTCGTTTACTGCATAAAAGCGGCGGTAAGTCGGGCGAATTTAATGCGGAATAGAAATTAAATTTAGGGATAAATATGATTAACGTTTTATTTTTTGCACAGGTACGCGAATTGGTTGGCGTTGATGCTTTAACCGTCCCTGCCGAGTTTGAAACCGCCGAACAGTTGCGTGAACATTTAAGCCAGCAAGGTAAAAAATGGCAATTAGCCTTAGAAAAAGGCAAATTATTAGTGGCAATTAACCAAAGTATTTCGCCGCTGGAAAGTGCGATCAAAGACGGTGATGAAGTCGCGTTCTTCCCACCGGTAACAGGAGGCTAAATGCACGCGACGTTAATCGAAGTTCAACAAGAAACCTTTGATCAAAATGCAATTTATCGTTGGTTAAGCGAACATCATAGCGTTGGAGCAACCACGCTTTTTGTCGGTAAAGTACGAGAAATGAATTTAGGCGATAATGTGTCCGGTTTATATCTGGAACACTACCCTGCAATGACTAAAAAAGCCCTCCAAAAAATTGTGGATGAGGCACGTAGCCGCTGGGACTTGCAACGTGTTGCAATAATTCATCGTATTGGGCAACTGCATACCGGCGATGAAATTGTATTGGTTGGGGTAAGTTCCGCTCACCGAGGCGATACTTATCACGCCAACGAATTTATCATGGACTATCTGAAAACTCGTGCGCCGTTTTGGAAACGTGAAACCACACAAGACGGTGACCGCTGGATAGAAGGCAGAGAAAGCGACCAACTTGAAGCGGATAAATGGCAATAAATCACGCCCTTAGATTCACGGAATGTGTCGGAAAGTTTATAATATTCGACAACATTCCGTTTTTTATATATTGAGAATTTATGACAACACCAATTATTGATTTACAAATTGCGACTGAAAACAGCGAAAATCTCCCGTCTTTAGCACAATTTACCCAATGGGTGCAACGTGCGTTAGTGCACGAAGCACAAACCGAAGATTTCCCTGAAACGGAAATCACGATTCGTATCGTGGATGAAGCGGAAAGCCACGAATTAAACTTAACCTATCGTGGTAAAGACAAACCGACCAATGTGCTTTCGTTTCTGTTTGAAGTGCCAGAAGGCATTGAATTGCCGTTATTAGGTGATCTGATTATTTGCCGCCAAGTGGTGGAAAAAGAAGCGCAAGAACAACAAATCTCCTTAGAATCGCACTGGGCACACTTAGCGATTCACGGCACGCTACACTTACTCGGTTACGACCATATTGAAGAGGCGGAAGCGGAAGAAATGGAAGGTTTGGAAACCGAAATTATGCAAAGTTTAGGTTTTGAAGATCCGTATATTTCAGAAAAAGTGATTGAAGAATAATGCGTAAACTGGTGATTTTAGCTGAAATGCCTCCGCTTGACGGGGGCATTGTTATTCATAGCGGCAATATCTCCCAAACCAAACAGTATTTGGGGCAAGAACACCCCTATGCGATTTACGATATGCGTGCCGAAGGCGGTGTATGGCTTAACTTAGACGCATTAGCAATTATTGCCGGTACGATTCAGGCTCAAGGCACACTCTACCTTATTTGCCCGAACTGGGATACGCTCGAACAGCAACTAGATTTTGATTCGCAACGTTGGAATGGCGGTAAGGTGATTGCCACACCGAATTTCTATCGCTACTTTAAGGCATTGGTACAAAAATTCGGTTTTCAATTCCAAACATTGGAAGAAACGGATTTTAGCTTGCCAAAACAGCCGCCTCAATGCCAAGCGACCGAAAGTCTTACGCCACAACAGCAAAAAATCTTTGAAAAATTACCGCTTGATTCGTCAGCTATTCACTTGATTACCGCACCTCGTGGGCGAGGTAAATCGACTCTTGCCGGTAAATTAGCCCAACAGTTAGCCGAAACGGAATCGGTACTAATTACCGCAAGAAGCCAGTCGGTCTTACCTAATTTCTGGAAGTCTGTTGCGCAGAATATTCCTTTTTTTGCACCCGATCATCTATTACAAAAAATTGCGGCAAATCAAATTGCAGCAAATAGCTGGTTATTTATTGATGAAGCGGCAAGTTTACCGTTACCGATGTTACATCAGCTCTGTGAGTATTTCGATAAAGTGGTGTTAACCACTACCACACACAATTATGAGGGAACTGGACGAGGCTTCAGCCTAAAATTCCCCCAACAGCTCACCAAGCCGTATCGAGAATGGCAACTGAGTAAACCGCTACGTTGGGATGAAAATGATCCGTTGGAACAATTTATTGATGAATTATTGATTATGTCGCCGCCAACCGGAGCTAATCAATATGCCGAATTTTATCATTTACTGGCGGAAGCGCATTACAAAACGACACCCAGCGATTTACGCCGCTTATTTGATGCTCAAGATCAGTTACTACATTCTTTCTCCGAACATAAACGTTTAGTCGGTGGCATTTGGGCTGTACCTGAAGGTGGTTTGGAACCTGAATTAGCCGAAGCGATTTGGCGGGGAGAACGCCGCCCGCAAGGTAATTTAGTCGCACAATACCTCTGCTTCCAAGGCAACTTACTCGAAGCCTGTCAGCTACGTTCGGTACGCATCTCACGTATTGCGGTGCAACCCGAACTACAAAAGCAAGGAATTGGCAAGCGGTTAATTTCCGACTTTATTTTGCAAAAAATTCAGCAAAATAGACCGCTTGTAGATTATATTTCGGTCAGCTTCGGACTCACGGAACATCTGTTGCATTTTTGGCAACAATGCGGTTTTCAGTTAGTGCAAATTACCCCGACAAAAGAAGCCAGTAGCGGTTATCACAGTGCGATTATGCTCTACCCGATTTCAGCCGAAGGTCAGCAATTTGTGCAACAAGCTACCGCCCAATTTGAGAGAGATTTAGCGTTACAGCCGTTTTATGCCGAATTGCAAAATATTTTGCCAATTCGCCCGCTTGTACAACTGCAAATGGACGAGCAAGATTGGTGTAATATAGAAGGATTTGCATTAGCGCAACGTTCGCTGGCAGCAAGTTATGTCAGCCTAACACGTCTTTACTGGCAAGATCCTCGCAATCATGGTGTATTAGCCAATCTCTGGCAACAATTTGAGCGTATTCAAGGCAAAAAAGAATGGTTGGAAAACTTACGTAGCCTACTTGCCAACTACTTGCAATACACACGTTAATCAGTTGCAAATCGCCATAAAAAAACCACCGCTTATGCGGTGGTTTTTCATTTGTGAACTCGTTATTTTTTACGTTCTACCCATTTACCATCAAGGTAATCGACAATCCATTTGGTTGCTTTGCCGTCTTTTTCAGAAGTCACATATTGACGTTTTTCTTTACGGCTAAAGCGGATAATCGCTTCATTTCCTTCCGGATCTTGCTGAGGCGCATCGGCAAGATATTGTAATTTTTCCGGTAAACGATCACGATATTGTGCTAATTCGGCAACTTTCGGCGCCCGTGTTTCACGAGATTTCGGGAAATTGTGTGCCGACATAAACACACCGCTTGCACCGTCACGTAATACGAAATACGCATCCGATTTCTCACATTTGAGTTCTGGGAAATGCGTCGGCTCTTCACGAGGCGGCGCAACTTCACCGTTTTTCAGAATCTTACGGGTGTTATCGCACGCGGTACAACCCATATATTTACCGAAACGACCAAGTTTGAGGTGCATATCCGCACCGCATTTATCACATTCAACGATCGGGCCGTCATAGCCTTTAATTTTGAATGTACCTTGTTCTAATACGTAACCGTCACAATTCGGATTATTACCGCAAATATGTAATTTACGTTGCGGATCGATCACATAACTATCCATTGCCGAATCGCATTTCGGACAACGCTTACGAGCTAATAACGCTTTTGCTTCCGACTCTTCATCCAACACGTTGAGTAATTCCGCCTCCGGAATCAGATTCATTGTGGTTTTACAACGCTCTTTCGGTGGTAACGCATAGCCGGTACAACCTAAGAACACACCGGTAGAAGCGGTGCGAATTGCCATTTTTCTTGCACAAGTCGGACAGTCAATTTCTGTTGGCACAAGGCTATTCGGCTTCATACCGCCTTCCAACTCATCTAATTCGGCTTTAGTCAGCTGCTCAGAGAAATATTTGAAGAAATTATTAAGCGCCTCTTTCCAGTTTTTATTACCTTCCGCAATTTGGTCGAGTGTTTCTTCCATATTGGCGGTAAAGTCGTAATTCATTAAATCGCTAAAGGATTCGTCTAAACGGTCGGTAACGATTTCACCCATTTTTTCCGCATAGAAACGGCGATTTTCGGTACGCACATAACCACGCTCTTGAATCGTTGAGATAATCGCCGCATAGGTGGACGGACGACCGATACCACGTTTTTCCAATTCTTTGACTAATGCCGCCTCAGAGAAACGTGCCGGCGGTTTAGTAAAGTGCTGGCTAGGTAGCACTGCTTCTAACGTTAATTTTTCATTAAGTGCGACTTCCGGTAACACTTGGTCTTCAGCGGTTTTACCTTGTACCGGTAATGCCTTTGTCCAACCGTCAAAACGCAATACACGCCCTTTCGCTTTTAATTCATAATCGCCTGCCGTAACAGTAAGGCTGGTTGAATCATAACGAGCCGGTGTCATCTGGCAAGCTAAGAAACGACGCCAAATAAGCTCATAAAGACGCTCGGCATCTTTTTCCATACCTTTTAAATCAGCCATTTTCACATTTACATCTGAAGGACGAATCGCTTCGTGCGCTTCTTGCGCCCCTTCTTTACTTGAATAAAAATTCGGTTTAGCCGGTAAATACTCGGCACCGAATTGATTTTCAATATAACCGCGCGCTATGGCTAATGCATCTTGGCTTAGATTGGTTGAGTCGGTACGCATATAGGTAATATAACCCGCTTCATATAAGCGCTGCGCCAACATCATGGTTTTCTTCACACCAAAACCTAAACGGGTACTTGCCGTTTGTTGCAGCGTTGAAGTAATAAACGGCGGACTTGCTTTTGAGGAAGTCGGCTTTTTATCAATCTCTGAAACGATAAATTCGCTACCTTGTAACGATTTTACCGCCTCATCCGCTTGTTTTTGGTTTTTTGCCGAGAATTTTTTACCTTTATAGCCGGTTAAATCAAGCGGTAATTTTCCTTTAGCCGTTAGCGTATTGGCTAAAATTTCCCAATACTCTTCCGGTTGGAACGCTTTAATTTCACGCTCGCGCTCGACTAAAAGTTTCACTGCAACCGATTGTACACGCCCTGCGGATAAGCCCCGTGCGACTTTTTTCCAAAGTAACGGCGATACCATAAAACCCACCACACGGTCTAAAAAGCGGCGTGTTTGTTGCGCGTTTACACGGTCTAAATTCAAATGATCCGGTTGTTCAAACGCTTTTTGAATGGCATTTTTGGTAATTTCGTTAAATACGACACGGCTAAAACGTTCGTCGTCACCGCCGATAACCTCTCGCAAATGCCAAGCAATCGCTTCCCCTTCTCTATCCAAGTCGGTTGCGAGATAAATATGATCGGCTTTTTTGGCTAAAGATTTTAATTCGGAAACTACCTTTTCTTTATCCGGAAGAATTTGATAATTCGCTTTCCAATCATGGTAAGGGTCTATCCCCATACGTTTTACCAATGCGGCACGATCTTTTTCTGCTTTTAGTTTTGCTTTTTGTTCCGCCGTCATGCCTTTGGTTGAAATCGGTTTCGCTTTTTCGCCTTTTTCACTTTCACTACCGCTTTTAGGTAAATCACGAATATGACCAACACTCGATTTCACCACATAATCACTACCTAAATATTTATTGATCGTCTTAGCTTTCGCCGGTGACTCCACAATAACCAATGATTTTCCCATGAATAACTACCCAAAATATAAATAATTTAAGAAATATATTAGATTTTATTTCTTTTTAGTTGATATTTAATACTACTTGACCCAAAATGCACCGACAATAGCAAGCCTAATGATAAAAAACAATATCTAGAGAGATAAAAAATGGATAAGCTCAATGCGATTAATCTTTTCTGTCGTGTAATCGAAACACAAAGTTTTACTCAAGCGGCACAACTTGAACAGATCTCGTTAGCAATGGCAAGTAAGCTGATTGCCCAACTTGAAGAACATCTCAACGTACGACTATTACACCGTACAACTCGTAAGATCACTCCCACCGAAGCCGGTTTACTTTATTATCAACGTTGCTTGCCCATTCTTAACGAATTAAAAGATGCGGAGAATAGTGTAAGCAATATTACCTCAACATTACAAGGGAAAATCACAATTTCTCTGCCGATGGACTTCGGATCACGTTTCGTTGCGCCTTATTTAGGGCAATTTATGACAACTTATCCGAATATTCAGCTCAATATTGAGTTTAGTGATCGTCGTGTCGATGTTGTGGCGGAAGGTTATGATTTGGTATTGCGTATCGGTGCGTTGGAAGACAGCTCCATTGTAGCCAAACGCATCGCACGTTCCGAACTGGTACTTATCGCATCGCCGGACTATTTAGCCAAACAAGGTACACCGGAAAATTTGGAACAATTAACCGAACATACTTGTTTAATCTATGAAAATCATCAGCAATGGCAATTTATGGACGGTGAACAAAAAATGAAAATCAAACCTAACGCACATGTGATTTCCAATAACGGTTATGCCCTGTTACAAATGACAAAAGCGGGACAGGGTATCGTTAATTTACCGCTCTTTTTGGTTAAAGAAGAAATCAGTGCCGGCAATTTGGTTGAAATTTTACCGCAATATAAACAACATTCGATAGATATTAGCGTCTTATATCCGTACCGCCGTTACTTATCGCCTAAAGTGAAAGTGTTCATCGAATTTCTAAGCAAATTAATGGAAGATCGCCATCAATATTTAGTGAAGTAACAAGCGGTTAAATTTTCTCTATTTCTTACAAAATAAAACGTCTCTCCTTTTACGGAAAGACGTTTGCAGATATTTAGTAAAATTCAACCGCTTACTGACTGAGTTCTAAGATTAAAATCTTCGACATTCGTTGATAATTGTAATGTTCCCGCTTCTCTTTCGGTAAATCGTCCGTGGTAGAAAGCACAAAACCGCGTTCTTGGAACCACTGGGTTGTTCGAGTGGTTAATACGAATAATTTCTCGACCTGCAATTTATAGGCTCTACGTTTAATCGCTTCCAGTAACACATCGCCTCGCGACGAATCACGATAATCGGGATGTACCGCTACGCAAGCCATTTCCGCCATTTTTTCTTGCGGATAATGATTCAATGCCGCACAGGCAATCACAATACCGTCACGCTCAATAATCGTATAGTTACTGATCTCCATTTCCAGCTGTTCACGCGAACGCTTAACCAAAATCCCTTGTTCTTCAAGCGGACGAATCAGATTCAACAGCCCCGGAATATCAAACGAAGTTGCCAAACGAATATTTTCCGAGCTCTCTTCCGATAACTGCGTTCCGATACCGTCACGAGAAAATAACTCTTGCAGTAATGAACCGTCTTCTTTATAGCTCAGTAAGTGTGAACGTTTAATGCCGGCATGACAGGCTTCGATTGCCGCTTGTAAAAAGCGTGCGGCGGAATGATGATATTGTCCGGACTCAATAAATTGCGTTAAATAACGTTTAGCTTCACGAGGGTGTAAATCCGATAATACATTGCCTTCCGAATCCAAGATCCCTTGCTGATCGCAAAAACCGATTAGCTTATCCGTTTTTAACTTAATCGCAATTTGCGTTGCAATCTCCTCAAACGGTAAATTAAACATTTCTCCGGTAACCGAAGGCGCAATCGGACCGATAACCACGATTGCATCTTGTGCCAATTGTTGCTGAATCCCTTCGATATTAATCCGGCGAATCTTACCGCTTAAACCGTAATCCACACCGTCAATTACACCAAGCGGTTGCGCTAATACCGCATTGCTACTTACTACGTTTAGTACCGGAGAATTCGGTAAACGTAATGACAAACGAGAAAAAATATCATAATGCAATCCGCCGACCGCTTGCTTAACCACTTCTAACGTTTTGCTATCGGTAATACGAATATGCTTATGATAGGCGGAACTCATCTGATTTTTTGCCAATAACTCGTCAATTTGGCAACGAGCACCAAACACAATCACCAGCTTGATGCCCAAACTATGCAACAAACTGATGTCATTAGTAATATTAATAAAATTCGGGTGAGCAATCGCATTGCCGTCTAACATAATCACAAAGGTTTTCTCTCTGTGCATATTTACGTAAGGCGTGGATTGTCTAAACCATTGAACTAATTCTGTGTTACGCATAACTTCCTCATTATTTTTTGTTTCTGACAAATGTATATCAAAATGAATATTTATGCAATTTAATTGAATTAAAATTTATACCTATACATAAAAAAGCGGTTGAATTTGCAAATTTTTTTACAAATTCAACCGCTTATTATCGCTTGTTATGTTCTTTCCGACAACTTCTCAAATTCAGTGAAATAAGTTGGGAAGGTTTTTGCCGTACATTTCGGATCTAAAATCGTTACCGGCGTATCGGACAATGCAATCAAAGAGAAGCACATTGCCATACGATGATCATTATAGGTTTCAATTTCAGCATGCTGGAATTGCGTGAGTGGTAAAGGCTGAATACGAATAAAATCTTCGCCTTCTTCAACGATTGTACCGACTTTACGCAATTCGGTCGCCATCGCCGTTAAACGATCGGTTTCTTTGACACGCCAGTTATAAATATTGCGAATCACCGTTTCCCCTTCGGCAAATAATGCGGCAGTTGCAATCGTCATCGCTGCATCCGGAATATGGTTCATATCCATATCCACACCTTTAAGCTTACCCTGTTCCGCTTGGATAAAATCGTCACCCCAAGTAATTTTCGCGCCCATCGCTTCCAGCACATTGGCAAACAAGCGGTCGCCTTGGATCGAATTTTTACCAATACCGGTTACCTTCACTTTACCTTTAATCGCACCGGCTGCTAAGAAATAAGAAGCGGATGACGCATCGCCTTCTACCAAATATTTTTCCGGTGAGAGATAACTTTGATTACCTTTAACCACAAAGGTCTGGTAATTTCGATTCTCAACTTTTACTCCAAAATCTTTCATCATCGCCAAGGTAATATCAATATAAGGTTTTGATACCAGTTCACCGATAATTTCAATTTCCATATCGCCTTCGGCAAGCGGTGCCGCCATCAGTAAAGCGGTTAAGAATTGGCTGGAAATTGAGCCGTCAATTTGTACTTTCCCGCCTTTTAGACCGCTATTGCGGATTGCTACCGGCGGATAACCTTCATTTTCCAAATATTGAACGCTTGCACCCGCTTGACGAAGCGCATCAACCAAGTGTTTGATCGGGCGTTCTTTCATACGAGGCTCGCCGGTTAAAACCACTTCCGCTTCAGTTGCGCCTTTTAGACATAATGCTGCAGTTAGCGGACGCATTGCCGTACCGGCATTACCTAAAAATAACGCCAAACCGTTTTTCCAATTAAACGCACCGCCGACACCTTCAACGGTACAAACGGTTTTATCTTCCGATAATGAATAATTAACGCCTAATGCTTTTAACGCATTGAGCATATGGCGAATATCGTCACTGTCTAATAAATTGGTAACCTTAGTCGTCCCTTTCGCTAAAGCGGCTAATAATAACGCACGGTTTGAAAGGCTTTTTGAGCCGGGTAAATTAATCTCGCCCTCAACACGGCTGATCGGTGCTAATGTAATTTTTTCCATTTTATTCTCTAAATTATCCCAACACTTTTACTAATGCGGCAAACAAGCGGTCATTTTCTTGCGGTAAACCGATACTGATACGTAAATGATTCGGCATACCGTAACCTGCAATCGGACGAACAATCACGCCTTCACGTAATAAGGCTTCGTAAATCGGTGCGGCAGGACGTTTGAAATCAATCGTAATAAAGTTACCTTTGGAAGGAATATAATCCAAACCTTGTGCTTGGCAGAATGCTTCATAACGTTGCATCTCTTGGCGATTATTTTCCGCAACTTTTTCCACAAACGCATCGTCATTCATCACCGCAATCGCTGAAGCCAATGCAAGGCTGTTACAGTTAAACGGTTGGCGTACTCGATTTAATAAATCCGCAATTTCAGCGTGAGAGACCGCATAACCGATTCGCAGCCCGGCAAGTCCATACGCTTTGGAAAGTGAACGAGAAACAATTAAATTCGGATATTTTGCTAATAAACCGAATGAATCAACACGCTCGCAAGCGTCTGTAAACTCGGTATAGGCTTCATCGAGTACTACCAACACATTTGCCGGTACTTTCGCTAAGAAAGCGTCAATTTCTGCTTCACTTAAGAAATTTCCGGTCGGATTATTTGGGTTTGCAATAAAAATCAATTTGGTTTTTTCATTGATTGCAGCAAGAAACGCCTCTAAATCGTGTCCCCAATTTTTCGCCGGAATCTCACGAGCCACCGCATTAATCGCTTTAGTCACTAACGGATACACGATAAAGGCATATTGCGAATAGATAATTTCATCTTGCTCGCCGGCAAAAGTATGCGCAAATAATTCCAATAAATCGTTTGAACCGTTACCTAAAGTAATTTGATTCGCTTGTACGCCGAACTTTTTTGAAATTGCCGCTTTTAATTCAAAACCGTTTGCATCCGGATAACGAGTGAGATCATTGAGTTGATTAATAATCGCTTGTTTTGCACTTTCAGGGAAACCGAACGGGTTTTCATTGGAAGCGAGTTTAATGATATTACTGATACCCAGCTCACGTTCTAATTCTTCAATCGGTTTGCCCGCTTGGTAAGGAGAAAGGGATTTTACACCCTCATTAGCGATGTTGAGAAATTGCATTTTTACCTCTGTAACATTATTTTTATTGAGTAGTGTTCGGATTGTATTAGAGAATCCCAATCTTTGCCAGTAAAAAATATGTTACAGATGGAAAGAAATTAATACAAACGTAATGGATTGATTTTCTCTCTTCCCTTCATAAACAAGCGGTCGTAAATCTAGGAAAATTTACGACCGCTTATACATTCATATTAAGTCTTTACACAGCTTGCTCAAATGCTTGAGTTAAATCCGCTAGAATATCTTCCAGCGTTTCGATCCCGACCGAAAGACGAATCAATGTTTCGGAAATATTCGCCGCTTTGAGATCTTCAGCACTTAACTGACGATGTGTAGAAGTTGCCGGATGTAACGCACAAGTACGAATATCCGCCACATGCACTTCTCGAGAAACTAACTTAAGCGCATTCAGCCATTTCATCGCAGTTTCTTTATTACCTTTTAATTCAAAAGAAAGCACGCCGCATAAGCCGTTAGGCGTATATTTTTGCTGTAATGCGAAATCCGGTGAACTTGCCAATGCCGGATAATATACGCTTTTTACTTGAGGATGCGCTTCTAAGAATTCCGCAACCGCCTTAGCATTGGCAAAATGTTGTTTCATACGGAGGGATAATGTTTCCAACCCTAAGTTCAGTAAGAAACTGTTTTGCGGTGCGGGCGTTGCACCTAAATCTCTCATCAATTGCACTCGAGCTTTTACCATATACGCCGCTTTACCGAACGTTTCGGTATAAACCAGCCCGTGATAGGTTTCATCCGGTTGGTGGAAGGCTTTAAATTTAGGGTTATTCCAATCGAAATTTCCGCCGTCAATAATCACCCCACCCAATGCGACCGCATGACCGTCAAGATATTTTGATGAACTGTGTACCACTATATTGGCGCCGAATTCAAAAGGACGGCAGAAATACGGCGTAGCAAAAGTATTATCGACAACTAACGGACATTCCGCCACTTGCGCTAATGCGGCAAATTTCTCAATATCCAATACGCGTAACGCCGGATTTGCGATAGTTTCACCGAAGACTGCTTTAGTATTCGGACGAATCGCTTTTTTCAATTCTTCAATCGGGGCAAATTGATCGACAAAAGTCACTTCAATCCCCATTTTGCGGAACGTATGTGCGAATAGGTTATAACTGCCGCCGTAAATGCTGGATGCGGAAATAAAATGGTCGCCGGATTCAAGTAAATTCATCAGCGCATAGAAAACCGCAGACTGCCCCGATGCGGTACACATAGCCGCAACCCCGCCTTCTAACGCCGCAATTTTTTCTTCCACCGCATTCGTCGTCGGATTCGCCAAACGAGTATAAAAGAAGCCCGCTTCTTCTAAATCGAATAATTTCCCGATAGATTCCGCACTATCATAGGTAAATGTCGTACTTTGTACGATAGGTAAAGCTCTCGGCTCGCCGTTTTTCGGCGTATAGCCTGCATGTAGGCAAAGTGTTTCAAAATTCATAAATATTCCCTTTTTGGTTGAGTAAAGTTTTTTGATTGTAACAGAAAACGATACAGTTATACGCTTAGTTTTAGCGAATGATCCGTTAGGATTTTCCTTTCATATCAAAATAAAATAATATATTAAAACTTATCGGAAACATAAAATCGACCTGTAAAAAAACCACCTGCACGGCAGATGGTTTCTTTTTATATACGCTCAAGTATTACGCGTTTTCTTTCGCAAATTTATCCATAAATCCAATTAACGCTTGCACGCCTTCAATCGGCATCGCGTTATAAATTGATGCGCGCATACCGCCTAACACTTTGTGTCCTTTTAAAGCGTGTAAACCGCAAGCGGTCGCTTCCGCCACAAATTTTGCATTTAATTCGTCATTATCGGTGGTAAATGTCACATTCATTACCGAACGATTGGTTTCGGCAATATAATTACGATAGAAGTTGCTGTTATTTAAGTAGTCGTACAACAATTTCGCTTTAGCTTCATTACGTTTTTCAATCGCCGGTAAACCGCCTTCTTTGATTAAATGTTTAAATACCAATGAACATAAATACCAAGCGAATGTCGGCGGCGTATTGATCATCGAATCGGCATTGACTTGCGTTTCGTAATTCCAAATAGACGGTGTAGCGGTACGCGCCTTACCAATCAGATCTTCACGTACAATCACTATCGTAATACCTGCCGGACCTAAATTCTTTTGTGCGCCGGCATAAATTAAACCGAACTTACTAATATCAATTTTACGCGAAAGAATATTTGAAGACATATCCGCAACCAATACGGCATTACCTACATTCGGAATCTCGTGAATTTCCACCCCGCTAATCGTTTCGTTCGGGCAATAATGCACATAATCGTATTGATCGGCGATGTCGCTGAAATCGGTACGAGTAACGGAAATGATCCCGTTTTGATCTTTTTCTACAATATTGATTTCATTGATTTCGCAGAAATTACGTGCTTCTTTTGCCGCCGTTCCGGACCAATGACCGCTGTTTAAATAAAGAGCCTTACCCTTTTCGCCGATCAAATTCATTGGAATCGCCGCAAATTGTCCTCTCGCACCACCTTGTAAAAATAGGATCTTATAGTTATCCGGAATATTATAGACTTCACGCAGATCTTTATCCGACTGTGTCGCCAACTCCATAAACAATTTACCACGATGACTGACTTCCATCACCGAAGTCCCTTGATTTTGCCAATTTAATAATTCTTGTTGAGCTTGTTCCAAAACGGCTTTCGGCATCATTGCCGGGCCTGCGCTGAAATTATAAACTTGTGTCATTGTGTTTGCCTCTTTGTGTGTTTTTAAAAACTGATTTAGCCATTCTAGCGAAAATATTCGCTACTTTAAAAGTACTTTTTTACGGAAAAAAAGTAAGCGGTCAAATTTACAAAAATTTCTGCAAATTCGACCGCTTGTAATTTATCGATTATCGACCGTGAACGCGTTGTTCTAAGATTACGTCTAAAGTTTTTTGTTTTTGCTGAATCGATTTTTCCGGCTCCGCTTTAACCAAGAGCGAGTAAATCAGATCAAGTACAAACAATTGCGCCATTTTGGTCCCGATCGAATCTCCTTGCATATGACCTTGTCGATTACCGTTAATCAACACATAATCCGCCACATTGGTAATCGGCGAACGAATATGATGAGTAATCGCAATGGTTTTCGCATGATTTTTTCGTGCGATTTTCAACGCACTGATTACCTCGTCGGAATAACCGGAATGGCTGATACCGATCACAACATCGCCTTCACGTAACAATGATGCCTGCATATACATAAAGTGGTTATTGGTAACCGCATCGGTTTGTAAGCCGATACGCATCAATTTATGTTTGGCATCTTCTGCGGTAAGCCCCGACGATCCGACACCGAATAAGAAAATACGTTGCGCTTTTTGTAATTCCTCAACCACATATTCCAACTCTTGGAAATCCAATAGATTGATTGTTTCCGCAATCACATTATTTAAACTGCTTTGCAATTTAACCGCAATTTCTTTCGGCGTATCGCTTTCCGATACATCCGTATCAAAAATGGAATTACTGCGTTTTTCTTGCGTGGCTAATTCGATGGCCAAATCCAGTTTAAAATCGGTATAGCCTTTAAAACCCAGCGTTCTACAAAATCGAATAAAGGTAGCTTCACCGACATCCAATTGCTTGGCAACCTCAGAAAGAGAATTCTGACTTAAAATTTCAGGCTGAGCCAAAATCGCCGATGCGATTTTCTTTTCCGTTTTGGTCAGGCTGGTTTGTAACGCACCGATTGTATCTAATATTTTACCTCGAGCAGACATTTGCGCCTCCTATAGATAACTCACAGGTACTTTCACCACAAGTTTTTTAAGTAATTTATTTTGTCCGCCTACCGCATTTCCCGGTTTATGCGGTTCGTAAGGAAGAAAGATCGCAAACATATTCGGTTGTAAAATCAACTCGTTTTTATGTTCGATTTTATCGGTAAGTTGATAGTCGTCTTCATCTCGATATTCGTCATACAGTGCCAAATCAGGTTCGCTCAAACCATATTCAATCATTTCTTCCCCTGAGATAAGTAATTGAATATCAATAAATTTACGGTGCATTTCAGCTTTTTTCTCTTCCGCCGGCGAGGTTTCGAACTCCATCACGTTCATACGAACACCCTCTTCAAGATCCTGCCAACCTAAGGGAAGATTAACTAAATCTAAATTTTTAAGTTTTTCACATAAACGCGCAAAAACAGGGGGTAACGATTTCGCATAATCCGCACGAGATAAATCACCTAATAACATATTAACAGTCCTTACCTTAAATTAACTATTACATAGATTGCCGTATCAATTCAGCAAACACTCCATAAATGAAGATATACTCCAATAATAGTAGGTTAAAGACTTATCTTAGAAATAACAAGGAAGAAAAGGGAAAAATGAGAACTAGATCAAAATTTTATAAAACGCGAGGCATAAACATTTATGCCTCTTTGACAGGACTAACCCACATTGAGTACTAAGCCTAGAGAAGACAAATATTTTTTTTCTTCTTCCAAGTCTGCCAGAACGAGAGGATTTTTAGCTAAAAAACCCGAATCGAACGAGAGAAACCATTCGTTATTATCAATATGCAAGTTTAAGATTTTAGAGGTTACCGTCGCTTGACGAGAACGATTAAGTAAAACGGCCAATCTGAATAATCTTAGTAAGGTAAGAATATCGCGATGCTGATAACGATTGGTACTACGAATATCGCTACGTTTGAAACCTTTAAGATGAAAGCGCATTAAGGTTGCTAATAAATTCTGCTGTTCAAAATCGAATCCGGGTAAGTCTCGATTCGCAATAATATAAGCGGAATGTCTATTAACGCCGTTATGATTGATGACGATCCCGATTTCATGCAACAAACTCGCCCATTTCAGCATACTCGACAATTCCGCCGTTTGGCGACGGTTACGCCAACTTTTCACTTGCTCGAACAATTCCAATGCCGTATGTTCCACTCGATTCGCCTGTTGCTGATCGATATTAAACTGCTCCGCCAATGCTTCTGCAGTACGCTGTCTAATATCGCCGACTTGAAAACTTTTCTCTAACCCGTACATCACGCCTTCTCGCAAAGCTCCGTCGGAATAACGCATCGATTCGATTCTGAAAGTATGGAAAAGCGCGAGCAAAATAGCTAATCCGGGAACTAAAACGTCGGCTCGTTCCTCAAGTAACCCCTTCATCTGGATGCTATTTAACGAATTAAAACGTAAACAATCGTCGATTAAAGCCTGTAAACGTTCTTCCGTAATTAATCCGTCACGGTAACCGTTCGCAATTAAAACTTTTTGTACGGTTTTTATCGTACCTGACGAACCTAAAACGTGTTGCCAACCGAGCTGACGATATTCCCAAGCCAAATCTTCGATTTTTTCCATTGCAAGTTGATAAGCGCTGTCAAAACGTTCAATGTTTAACTCGCCCTTTGCAAAAAATCGTTTGGCAAAGCTCACGCATCCCATATGACGGCTCTCGGCACGTAACGGCGTAAAATTATCGCCAATCGTCATCTCCGTCGAACCGCCGCCGATATCCACCACAAACTTTCGTCCGCGTTCAGGTTGAGTATGACTGACTCCGGAATAAATTAAGCGCGCTTCTTCTTGCCCCGAAATGATTTGAATAGGGAACGGAAATACTTCAGCCGCTTGTGTTAAAAAGTCTTCATTATTAATCGCCCGACGCAAAGTATAAGTCCCGACCACCTTCACGTTTTCCGCAGAAAATCCTTGCAAACGATCGGCAAATAACGCTAAACATTCTACGCCTCTTGTAATCGCTTCTTGACTCAAAATACGATTTTCATCTAAACCGTCCGCCAAGCGAACTCGACGCTTCAAACGTGAAAGTATTTGGATTGAACCGTTTACAATGCGTGCCACAATCATATGAAAGCTGTTCGATCCCAAATCGATCGCAGCAAACTCTCTCGGCATTAATTGTTTAGACGACGACATAAAAATATCCTTATAAACAAACGATGAAGATAAATATTAAGATTCTATCATTTTTACTACGAATCGATAGAAAATTTCTTCATTAATTTGACGGTATCGTTGTTTCTTTGAACAAATAAGTAAAGTGGAATAAAACATTTTGACGAATCAAATTAAAAAGTCTAGGATTCGATTAGTTTTAATATTTACTAACCAAGAGGATCTTCAAATGGCTGATGTTAAAAAACAATCTTTCCAAGATATGTTGGATTATGTTCATCTATACCGTTTAAAAAACAAACTCCATCGTGAAACGGCGGACAATGATCGCAAAATTCGCGATAACCAAAAACGCGTATTACTTTTAGATAACTTGAATCAATATATTAGCGATTCGATGACGGTGGAAGACATTCGTGCCATTATTGCGAATATGCGTGACGATTATGAAAATCGTGTGGACGACTATATGATTCGCAATGCCGAACTTTCAAAACAACGCCGTGAAATCCGCCAAAAAATGGCGGCGCATAAAACGGCCGCATCGGAAAAAAATGAAAAATAATTAATCTCCCTTATCGAGGCCGGAAACATTTAATTTTTTTATAAAGCCGAATTAAAGATCCGACCTCTTTTATTTTCAAGCCTAATTCTTCTCAAATTAGCCCAATCCTTAAGCATTCTTATCATTCCGAATAAATATCGTTTGACACCTTTATAAGAAAAAGGTATTTCTATACGTGCTTTCCGTACTATTACGGAAGGAAGTAATGATTTTATCATTGCGGGAGAGGCGCAACACTCAGGCAGTTTAATCCAAGGCAACTAGGGCCGTTTGAGGATTAAATGATGGGAGTGCTTGCCGAGGTGTGAA
Organism: Actinobacillus lignieresii; assembly: GCF_900444945.1. Classification (NCBI taxonomy): domain Bacteria; kingdom Pseudomonadati; phylum Pseudomonadota; class Gammaproteobacteria; order Pasteurellales; family Pasteurellaceae; genus Actinobacillus; species Actinobacillus lignieresii. The sequence continues at coordinate 666,986 of NZ_UFRM01000001.1, read as the reverse complement.
TTCACTAGACTGGAATGAACATCGGCTGAGTCAGGTTGAATCCTATCAGCTGTCATTTAACGCAAGTTTAAATGGAGTGCTCTGATTAATTGGTTCTTAAATCAAACCGCCTAATCTACTCAATTTCCTTTCGAATATCCACTACACATATCATCTATTATTTTTGATTTATAGGAAATTCTTATTATGTCTCATCTTTCGGTTGCAAAATTCGGTGGAACCAGTGTAGCAAATTTCGACGCAATGACATCTTGTGCGAATATCGTAACATCAGATGCCAATACGCGTGTTGTCGTACTTTCTGCGTCTGCAGGCGTAACTAATTATTTAGTAGAATTAGCGAACGGTTGTGAAAAAGAACGTCGTGAAGAAATCTTGGATGCGGTACGTACCATTCAATACAACATCATTGAAAAATTACAAAATCAAAGTGAAGTTTCCGCTGAAATCGACGAATTATTACAACATATCGCCGCATTAGCGGAATCTGCAAGTCTTGCGACATCCAACGCTTTAACCGATGAATTAATCTGTCACGGTGAAATGATGTCCACTAAAATTTTTACTCAGTTGCTAAAAGAACGTAATTTCCCGGCAGTATGGGTAGATGTGCGTGACATTGTCGCGACAAATAGCAATTATGGAAAAGCCGCACCAAATGACGAAAAAACGCAACAGCAATCCGATGCGATTATTAAACCGCTAATTGCAGCAGGTAATGTCGTGATTACTCAAGGTTTTATCGGTCGAGATGATGAGGGTAAAACGACCACTTTAGGTCGTGGCGGCTCGGATTACTCTGCGGCATTATTAGCGGAAGTGCTAAATGCGAATGACGTATTAATTTGGACGGACGTACCGGGTATTTATACAACCGATCCGCGTGTCGTACCAAATGCACAGCGTATTGATACCATGGCATTTAACGAAGCGGCGGAAATGGCGACTTTCGGTGCAAAAGTGCTACATCCTGCAACTTTATTACCTGCCGTACGCAGCAACATTCCTGTATATGTCGGCTCAAGCAAAGCACCGGAACAAGGCGGTACTTGGGTAACGCGTGATCCGCAACCGCGCCCGACGTTCCGTGCAATTGCGTTACGTCGTCACCAAACATTATTAACGCTATCCAGCCTATCAATGCTTCACGCTCAGGGCTTTTTAGCTAACGTGTTCGCTATTCTGGCAAAACACAAAATTTCGGTAGATGTAATTACTACATCGGAAGTCAGCGTAGCATTAACTTTGGATAAAACCGGTTCGGCATCATCCGGTGCGGATATGTTATCAAAAGAATTACTGGACGAATTAAACGCTTATTGCCACGTACAAGTGGAAAACGATTTAGCGTTAATCGCAATTATCGGTAATAATTTACATACGCAAGCCGGTGTGGCTAAACAGTTATTCCATACGATTGAGAATTTCAATATTCGCTTAATTAGCTACGGCGCAAGCACAAACAACGTTTGTACGCTTATTAAAAATGACGAAGCGGACGAAGTGGTTCGCGCACTTCACGCCGGACTATTTGAATAAACGTAAACTCCAAATATAAACAAGCGGTTGATTTTTGTAAAAATTTAACAAAAATCAACCGCTTGCATTTCGATAGAAGCGCTAAAAGAGACGACAAAAATACCGTCGTATGCTCGTAATATTCTCTATTCTCTTAACTTCTCAATTTCTTTAGTAAACTCTTCAATATCATCAAAGCTGAGATATACCGAAGCAAATCGAATATAGGCAACCTTATCCAATTGCTTTAGCGCATCCATAGCAAGGCTACCGACTAATTTACTCGGTACTTCTCTCTCACCGGTTGATTGAAGCTGAATAATAATTTTACTGATAGCTTTTTCCACATCATCCGCACTAACCGGACGCTTTTCCAGCGCACGATTTAAGCTGACTCGTAATTTATTTGCATCGAACGGAACGCGGTTACCGTTATTTTTTACAATATAAGGTACGACTAATTCCGCAGACTCAAATGTCGTAAAACGTTCTTTACAGCTGGTACATTCACGACGGCGACGAATTTGATAACCGTCCGCAGCAAGACGAGAATCTACAACTTTGGTTTCTTCCGCGGCACAAAACGGGCAGTGCATTAGTTCCCCCCTTTATGCTGTTCAAGGAATGTTTTGAGCAAATTTTCCGGTGGAGGCGGCATCTGTAGGAAAAAGCCTTGTGTTTGGATCGCTTGCAAAACTTCTTCATTTTTTGACCGCTTGAGCTGCTTTTCACCGTTTAAATTAAAAAGCATCACAAATTGCGGTTTACCGAACATTTGACGTAACGCTTCTGGAACATTGTCAAATTGGTCTCGTTTTGCCACATACAGAAACATTCCTTCTCTTTTCGGGCTTTTATAAATCGCACAGAGATTAGTACTCATCGTCATAGGCTCCGCCTGTATAGTTATCAAATCTTGAATATTGTCCTTGGAAAGTTAAACGCACTCGTCCAATCGGACCGTTACGCTGCTTACCGATAATAATTTCGGCAATACCTTTTAAATCGGAATTATCGTTATACACTTCATCACGATAAATAAACATAATTAAGTCCGCATCTTGCTCGATAGAGCCGGATTCACGTAAATCCGAGTTTACCGGTCGTTTATCGGCGCGTTGTTCCAAACTTCGGTTTAACTGAGAAAGTGCGACAACCGGCACTTGTAATTCTTTTGCCAACGCTTTCAGAGATCGAGAAATTTCGGCAATCTCTAGGGTTCGGTTATCGGAAAACGCCGGCGCACGCATTAACTGTAGATAGTCCACCATGATCATACTTAGCCCGCCGTTCTCACGATATACACGTCTTGCACGAGAACGTAATTCGGTCGGCGTTAAGCCGGAACTGTCGTCAATATAGATATTTTTGCGCTCTTGCAAGATTGCCATCGTACTGGATATTTTCGCCCAATCTTCATCGTCATGAATTTGTCCGGTTCGGATTTTCGTTTGATCCACGCGAGAGAGCGAAGCCAACATACGCATCATAATTTGGTCCGCCGGCATCTCAAGACTGAAAATCAGTACCGGTTTCGCCGGCTTTTTGCGAGGATTACCGTATTCGTCCAAATCATTCGGATCTTCTACATCCAGTAACGAAGCATTTTCACATAAGTTCATCGCAAACGTAGTTTTCCCCATAGACGGACGCGCCGCAACGATAATTAAATCCGACGGTTGTAAACCTGCGGTTTTTTTATTTAAATCGAGGAAACCGGTTGAAACCCCCGTTACTCCGCCGTTATGACGATTTTTAGAAAGCATTTCGATACGAGCAAGCGTATTAATTAAAATATCATCAATCTTTTGCGGGCCTTCATTCGCCGAATTACGTTTCTCTGCGATTTCAAACACAATTCGCTCAGCTTCATCCAGCACGTCTTTTGAACTTCTGCCTTTGGTATGATAGGCCATTTCCGCAATTTGATTACCGGCCGAAATCACCCCTCGTAGATCCGAACGGTCACGGACAATATCGGCATAAGCAAGGATATTCGCCGCACTCGGCGTGTTCTTAGATAACTCTGCCAAATAGGCAAAACCGCCTACATCTTGTAGTACGCCTTTATCTTTCAACGCTTGATCTAACGTAATAATATCAATCGGTTGATTATGGCGTACCAACTCCACCATTTGCTCGAAAATAGTACGATGTGCATAGTTATAAAAATCACCGGCTTGAATACGTTCGGATACGTTATCCCAATGTTCGTTATTGAGCATAATACCGCCTAATACGGCTTGTTCCGCTTCGATAGAGTGAGGAGCAATCGCAATTTGTTCCACTTGCTTGTCTCTTGAATTCTCTTTATTAGTTGGCGTGTATTCAGGCATATTCATACTCTTTTAGTTAGTGATATAAGTAATTAGTTTAACGGAATTTTGCATAAATTGAAATTTGCAAATATTCAGTGAAAATCGACCGCTTAAATTTTACTTTACATTATAAAAAATCCGAATAGAATTATTGCTAATCATTTTCATTACATCTACTCACTAAAGGAATGTACATTATGTTTAAAAAAGTATTATTCGGCTTAACGCTTGCAGCGACACTTACGACATCCGTATTGGCTAAAGAAGTGACTATTCCGACTGTTCGCGGCGATGTAACGTTTACTCAAACACCGGCTAAGTTAGCCGTTTTTGATGCGGTTGCCATTGATATTTTATCTCATTTGGACGTGCCTATCGCAGGTAGTCCCGATGTAACTAAAACCCTTCCTTATTTAAAACCTGCGGTTGAAAAAGCGGTAAATATCGGTACGTTTTTCGAGCCGAATTTAGAAGCATTAAATTCGTTAAAACCGGATCTTATTATTGTCGCGACACGTTCCGCCGCAAAATTAGATGATGTAAAAACCATTTCAAATGCGATTGATTTAAGTATTCCGACCAATTTAAATACGCTACAAGCAGGCTTACAAGAAATCGAACATTTAGGTAAGCTATTCAATAAAGAAGAAAAAGCGACACAATTAAAAACGGAAATCGAAGCATTACTTCAAGAAACCAAATCGGCGGTAAAAGGCAAAGGTAACGGTTTAATTGTGATTGTAAACGGTGGAAAAATGTCTGCTTTCGGTAATAAAGGGCGTTTAGGTTGGATCCACTCCGCTCTTGATATTCCGATGGCGATTGAAAACGTCGGACAAAAAGGGACAAGTCACGGACAACCGGTATCATTCGAATTATTACAAAAAGTGAATCCGGATTGGTTATTCGTGTTAGATCGTACCGCTGCAATCGGTGAAGAAGGCAAAACGGCTCGCGAAGTACTGGATAATGCATTAGTACATCAAACAAACGCTTGGAAAAATAATCAAGTGGTTTATTTAAGTAGCTCCGCATATTTAGCGGCAGGCGGTGTAACTCAAATGCGTGAAGATCTGACGAATATCAAAAAAGCATTTTCAAAATAACTTAAAAAGTTTAACCGTTAGATAGATAAATGGCACATATCTCAATATATGTGCCATCGTTGATTATTAATATCCCTATAAAAATAATGCAAAAACTAACCGCTTTAAATTTTTTATTTCTGGTCTTACTTTTTCTATTGAGTATTTCAGTAGGGGTTGCCGATTTCCAATGGAGAGATCTTTTCACCCATACCGAACAGCTTGAATTACTTTTTATCAGTCGATTACCCAGAACGCTTGCCGTTGTACTTGTCGGTGCCACACTTGGTATTGCCGGAATGGTACTTCAAATCGTACTTAAAAATCGTTTTATTGAACCCAGTATGATTGGAGCCAGCCAAAGTGCGGCAATCGGTATCTTAATTGCCAGCTTAATGTTTCCTGCCACACCGCTTATTATGAAAATGTCCTTTGCAACGTTAAGCGCATTAATCGGTATGGGGATTTTTATGCTGTTGCTTCGTCGATTACCCCCCCATCAAAAGTTGATGGTTCCGCTCATCGGAATCGTATTCGGTAATATTATTGAGGCCATTACTACTTTCGTCGCATACGAAACCGACTCTTTACAATTATTATCCGTTTGGTTCTCAGGCGACTTTTCCGGTATCTTAGCAGGGCGTTACGAATTATTATGGCTAACAGCCGGGCTAGCCGTCCTTGTATATATTATGGCGGAACAACTCAGCATTGCCGGATTAGGTCAAAATATCAGTACCAGTTTAGGTATCAATTACCGCCAAATGACTTGGTTTGCGTTAATTGTGGTTGCAATGATTACCGCGGTGGTTGTAGTTACGGTCGGACAAATTCCGTTTATCGGATTAGTTGTACCTAATATCATTTCTCGTTTAGCCGGTGACCGTTTACGCCAGAATTTACCTTCAGTAGCATTACTCGGCGCGAACTTAGTCTTACTTTGTGACATTATCGGACGTGTGGTCAATGCGCCTTATGAAGTACCTATCTCGACCATCTTCGGGATTTGCGGAACGATTGTTTTTCTCTATTTACTGTTTAGAGGGAAAAAATAATGCGTACCTCTAATATATTGTTTTTTTTAACCGGAATCTTATTCGCCAGTAGCCTATTCTTTATGGCATATAACGCTAACGGCAACTGGGATTTTGTCTTACCGTTCAGAGGCAAAAAATTAGTTCTACTCTTAACCATTGCTTATACTATCGGCGTTTCAACATTATTATTTCAAACATTAACCAATAATCCTATTTTAACTCCGAGTATTTTAGGCTTCGATTCGTTATATCTCTTAATACAGACGGCTTTAGTATTTACTTTAGGCGGTGTTGGGTTTACGCAATTGGATCTTATCAGTAAATTCGGGATCGAAACTTCGCTTATGTTATTCGGTTCACTCTTATTGTTCCGCACGCTGAATAAAAATAATACCGATCTTGCCAGAATGATTTTAGTCGGCATTATATTCGGTGTGTTATTTCGTAGTTTAAATAATTTACTGCAACGAATGATTGATCCCGAAGAATTCGCGGTTGCGCAAAGTACCTCATTTGCAAGTTTCAATACCGCTAACCCTACATTGCTTTGGATTAGCGTCAGTATTACGATATTAAGCGCTTGTTGGATTTGGCATCATCGCCATAAATTAGACATTTTATTACTTGGTAAAGATAGAGCGATCGGATTAGGATTAAACTATTCTCAATTTACACGACAATTACTCGTTTGTTGTGCGTTGTTGGTTGCCGTTTCAACCGCTTTAGTCGGTCCTATTCTATTTTTAGGATTATTGGTATGCGCATTAGTGAATGCAATCAGCCCCGTAATTGCCCATAGTGTCAGAATACCGATGACGGTGATTATCTCCTCTATCACTCTTGTGCTTGGACAGGCTGTCTTTGAGCAGTTACTTAAAATGCAAGGCGTGTTAAGTGTTGTTATTGAATTTGCCGGCGGGATCGTATTCATTTATTTAATTTTAAAGCAGAAGAAATAAGATGATCGAAGTTAAAAATATTACACATAAAATTGGTCAAGCCACTATTTTAAATAATATCAACTTACATATTCCTAACGGCGGTATTACTGCACTAGTCGGAGCTAACGGAGCGGGTAAATCGACGCTACTCTCGCTTATTGCGCGTTTGCAATCCATTCAAAGCGGTCAAATTTTGTTGGATCATTACGATATCAGCTCTACCGATTCTCGAATTATCGCTCAAAATTTAGCAATTTTAACGCAAGATAATGTCATTCATAGTCGCATTACGGTAAACGACTTACTGATGTTCGGACGTTATCCGCATCATCAAGGAAGAATCCGTGAAGAAGACAAAAACATCGTAGAAGAAGCGTTACAACGTTTCGAACTATCCGCATTAAAAGATCGATTCTTAAATGAACTTTCCGGCGGACAGCGACAAAGAGCGTTAATCGCTATGACATTCTGCCAAAAAACTCATCATATTTTGCTCGATGAGCCGCTTAATAATCTGGATATGTTTCACGCTAAAGTATTGATGAAATTACTAAGAGAATTAACCGATGAGCTTAATCTGACAACCGTTATGGTTGTTCATGATATCAATATGGCGGCGGCTTATGCGGATACGATTGTAGCGATGAAAGACGGACAAATAGCCATGGTCGGTACGCCCGAAGAAATTATTACGCCGATAAATTTAAAAAATATATACAATCTTGATGCCGAAGTATTAACCTTGCACGGTAAACGGTTGGTGATACACCATATTTAATCAAAATCGAAATAAACCGCATCCCAAAATCAAGCGACTTAACTGTATAAAAAATCTTACAAAACAGGTCGCTTATTCTCATATTTTTAACTTCCTCCCCGTGATCTTTTATTTTATATAAAGTAAAATATACAAGATTTTGTCTAAAACGAAATCAAGTAAAATTTTATTCACAACGGAGATACCTTATGGCAATGAATAACATTTTTGGTTTATTCGCACAATCGCCGCTTACTCCACTACAAAAACTTGCTTTTAAAGTAACGGAATGTAGTGAATTACTCGAACCTTTTTTTGAAGCGACTTTTGACCGTGATTGGGATAAAGCTGCGGATATTAGAGCGCAAATTATTGATTTAGAACGCCGAGCTGATGCTTTAAAACGCGAAATTCGTTTAAAACTTCCGCGCGGTTTATTTTTACCCGTAGAACGTGGCGATCTATTAGAGATTGTTACGCAATTAGATAAATTAGCTAATTATTCTAGAGATATTTCCGGCCGAATTATCGGTCGCCAGTTAGTCATACCGGAAATTATGCAGCCCGCATTCCGCCAATTTCTCTTCCGTAGTCTGGATTCCAGTCGCCAAATTCGTAAAGTGTTAGATGAAATGGACGAATTACTTGAAACCGGTTTCCGTGGTCGAGAACGTCATTTTGTTAATAATATGATTTTAGAACTTGATCAAATTGAAGACGATACGGATCAACTTCAAGTAAGTTTACGTCATACGCTATTAGGTTTAGAAAAAAATCTGAATCCGATTGATGTAATGTTTTTATATAAATGTATTGAACGAGTGAGCATTTTAGCTGATCAAGCTCAACGTGTCGGTTCACGAATCGAGCTAATGTTAGCTAAAGCGTAGGAGAAAAGAATGGAACTCATTCAGCAATATGGCAATATTTTAGTCATTATTACTGCAATTTTTGGTTTTTTTATGGCTTTCGGTATCGGGGCTAACGACGTATCTAACGCAATGGGAACATCGGTAGGTTCCGGTACGATTACCGCCCGCCAGGCTATCGTAATTGCGATGATTTTTGAATTTGCCGGTGCTTATCTTGCAGGTGGAGAAGTAACCGAAACAATTAAAAGCGGTATTATTGATGTTTCATTTTTTGCCGATAAGCCGGATATTCTGGTATTAGGCATGATGTCGGCGCTTTTCGCCGCAGGTTTTTGGCTATTAGTCGCATCCAAAATGGGTTGGCCTGTTTCTACAACACACGCGATTATCGGGGCAATTATTGGTTTCGGCTGTTTAACTGTCGGTAGCGAAGCCATACAGTGGAAACAATTGGGCGGGATTGTTGGTAGCTGGTTTATTACACCTGTTATCGCCGGTTTTGTCGCTTATTGGATTTTTATTAGTACGCAAAAACTTATTTTCGATACTGATGAACCGATGAAAAATGCACAAAAGTACGGTCCGTTCTATATGGCACTTACCGCTTTTATTTTAAGTATCGTGACTATGACTAAGGGCTTAAAACATGTCGGTTTGCATTTAACCACAACGGAAACCGTACTTATTTCCTCAGCCATCGCAGCCGTCGCCGTAGTAACTTGTTACTTCTATTTCCGTAGCGAAGCATTTGCAAAACGCGCTCAAGGTGCTGCATTTGGTGGTGTAGAAAAAGTATTCAGTATTTTAATGCTTTTAACCGCTTGTTCAATGGCATTCGCACACGGCTCGAACGATGTGGCAAATGCGGTCGGTCCGTTATCCGCAGTGGTATCTATCGTGCATAGCGGCGGTGTCGTGGAAGGGAAAGCGGCATTGGCTTCATGGATTCTACCGTTAGGTGCGGCGGGTATCGCAGCCGGTATGCTTATCATGGGCTATAAAGTAATGGGAACGATGGGTACCGGTATTACGGATTTAACGCCAAGCCGCGGTTTCTCTGCCGAATTTGCTTGTGCGACTACCGTAGTAATCGCTTCAGGTACCGGTTTACCTATTTCAACGACACAAACCATTGTAGGGGCAATCTTAGGTGTCGGATTTGCTCGCGGTATTGCAGCCTTAAACTTAGGTATTATTCGTAATATTGTTGCCTCATGGGTCGTCACATTACCGGCAGGCGCAATCATTGCAATTGTTATCTATGAAATCTTATTAATGATTTTTTATTAATTTTATCGTTCAGGGAAAGTATGTTTAAACATATCTTTCCCTTTCATCTAAAAGGACTCGATTATGTTAAAACGGAAGTTAATCCTAATTGCTTATACCTTACTTGGTCTTTCTTCTCCGGTATTTTCCGCAGATTATATTACGGAGAATCTCAGTACTTATATGCGAAAAGGTGCGGGTGATCAATACAAAATTTCAGGTGCTGTTCAAGCCGGTGAAAAAGTAACGGTATTAGACCGGAAAGATCGCTTTGTTTTAATTCGTGATAGCAGAAATCGAGAGGGATGGGTGCTTGCCTCTGAAATTTCTCAGACTGCAAGCCCGAAAGATTTAATTCCTCAACTGCAACAGCAAGTACAGGATTTAAGTAGTAAATTAGGTAAGATTGATGCGGATTGGCAACAACGTACGTTAGAAATGCAACGCCGCAGCCAACAAGCCGAACAGCAAAGTAGCCAACTTCTCGATCAAAATGCTCAATTGAAGCGAGAGTTGGATATTCTGAAAAACAAGAATCGAGATTTGGAAACGATGCATGACTCTGCCAAACGAGAAATTGTGATTCAGTGGTTTATCTATGGCGGTTCGGTACTTGCGGTAGGTTTATTACTCGGATTAATTATTCCGTTTATCTTACCGCGTCGTAAACGTCATAACGGTTGGTCATAGTCTTCTATCAATTAAGCGGTTATTTTTGCAAAAAAGTTTGTAAAAACAACCGCTTACTTTTTGCGAATACTCAAGGAATGATACCGGCTGATTTGCGTATCTTGCACGAGTTCATAACCGTATTCCTCACACAACAATTCAAAATCTTGTACGCTACTCGCTAAATCAAGCAATAATACCAACCGTTCGTTTAACGCTAGTCGGTTTAATGCTTTTTTAGTCATTAATAGCGGTAACGGGCAGCGGTATTGACGTAAATCCAATTGATACGTTTTTATCATTATCTATTAAGCGACTTTACGACGTTCCGCCATAATTTTACCCATACGCTCTAATTCGGATTGCGCCAAATGGGTCCGACCGAGTTCAAATAACGGCTCTTCAATCGCAATATGTACATCATATCCTGCTACAAAACGAGCAATAAGATCGACATCAATATCGCTACGAGTACCGGCAACCAATGCTTCCAATTGTTCGGATAGTAACGCCCAATTTTGATGTAACGACTCATGCTGGCTCTCCAGTTCATCAATATCGGCTTGAGCCTGCGGTTGCACTTGAATTAATGCCGGAAAAAAAATCACATTCTTCATCTTCATGATGTAACGGTGCGGAAAGGTTAAAATAATTGATAATTTGCTGCACATCGTTTTTAACCGCCTGATTTACCCCATTTTTTGCCAAATATTCAGGTAAAATTTGTAGCTGTTTACAAAAACGTTTTACCTTACTGTGGCAAGCGTACAACATATCTATCGGTTCCGCCCAGCTGGCGAATTGTTGCGGTTCAAGTTGTTGCATAATCACCTCTCTATCTAATCACTTATTGACAAAAAGGCACAAGCCTAAACTTGTGCCAGTAAGAAATTTGGAATTATTTATTCACTTCCGATTGTAACGGCGGAACTTCCTTACCGATTTTGGCATAAAATTCCACTACAAAATCATCAAAACGATCTTCTTCAATCGCTTGGCGGATCTGTGCCATTAAACGTTGATAATAACGTAAATTGTGAATCGTATTTAAACGCGCACCTAAAATCTCACCGCATTTATCTAAGTGATATAAATAGGCTTTCGTATAGTTTTTGCAAGTGTAGCAATCACATTCCTGATCTAACGGTGTGGTATCCGTTTTATATTTCGCATTACGAATTTTCACGATACCGTTACTGACAAATAAATGCCCGTTACGTGCATTACGGGTCGGCATTACGCAGTCGAACATATCAATACCGCGACGTACACCTTCAACCAGATCTTCTGGTTTACCTACGCCCATTAGGTAACGCGGTTTATCTCGCGGTAATAACGGTGTGGTAAATTCAAGGATACGGTGCATTTCTTCTTTCGGTTCGCCTACCGCCAAACCACCAACCGCATAACCGTCAAAGCCGATATTAACTAAGCCTTCAACCGAAATCTTACGCAATTCTTCATAAGTACCGCCCTGTACAATACCGAATAACGCACGCGGATTTTGTAACTCGTCAAAACGATCACGACTACGTTTCGCCCAACGTAATGACATTTCCATTGAGTTTTTAGCGTAATCAAAGGTTGCCGGATACGGCGTACATTCATCAAAGATCATCACGATATCCGAACCGAGATCGTATTGAATTTCCATCGATTTTTCCGGCGAAAGGAAAATTTTCTCACCGCTAATCGGGTTTTGGAAAGTTACCCCTTCTTCTTTGATTTTACGTAATTTGCCTAAGCTGAATACTTGGAAACCGCCCGAATCGGTTAAAATCGGACCGTGCCATTGCATAAAGTCATGTAAATCACCGTGTGATTTCATTACTTCTTGCCCCGGGCGCAGCCACAGATGGAAAGTATTGCCTAATAAAATTTGCGCACCGGTTGCCGCTACTTCTTCCGGCGTCATTCCTTTTACCGTGCCGTATGTACCGACCGGCATAAATGCCGGCGTTTCAACCACATATTCGCCTTTCGGGCGAGAAAACGTCAAACGACCGCGACGCGCATTGCCGCTGGTCGTTTTTAATTCATATTTCATTCAAATTCCTTATAGATAAACAGTCTATAAACATATCAACAAGCGGTCATATTCCGCTTATGATTTGCAAATTAAAAGCGGATCCCCGTTCCTAAACTGAAACCCGCACCTACACCGTTTGAGCCTCCGCCTACACTCGCACTACCGCCGACAGCACAGCCGGCAATCACACAAACGCAGAGACAGATGACAAATTTTTTAATCATTTTATTTCCTTCATTGAATGAAATTGCTATAGTCCCATCCAAATTAAAAAAGAATTATTTTACCCTTTTTCACACAACAAAACTAGAATAAGCCGTCTTGAATACAAGGAAATATCATGAAAAAGTGCTTAACACTCCTCTTTACCGCTATATCGTTTTCATTGTTCTTAATAGCCAATGTAAAGGCATTCACTATCAGCCAAGAGGAAATCAATCGATATCTTGAAACCCGTTTGGCGGAGAAAATCCCATTAAAAGACAAAGTCGGTATCCCGGGGCTATTTCAATTGGATTATCATCTTTACAATCTTGCTACCGAAATCGGGCAGACCGATGAAAAGAAAGTCGCCGTTTCAGGTGTGATCGACGGTATCTTGCAAGCCAAAGGGAAAAAATACGATGCCCAAATTTATCTGAATATGGATACGGTTCCCTACTATGATGCGGAAAAAGGTACGCTATATTTGCAAGATGTACGTTTGCTTAACTATTCCGCTACTCCAGCAAAATACCAAGACGAATTACAAATGTTTTTACCGGTGCTAATGGACGGCTTAACTCGCATTTTAAACTCTACGCCGATATATACGCTCGACGAAACTAAAGCGAAAGAAGTGCTTGTTAAGAAATTCGGTAAGGCGATTATTGTAGAAAAAGGATCGTTGCGTTTAGAAACCTCCGTATTTTAAAAAATTTTGTGATCTTGTTCGAATTTTAAAACATTTCCGATTGTGAGGTTCACTTTTTTGACTACAATGCACCGCGTAATATCAATGCCGTAAGATAGGAGAGAATTATGGAAGTTGGCATCGTGAAATGGTTCAATAGTGCGAAAGGATTCGGATTTATTACAAGCGATAATGTCGAAGGCGATATTTTTGCGCATTTTTCCGAAATTCAGAGCGAAGGATATCGTTCCCTTAAAGTAGGTCAAAAGGTACAATTTGAGCTGATTAACGGTGAACGCGGTGCATCAGCCGCTAAAATATCATTAGTTGAATAATTCAAAACCCGATTTACAAGCGGTCGAATTTGTATAATTTTTTACAAATTCGACCGCTTTTTTATTCTATGCTAGAATGCAGAAAGATTTAGTAACAAATTTTTAACAAGGCTGAACCATGAAACAGATAGAAAAATTGTTTGCCAATAACCATGCTTGGGCAACTCGGATGAAAGACGAACAGTCGGATTATTTTAAACAACTTGCCGAGCATCAAAAGCCGACTTATCTTTGGATTGGCTGTTCGGACAGTCGTGTTCCGGCCGAAAAATTAACCGGTTTAGGTCCGGGCGAGCTTTTTGTTCATCGTAACGTGGCAAATTTAGTTATACATACCGATCTGAATTGTCTTTCCGTCGTGCAATATGCGGTAGATGTATTGGAGATCGAACATATTATTATTTGCGGTCATACCAACTGCGGTGGTATCCAAGCGGCAATTGGTACTGTCGAAGATTACGGTTTAATCAGCAACTGGTTATTGCATATTCGTGATCTGTGGTTTAAACACAGCTATTTACTCGGTAATCTTCCCTCCGAGCAACGTGCCAATATGCTTACCCGCTTAAACGTTGCCGAGCAAGTTTATAACTTAGGGCGCAGTTCTATTGTTACCGCCGCTTGGAAGCGAGGTAAGAAACTCTCGATTCACGGCTGGGTATATGATGTTAATGACGGTTTCTTAATTGATCAGGGGGTAATCGCAACCAGTACGGAAACACTCGAAATTACTTATCGAAATGCGATTGCGAAACTTGCGACGGAAGTGGAAGAAATGATCGCCAATAAACCCGTCGAACAATCAAATCCAATTGAAAATAATCATATTGATTAACCGTATTTAAAAATAGTGTGATAAATCTCACACTATTTTCTTTTCTCGCTACCTATTCCGAATATTTTTACCTTTCTTAACAAAAAAATTAAATCCTTCTCATTTTATAAAATCTGGTTAAAAATACTTTTTACGCCTAAATCATACTATTTCATTTTATAAAATACCAAATATACAAAATAAAAAGTATTTTAAACCGCTTATATCGCTTTCAAAAAAGCTTTCCGCCCCCTAGACAAACATTTTATTTTTTTGCAGAATCATTTTCATTATAAAGCAAACACAATATTTCACTTAAAAATCGTTGGAGGATTCAATGAAAAAACTTTCCAGAGCAGAAATGGTTGTTCAATCCTTGAAAGACGAAGGCGTAGAGTACGTTTTCGGCTATCCGGGTGGTTCGGTATTAGATATTTATGATGCCATTCATACGCTGGATAATATTAACCACGTTCTTGTGCGCCATGAGCAAGCCGCGGTCCATATGGCGGACGGTTACGCTCGCTCAACCGGTAAAGTCGGTTGTGTATTAGTAACATCCGGTCCCGGTGCAACCAATGCGATCACAGGTATTGCCACCGCTTATGCCGATTCCATCCCGCTTGTGATCTTAACCGGTCAAGTGCCTTCCGCTTTAATCGGTACGGATGCTTTCCAAGAATGTGATATGCTCGGTATTTCACGCCCTGTGGTTAAACACAGTTTTATGATCAAAAATCCGGAAGATATTCCTTCAATAATCAAAAAAGCCTTTTATATTGCTTCAACCGGTCGCCCCGGTCCGGTCTTAATTGATATTCCGAAAGATATGGTAAATCCGGCGAATAAATTTACCTATGAATATCCGAAAGAAGTATCGCTACGTTCATATAACCCGACCGTACAAGGGCATAAAGGGCAAATTAAAAAGGCATTAAAAGCCCTATTAGTGGCAAAAAAACCGGTGTTATACATTGGTGGCGGGATTATCTCTGCGGAATGTGCAACGCAACTTACCGACTTTGCAACGAAGTTAAACTTACCGGTAACCAGTTCGTTAATGGGCTTAGGCGCTTTCCCTGCATCAAACAAACAATTTTTAGGTATGCTCGGTATGCACGGTACTTACGAAGCGAATAACGCAATGCACGAAAGCGATTTGATTCTCGGCATTGGCGTACGTTTTGATGACCGTACCACGAATAATTTAGCGAAATATTGCCCGAATGCAAAAGTCATTCATGTGGATATTGATCCGGCTTCTATTTCAAAAACCGTTCCGGCTTATATTCCGATTGTAGGTAGCGCAAAAAACGTCTTGGAAGAGTTTCTCAGCCTTTTAGAAGAAGAAAATCTTGCAAAAAATCAAGCGGATTTGACCGCTTGGTGGCAACAAATCAATGAATGGAAAGCTCGTCAGTGCTTAAATTTTGAAGTAAGTAAAGATGTAATCAAACCGCAGCAAGTCATTCGATTAATTCATAAAATTACCGATGGTGAGGCTTATGTGGCTTCGGATGTCGGTCAGCACCAAATGTTTGCCGCACTCCATTATCCGTTTGAAAAACCTCGTCGCTGGATCAACTCGGGCGGAGCCGGTACCATGGGATTCGGTTTACCGGCAGCAATCGGCGTAAAATTCGCCCATCCGGAAGCAACTGTAGTATGTGTAACCGGTGACGGCTCGATTCAGATGAATATTCAAGAGCTTTCTACGGCGAAACAATATGATACGCCGGTTGTGATTGTGAGCTTAAACAATCGCTTCTTAGGTATGGTGAAGCAGTGGCAAGATCTGATCTACTCCGGTCGCCATTCACAGGTATATATGAATTCACTGCCTGATTTTGCCAAATTAGCCGAAGCTTACGGTCATGTCGGCATTACGATTGATCACCCGAACGAATTGGAAGAAAAACTCACCCAAGCCTTTGCTATCAAAGACAAATTAGTGTTTGTCGATGTAAAAGTAGATGAAACCGAGCACGTTTACCCGATGCAAATTCGTGGCGGTGCGATGAATGAGATGATTTTAAGCAAAACGGAGAGAACAGATGCGTAGAACATTATCAGTATTACTCGAAAACGAATCGGGTGCATTATCCCGTGTGGTAGGCCTTTTTTCTCAACGTGGGTTTAATATCGAAAGTTTAACCGTTGCGCCGACTGACGATGAAACGCTTTCACGTATGACAATCGTTGCCCAAGGCGATGAAAACGTCCTTGAGCAAATCGAAAAGCAATTGCATAAATTGATTGACGTGTTCAAAGTTTCAAACTTAAGCCCTACCGAGCATATTGAACGTGAAGTCTTATTATTAAAAGTGCGTGCGACAGGTTCATCTCGTGACGAATTAAAACGAATGGTCGATATTTTCCGCGGGCAAATTGTTGATATTACGCCGAAACTTTATACCGTGCAATTAGCCGGCACCAGTGAAAAACTGAATGCGTTTATTGAAGCGGTAAAACAAGAAACGACAATAGTCGAAATCGTACGATCCGGCGTTATTAGTCTTTCTCGCGGCGATAAAAACTGTTTATAACATTTTACAGGGCGAACGCATTGTTCGCCTTTTGTTTTAACTGAAAGACAAGCGGTTAAATTCGCTCAATTTTTTGTAAAAAAATAGCTAATCCTTTCGGATTAGCTATTTGAACCTAACGAATTTACTTTTACCCTAATTGCTTTATAACTTTAGATGACGATAAAGTTATTTAGCATTTGTTACATTACCCTAACAATGTAACTGGGTTCATTCTAAGAAATCTTATTAATAATGTCAATAAGAATTATTCTCAATATTGTAAATTTTTATTCGCCGGAAATTTTCATCTTATCCAATAAAATCGAACCGGTTTGAATATTCGAACGATGCTCGATATCATCCGCCACCGCAATCAGATTTTTATACATTTCTTGCAATTGACCGGCAATGGTAATTTCCGCCACCGGATACTGAATCTCGCCGTTTTCCACCCAAAAACCTGCCGCACCGCGCGAATATTCGCCGGTTACCGCATTAATTGCCGAGCCTAAAAATTCAGTTACCAATAAACCGGTTCCCATCTCTTTTAGAAGCGTATCCAAACCGCCTGTACGATTTGGCTTGACTAACCAGTTATGAATACCGCCTGCGTGCCCGGTCGTTTTTAAGCCCATCTTACGTGCCGAATAGCTGGTCATCAGATAAGTTTGCAATACACCGTCAATAATAATTTCTCTATCTTGGGTAATTACCCCTTCGCTATCGAAAGCGGATGAAGCTAATTGACGTAATAAATGCGGGCGCTCAGAGATTGCAAACCAACTTGGTAAAATTTGCGTGCCTAACTTATCTAATAAGAAACTCGATTTACGATATAATGCTCCACCACTAATTGCACCGGCTAAATGCCCGATTAAACCGGTTGCCACATCGTTATAAAAAATTACCGGCACTTCACAGGTTTTGATCTTTTGCGGATTCAAACGATCAACCGCTTTAAACGCTGCCTGACGACCGACCCATTCCGGCGATTGTAATTTGTCGAACTCACGTGAAATCGTGTATTCATAATCACGTTCCAATTGATCTTCATAGGCGGAAATCACACTACAAGACAGCGAATAACGGCTGGAGAGGTAGCTTTGTAACATTCCGTGAGTATTGCCGTACACTCTCACACCGCTATGCGAATTAAAGGTTGCGCCTTCACTATTCACTATTTTCTCATCCGTGTTCAGAGCGTGATGCTCCGCTTCTAAAGCTAATTCAACCGCTTGTTCGACCGAAATATCCGCTTGGTGATAAAGTTCCAGATCCGGTGCTTCAAACGCCATCATCTCTTTATCGGCTAAACCCGCACACTCGTCTTCCGAGGTATATTTTGCAATCGCTAACGCGGATTCGACCGCTCGTTGAATCGATTGCGGTTGTAAATCCGAGGTTGAAGCATTGCCCTTACGTTTGCCGACATATACCGAAATCCCGAGTGAGCCGTCATTATTAAATTCGATATTTTCCGTTTGTTCCAAACGAGTTGAAACCGAAAGCCCGGCAACTTTAGTGACGCCGACTTCCGCTTCTGCGCCTGATTTTTTGGCAAAATTCAGTGCAAATTCGACCGCTTGACGAAGTTCTTGTTCTTGCTTTTGGAGATCTTGTTTTGTTGTTAATGACATGATTTTTTAACTTAAAATTGATAATTGAAAATGGCTAAGGAGGATGCGTATATTCTACCTTAAATTTCTGTTAGAATACGGTATTTTTTACGATTGAAGGAATAACAATGGCTAAAAAACGTAGCAAAAATGAGATTGATTGGACGGATGAGGAAGAAGAAATCATCTGGGTAAGTAAAAGTGAAATCAAACGAGACTCGGAACATTTAAAAAAACTTGGGGCGGAACTTATTGAATTAACCCCGCAGAATCTTGAAAAAATTCCGCTTGATGACGATCTGAAAGACGCCATTCGTCAAGCGCAGGGCTTCAAATTGGAAGCGCGCCGCCGTCAGATTCAATTTATCGGGAAATTACTGCGCAATCGCGATCCGGAGCCGATTCAAGAAGCGTTGGATAAAGTAAAAAATCGTCATAACCAACAGCAAGCGTTATTACATAAATTGGAACTAGTACGTGATCAATTGGTGAATATGGGCGATTCGTCTTTAGAACATTTATTGACCGAACACCCGCAATTGGATCGCCAACATTTACGTAATTTAATTCGCGGCGCACAAAAAGAACGTGAGGCGAATAAACCGCCTAAAAATTATCGTGAGATTTTCCAATATTTAAAAACGGAAATTGCAGAATAATCGGCAATTTTAACCGCTTATTATTCATTTAACTTGGAGTGATTATGGAATTTTTTCCTCAATTAGTATTAGGTCATGTAGGCTTTGCCTATATCAGTTTGATTTTGTTGCTGACACGTGGCGTCTTAGCCTCGAAAATGGTGGATTGGCGTCAATATAAAGTTTTACGTATTGCACCGCATATTGTAGATACGTTACTACTGGTTTCAGGTATCGCATTATTAGCGATCTTACTTTCAAACGGTATTTATGCGTTAAATGAAATGCAATGGCTTCTTCCTAAAATGGCATTTTTAGTGCTTTATATCGTATTCAGTGTGAAAGCATTCAAAAAATTACAACCGTTCTCGCTTAAAAACTTTATTTTAGCCGTGGTAAGCTTTATGCTGACCATGCTTGTAGCAACCTTACGCTAATCTTATAAGCGGTCAAAATTTGCAATTTTTTTGCAAAATTCGACCGCTTTTTTAGTTACTTATGAAACAACGAATTATTATTGGTATTAGTGGCGCAAGCGGCTTTCAATACGGCTATAAAGCACTTGAGTTACTTAAATCGCTTGATGTGGAAACCCATTTAGTACTCACTAAAGGGGCGGAAATGACCCGTTCTTTAGAAACAAAGATTGAGCGAGAACAGCTGTTGGATTTGGCTTCACAAGTACATTCTATCCATAATGTCGGCGCCAGTATCGCCAGCGGATCATTTAAAACGCTCGGTATGCTGGTCGCCCCCTGCTCTATTCGCACGCTTTCAGCGATTGCTCTCGGTTTTAGCGATAATCTTTTAACTCGAGCGGCGGATGTGGTGCTTAAAGAACGTAGAAAATTAGTGCTAATGGTACGAGAAACGCCGTTCAACTTAGCTCATATTGATAATATGCGTCGAGTGACGGAAATGGGGGGGATTATTTTTCCGCCGGTGCCGGCTTTTTATCAAAATCCGATGACAATTGACGAGCTGGTTACTCATAGCGTAGCCAGAGCATTGGATCTATTTGATTTTGATTTACCTATGCCTCGTTGGGGCGAAGCGAATAATAAGGAGAAAGAATGCCTGTAGGTCCTTATGTAAACGGCGCGGCGGTATTGATCGGCGGACTTATCGGTGCATTTTTAGGTTCAAAATTGCCGGAACGAGTAAAAAGTAATTTGCCGCCGTTATTTGGTCTTTGCTCAATGGGTTTAGGAATTATGCTGATTATCGGTGCAAAAAATATGTCTGCCGTGGTGTTAGCGTTAATTGTCGGCACGATTATTGGCGAGTTAATCTATTTGGAGAAAGGCATTGGTAATCTTGCCGGCAAAATGCGTCATACTGTAGATAAAATTTTCCCACCCTCCGGTGTTTCGCACCAAGAATTTTTAAACCAATTTGTCGCAATTTTAATCCTATTTTGTGCCAGCGGTATGGGCGTATTCGGCTCGATGAAAGAAGGGATGACCAGTGATCCGTCCGTGTTATTTATTAAAGCGATTTTAGACTTCTTTACCGCCGGTATTTTTGCCGCTACTTTAGGCTATGCGGTTTCAAGTATCGCCGTACCATTGATTTTGGTGCAAGTCAGCTTAGCATTATTAGCCAGTTTGATTATGCCGCTCACTACCCCAAATATGCTTGCTGACTTCTCCACGGCAGGCGGGTTTATTATGCTCGCCACCGGTTTACGTATCTGCGGAATCAAACATTTTGCCGTAGCGAATATGTTGCCGGCACTCATTTTAGTAATGCCGTTCTCTTATTTTTGGCAAATGTTTGTCGCTTAACAGATACAACATCCCACTGTTACGGTGGGATATTTTAAAAGAATATATGATACAGAAACTTCCCTCCCATATCAGCCGCTTTATCCGACAAAATCATGTCGTAAGTTTTGCCGTCTATGGCGCAAACGACTTTTGGGCGGCAAACTGTTTTTATGCTTTCGATAGCGAACAAGTTCGATTAATCATTCTGACCGATAAAAACACACGCCACGGTCTGTTGATGCAAGAAAACGCACATATTGTAGGCACAATTGCCGCTCAAGTTGAAACCCTCACTGAAATTGAAGGCATTCAATTCTCGGCGTATTGCACCCGTTTGACCGGTTATACGGCATGCCAAGAGGCTTTAGATTGCTATTATGCTCGCCATCCAATCGCCCGCTTAAAATCGAGCGATGTATGGGAAATTCGCTTGGATATGATAAAACATACCGGGAATAAATTAGCTTTCGCAAAGAAAACCATTTGGGAAAGAGAAAAAGTCTCGTTTTCCTAAGAAAACAAGCGGTCAGATTTCACTCATTTTTTGTAAAATTTTTTCCAAATTTCACCGCTTGTATAGGGATGATTAACCGCCGGCAAGTTTTACCTTGAAACCTTTCTGTTCCAAAACTTGCTTCAACAAATCGCGATTATCGCCTTGAATTTCAATCAGCCCGTCTTTTATCGAACCGCCGACACCACTGCGCTTTTTCAGTTCTGCGGCTAATAATTTGAGTTCAGCATCATCCAAATCCAATCCGCTAATTACACACACGCCCTTTCCTTTTCTGCCGCTGGTTTGACGCTGAATACGGACGATGCCGTCACCTTTCGGACGCACCGCTTTCACTTTCTCAGGTACGATACGTCCGCTTTCCGTTGAATAGACTAATGTCATGAGTAAAAAATCCTTAAAATTCGACCGCTTAAAACAAAAGGCGGGCAAAAAAGCCCACCTTATTTAATCCGTGACTAATTAACGAATAGAGGCGTTAATTGATTTTAATACCGATAACGGGTCTTGAGCCTGTGTAATCGGACGACCGATAACCAAATAATCGGATCCGGTTTCAATCGCTTGTTTAGGCGTCATAATTCGACGTTGATCGCCGACATCAGAACCCTCCGGACGAATACCCGGTGTGACTAATTTAAAATCTTTGCCGCAATGCGTACGAAGCACTTCCACTTCTTGCGGAGAACAAACCACACCGTCTAATCCGGCACGTTGCGCAAGGTGAGCTAAACGAATCACTTGCTCCATTGGTGAAGCATTAATTCCGATTTGTAGCAAATCTAAATCTTCCATACTGGTTAAAACCGTTACTGCAATAAGTAACGGCGCATCTTTACCGTACGGCTCTAAGATTTTTTTCGCTTCTTCCATCATGGTTAAGCCGCCCGAAGCGTGTAAATCCACCATCCACACGCCTAAATCCGCAGCGGAACGTACCGCACGAGCCACGGTATTCGGAATATCGTGATATTTTAAATCAAGGAAAACATCAAATTTACGTTCATGTAATTGTTTAACAAAATTTGTGCCTAACGTCGTAAACATTTCTTTGCCTACTTTCACACGACAAAGAGACGGATCAACTTGATCTACAAAACTCAATGCTTCGTATTCTGTTTCATAGTCTAAAGCAACAATAATTTTATTATCCATAAGGACTCCTCAATTTTAGTTTATTCAATTAATTTGTGAATCAATGCTGTGTATAGGTTTAATTTGTTCCCACTGACGACAAGACGGACAATGCCAACTTAGTCTATAACTTTGATAGCCGCAATTTAAACATCGGTACTGAAAACCCTTTTTCATTCTTGCACCGACCATATTATATAGCAACATCAAACTTTCTTTTGCTCTACCCTCCTCCGCTTCATTAATTTGATAATGAATGAAACGATGGAACGTAATCATACTCGGATATTGGCTTAACTGTTGATATAACTTGGAATGTG
Organism: Actinobacillus lignieresii; assembly: GCF_900444945.1. Classification (NCBI taxonomy): domain Bacteria; kingdom Pseudomonadati; phylum Pseudomonadota; class Gammaproteobacteria; order Pasteurellales; family Pasteurellaceae; genus Actinobacillus; species Actinobacillus lignieresii. The sequence goes on along the minus strand of NZ_UFRM01000001.1, from coordinate 643,931 downwards.
CGGCTACCACGCCATCTTTTTGCTCAATATATTCCGCTAAAGCGAGATCCACGCTACTATTATGCTTAATCTGATTTGCTCTAATTAAAAACAACTCGTAATTCGCCAAATCGTTTTCTGCCATATAACAGGCTTTTATTTTCTCTATCACTTCACTGATAAAATCCGGATCTTGCTGCAAAATACGCTCGTAATTTTTTAATGCGCTTTGAAATTGATTTTGTGCCAAATAATAATCGCCTAATAAGATCGAGGCTCTTGCACATTGAGGAGAATACTCCAAGGCTTTGGATAATGCGCTCAAATGTCCGTCTAAATCTTCATTTTTTATCGCCTGAGCATATTCGCAATAATAATGAGAAAGCGGGATTTTATCCGTATCCGGCTCTATTTTAATGAGCTTTTCCGCAACATTAATCGCTTTCTTCCATTCCTTGGTTTTCTGATAAACCGTCATCAATTGGGTTAGTGAATTTACCGCAAACTCCGGCTCATCGAGCAACATAATATAATAATTTTCAGCCCTATCATAAAAACCCGCTGCCATAAAATCTTTCGCTAATTGTTGTTTCGCTAATAATTTCTGTTCGATGGAATAATCCGGGCTGGCATCTAAAGCTTGATGAATACGTAAGGCGCGATCCACTTCACCACGCGAGCGGAACAGATTACCGAGCGTTAATTCCGCTTCAAATTGTGATTCCGTCGCAATCTGATTTTCAGCTTCTTGTTTCTGAAGCATGGAAAGGAAAAGATCGACCGCCTTTTCCTGTTGATTAGATAAAAGAAAATTAAGCCCCGTCACATAATCACGGGAAAACTTATTATTAACAGTTTCTTGATCCTTCTTTGCACTGCGTTGCCCCATATACCATCCGTAAAGCGCAGCTATAGGCAACAAAAGGAACAGTAATTCTAGCATTACTCAGCCTTCGGCGTAGTTGTTGTTAATTCAGTAATTTGTTGTGCCTGACGTTTAACGCGACGATTAAGCGTAATATTTTGCAATTTAATACGTAAATAGAAAATACCGGTAATTAACCAACCTAAAATCAAACCGAAACCGAATAAAATCGCGACTAAAGTCGATAAACGCAATTCACTTTGAGCAATAACATAATTAAATGTAATTAGTTGATCATTGTTTGCACCAATTGTTATCGCAACGATAATTACTGCGAGAGTAATCAAAATACCAAAAATATACTTCATGTCATGCTCCGTTTGCTTTACCGATAAATAAAAAACGACACGATAGGCTATTGTCGCTTCTTGGAATTCTATACTAGATCGACACGTTCTTTCAAATCTTTCCCCGCTTTAAAATGCGGGACATATTTTGCATCTAATTTGACGCTTTCACCCGTTTTAGGATTGCGACCGACACGAGGTTGTCGATAATGTAGAGAAAAACTGCCAAATCCTCTTACTTCAACACGTTCTCCTCGTTCAAGAAACAGCATAATTTGTTCTAAAATTTCTTTTACGCCGTCTTCTACCGATTTCACTTGTAAAGCAGGATTAAGTGATACTAAATTTTCAATAAGTTCTGATTTAGTCATAGCGTCCTCTGATTATTTAAATTAAAGCGGATATGTCTTTCCACATACCCGCTTTTAATTAGAAAGGCTCTAATTATTCGCCTTTAGCTGCTTTGAAAGCTTAAGCCATAGCGTTTGGAATTGCAACTTCTTCTTTATTCACTTGAGCGATTGCCGCTGATTCTTCAGCTTCGTCTTTCGCACGAACAGATAAGTTCACAACACGCGCTTTACGATCTACACCTGTATATTTCGCTTCGATAGTATCACCTGCAGAAATAACGGTTGTAATATCTTCAACACGGTCACGAGTTGCTTCGTTAGCACGGATAAATGCTTCCACGCCGCCTTCTAATTCAACTTTAACGCCTTTCGCATCAACTTCTACAACTTTACCAGTCAAGATTGCACCTTTTTTAGTGCTTTCTACGAAGTTAGTGAACGGATCCGATTCTAATTGTTTGATACCTAAAGAAATACGTTCTTTAACCGCATCAACTTGTAATACAACAGCTTCTACTTCGTCACCTTTTTTGTAGTTACGAACAGCTTCTTCACCTGTCGCATTCCAAGAAATGTCAGATAAGTGAACTAAACCGTCGATACCGCCTTCAAGACCGATGAAGATACCGAAATCAGTGATAGATTTGATTTTACCTGTCACTTTATCGTTTTTGTTGTGAGTTGCTGCGAAGTGTTCCCAAGGGTTTGCTTTACATTGTTTTAAACCTAATGAGATACGACGACGTTCTTCATCAACTTCAAGAACCATTACTTCAACTACGTCACCTACGCTAACCACTTTAGACGGGTGGATGTTTTTGTTTGTCCAATCCATTTCTGAAACGTGAACTAAACCTTCAACACCGTCTAAAATTTCAACGAAGCAACCGTAGTCGGTTAAGTTAGTTACTTTACCGGTTAATTTGCTGTTTACCGGGTGGTTTTGAGCGATTGCAGCCCATGGATCTTGACCTAATTGTTTTAAGCCTAATGATACACGAGTTTTCTCTTTGTCAAATTTAAGTACTTTAACAGTAACTTCTTGACCTACAGCAACCACTTCGCTTGGGTGTTTAACACGTTTCCATGCCATATCAGTGATATGTAATAAACCGTCCACACCGCCTAAATCAACGAATGCACCGTAATCCGTTAAGTTTTTAACCGTACCGGTTACAACAGAACCTTCAACTAAGTTCGCTAAAACTTCGTCACGATCTTGATTGCTTTCAGATTCGATTACCGCACGACGAGAAACAACTACGTTGTTACGTTTTTGATCGAGTTTGATAACTTTGAATTCTAATTCTTTACCTTCTAAGTTTAAAGAATCGCGAACCGGACGAGTATCAACTAATGAACCTGGTAAGAATGCACGAACACCGTTTAATTCAACAGTGAAACCACCTTTCACTTTACCATTAACAAAACCGATAACTGTAGCTTGTTCTTCGAATGCTTTTTCTAAAGCAATCCAAGCTTCGTTACGTTTTGCATCACCACGAGAAACTACTGTTTCACCGAAGCCGTCTTCAACAGCTTTAAGAACTACATCCACTTGGTCGCCGACTTGAACTTCAAGTTCGCCTTGAGCATTTGTAAATTCTTCAGCAGGAATTGATGATTCAGATTTAAAACCTGTATCAACGATTACATAGCCTTTTTGAATAGCTACTACAGTACCTTTAACCACAGAACCTAAACGAGCTTCTGCCGCAAGGAATTCTTCAAGTAGTTGAGCAAAATTTTCTGACATAATTTTCTTCTTAAATAAAAATGAACATCCATTCAACATCCTGTTTAAACGGGGTTAGTAATAATAACCGAACACATCCTATGTTCGGCGAATAAATTAAAATTTAATATATTGACTAATGTGATCCAAAGCCTGTCGAATCACTTCATCGATAGACAAGCTGGTTGAATCAAGTAGCAACGCGTCTTTAGCCGGAACCAAAGGCGCAACCGCTCGATTTCTATCTCGAAAATCACGCTCTTTAATCTCGGCTAAAATCTCGTCAAAGTTAGCATTAAATCCCTTTTCTTGCAACTGTTTTACACGTCTTTTTGCACGCTCTTCGGCACTTGCGTCCAAAAATAATTTTACTTGCGCCTCAGGGAATACCACTGTCCCCATATCTCGACCGTCCGCAATTAAACCTTTAGACGTACTGAAGTCTCGTTGGCGTTGCAATAATGCCTCTCGAACCTTAGGAAATACTGCAACTTTAGAGGCATTTTGACCCGCTTCCGCCGTACGAATTTGATCTCCGACATTTTCACCGTTTAGAATGACATTAATTTCACCGTCTTTCAGCACGAATTTTACATCCAAACGACGACCGATTTCCGCTAAAGCATCTTCATCATCCAATGCAATCCCCGCTTTAACCGCAGCTAATGCCGTAATGCGATAAATCGCTCCCGAATCTAAAAAGTCGAACCCTAATTTTTCGGCCAACGCATGGCATAAAGTACCTTTGCCCGCACCGCTTGGACCATCAACGGTAATAATAAAATGATTCATATCTTTTCCTGACTTATCAACCAATAGCATTATAGTTCCGGAAATTCGCCGATAACCACATCGGCATCAAATTCTTTTCCGTCACGTAGCACTTTTACCTGAACTTTCGCTCCGGGCTTCATATTCCCGAGCAAATCCATCATCTGTGTCGGAGATACCGCATCCACTTCTCCGACTTTTAAAATTCTGTCGTTTTCTTCAATACCCGCCTGATACGCCGGACCGTTAATCGCGACACCGGTAATTAACACGCCCTTTGCATCTTCCTCATCAAAAATTGACGAATATAGCGAACTGTTTACGCCGAAATATCCTCTTATTACGCGTCCGTCTTGAATAATCTTCGACATAATTTGAGTCGCTAAATTAATCGGTATTGCAAAATTTAACCCTTCTGCCAATTCATCACTGGTTTTGCCTAAACTGAGCGTATTAATACCGATAAGTTCTCCGGCGGAATTGACTAAAGCACCGCCGGAATTACCTCTATTGATAGAGGCATCGGTTTGGATAAAGTTCTGGCGACCTCCGTCCGTTAATGCGTTACGCCCCGTAGCGCTAATAATTCCTTGAGTAATACTTTGCCCTAAATTAAACGGGTTACCTATTGCTAAAACCACATCGCCGATTCTTACCGGTCTTTCATTATTTTGCGGTATCGTAGGAAGGTTATCCGCTTCAATTTTTAATACCGCCAGATCCGTTAACGTATCGTCACCGACTAGTTTTGCATTTGAAATACTGCCTGTTTGCAGTGCAACGATAATTTGAGCCGCATTCTGAACCACGTGCTTATTCGTGAGAATATACCCGTCGGAAGTCATAATAACGCCAGATCCCAAGTTTTTCACTTCAAAGGTTTTTCCGTCCTGACTGAATGCATGGTTATATACGTTTACTACTGCGGGAGACGCCAATTGAACGGCATCATGATAACTTTCAATATGCGTGGTTTTTCCATTTACCATAGCCGATCTGTCTTTTAGTAACGGAGAAACGAAAATGATGAGAAACGCACAAAATAAACCCAGTGCAATCGCTTGTACAATCTTCTTTACCATACTTATCTCCTTTTTATATTCTTATGCTTAAATATTATATAAGAATACCATTGCTACGAACAAGGTTAAAACCTTAAGCTTATTCCTATTTTTAAAAATTAAGTTATAAAAAAAGCCCTAATCTTACGATTAAGGCTTTATATATGGTGCTCTGGGCGAGACTCGAACTCGCACATCCTATGGACACTACCCCCTCAAGATAGCGTGTCTACCAATTCCACCACCAGAGCTTTTATACTGTTCCCAAATTATTGAGGAATATCGTTATTTGGGTTTTCTACTTTCGGTTGCTCAACTTTTTGTTGAACGCCGCTTAAATCTTCGAATTGACTTTTCGGTGCGGTTTGATGTGAATTCAAATTACCGATTAATAAACTGATACCGAAAAAGATAATTGCTAAAACCGCTGTTGTTCTTGATAAAAAGTTGGCCGAACCTGCCGAACCGAAAACGGTTCCGGAAGCACCCGCTCCAAAAGAAGCGCCGGCATCCGCACCTTTACCTTGTTGCATTAAAACAAAACCGATTAATACAACCGCAACAACGAGATAAATAATTGTTAATACGTTTAACATCTAAACTCTCTATTCTTATCCGCGTTAAATCCCAGATTTTAAAATTAAAATCAATTTGCGATGGCGTGCATCATATAGATTTAGCCTACTTCTTGCAAGTAATTTTTTTCTTGAACAATACATTTGCCTTATTTTTCAGCAGTTTGTGAATTTTTCTTAAAACTTGACCGCTTGCGATAAGAGGCAGGCGGTTGAATTCGACTTAAATTTTGCAATTTCTGTCTTTCCGTGTGCAACAGCTCCGGCAGTTTGCTCACTAACGCAGCCATAAATTGCTGATAACTCGCTTGCTTTTTACTGATGTCGGTCAATTGCATTTCCCAATGCGCTGTCATATCCGGCTGAGTCGCTTCGTCCGGTAAGGCACTAACTAGAATTCGTCCGGCTTCCGTACTGTGGATATTTCGTCCTTTTTTGATTAAAAATCCGCGTTTAAACAGCAATTCGATAATACCGGCTCGTGTTGCTTCAGTACCTAAGCCGTCCGTTTCACGCAAGACTTTTTTAAGTTGTTTATCTTGTACGAAACGAGCGATACCGGTCATCGCCGATAATAAACTTGCATCGGTAAAATGGCGAGGCGGCTGGGTTTTCTTACTGACAATTTCACCTTTTTCACAATGTAATTGCTGTCCTTTTCTTACAACCGGCAACAACGGTTCTAACACTTCATCACTGTCTTCTTTGCCTAATAATGCTTTCCAACCGGCAACAATTAAGTTTCGAGCTTGCGCGTTAAAGGTTCCTCCGGCAATTTCCAATACAATTTTACCTTTGCGATATTCCGCATCCGGACAAAATTGCATTAAGTATTGACGGGCAATCAGTTGATAAATACGCTTTTCGTTTTCAGTTAGTCGTACCAAGCCTTGGCGTGCGGTCGGAATAATAGCATGGTGCGCTTCCACCTTTTTATCATTCCAACAACGATTACGAATTTCCGGATTAACCACTTCAGGCTTTTCTTTATATTCGTCTAAGTGATGAGCGATTGCCGCCATTACCTTAAAACGGTCGGCATAATGCTCATTCGGTAAATAACGGTTATCCGAACGAGGATAAGTAATTAACTTATGCGTTTCGTATAGTTTCTGGCAAATATCTAACACAGCTTGCGCCGATAAACCGTAGCGACGAGCCGCATCAATTTGTAAAACCGATAATGAATAAGGCAGCGGTGCGGTTTCCGTTTCAATTTTATCTTGATAGTCCGTTACTAATGCTGCTTGGTCGGTAATGCGTTTAACGACATTTTCCGCCAAACTTTTAGATAATACTCGACCGTCTTCATCTTGATAATCTTCGCACGCCTTACTCGGTTGCCATTGTGCGGTAAAACGTTCTTGAGTTTCCGGCACAACGATATGCGCCAATACTTCAAAATAGTCTTTCGGCACAAAGTTTTCTATTTCCAGATCGCGGCGCACAATTAAACCTAACACGGGGGTTTGAACACGCCCCACCGACAATACCCCCTGATAGCCCGACCAACGCCCTTGTAAGGTATAAGCTCGCGTCATATTAATGCCGTATAGCCAATCGGCTCTTGCACGTGCTAAGGCAGAGGTGGCAAGCGGTATAAAATCACGATTATTTTGCAATTTATCAATCGCTTTTTTTACCGCACTCGGGTTGAGATCGCTCACCAAACAACGTTGAATCCGATTACGTTTTTCCGGCGGTACGTTCAGATAGTTGAAGACCTCATCAACTAATAGCTGCCCTTCTCGGTCCGGGTCGCCGGCGTTTACCAATACCTCCGCTTTTTTTACCAATTTTTCAACCGCTTTCAATTGCTTCAAAGTATCTTTTTTCGGTACTAATTTCCATTGTTGCGGAATAATCGGCAAATGTTCCATACGCCACATTTTAAAACGCTCGTCATAAGCATCCGGCTCAGCCTGCTCTAACAAATGACCGATACACCAAGTCACCACATCATTTTCACCGCATTGGATATAACCGTCACCACGGGTATGCGGCTTAGGCAATACGTCTGCGATTGCCCTCGCTAAACTTGGTTTTTCCGCTAAAAATACTCTCAAAATTGTTTTCTCTAATACGATTCCGTTTTTATTGGCGAAAATTGTCTGATTTTTCTTTTTAAAAAGCAATAGCGGGTCTTATATCCGCCTTTCTTACGGAAAATATTTACTGTCATAGAAATGTCATAATTAATCCATAAAATACGCCTCGACTAAATAAATAGTCAATCTAAGGAGTAATTATGAAATTATCTAAAATCGCGCTTGTTTTATTTGTAGGAGCAACCGTTCATCAAACCGCTATCGCACAATCGACCGCTACGGGCGATGCTCAAGCGAAAAACGTTATCTTATTAATTAGTGACGGTGCGGGTATCAATACTTGGAAAGCGGCAAGCTATTTCCGTCACGGCGCATTAGGCAAAGAAGTTTACGATAAATTCGATGTCAAATTATTTGCCTCTACTCACCCTCTCAATACTTCGACCAAACCGACTCATTCATTAAAGAATTCTGTAAAATTTGATCCGAAAGAGCTGTGGAATAAAGAGAAATCAAGCTATCAACATAAAGGTAATTTAAACAATTACACCAGTTATTTCGGCGGCTACGAATACGCTCAAACCAACTTTACCGACAGTGCGGCGGCGGCAACCGCCTTAGCAAGCGGACACAAAACTTATAATAATGCGATTAACTGGTCGAACGACGATACCCGCTTAAAAAACATCGGCGAATATGTCGTTGAATCCGGTCGTGCGCTCGGTGTAATTACTTCCGTGCAATGGAGCCATGCAACGCCGGCAGGCTTCCTCTCACATAACGTCAATCGCAACAATTATGCGGAAATTGCCAAAGAAGCGGTAACGTCCGGTAAAGCGTCCGTCATTATGGGAACCGGTCACCCGTACTTTGATAAAAACGGGAAAGCCGTTCAACCGAAAGACGAAAAAGATTTCCGCTATGTCGGCGGCAAAGAAACTTGGGATAACTTAGTTGCCGGTAAAACCGACTATACGCTGATTGACAGCAAAGAAGATTTTATCGCGCTTGCCGAAGGTAAATTGGATTTCAAAGGTAAAACGAAAGTTTTAGGTACCGCACAAAATAACGCTACTCTACAATTTAACCGTTCGGGTGTGAGTGCGGGAGCATTACTCGAAAATCAACCTGATTTGGCAACCATGACGTTAGGTGCATTAAATGTAGTCAGCAAAAATGATAAGGGTTTCTTCTTAATGGTTGAAGGCGGTGCGGTGGACTGGGCGGCTCACGCCAATAACCTGCCTCGTATCGTAGAAGAACAAATCGACTTTAATCTTGCGGTAGAAGCGGCAGTAAATTGGGTGGAGAAAAACAGCTCTTGGGATGAAACGTTACTTATCGTAACCACCGACCACGGCAACGGTTTCTTACAAGGCCCGCATTCTAATGAAAAACTCTATTCGGAAATCGTAAACCAAGGTGCCGGCGTACTTCCTTTAGTTCGCTGGTATTCGGACAATCACACTAGAGAATTAGTACCGGTATATGCGAAAGGTTTCGGAGCGAAACACTTCCTTGACATTGCAAAACCGGAAGCCGGCTTAGGCACTTACTATAAAGGGGCACCGGAAAGCAGATTCTATGTAGATAATACCGATATTTTCCATACTATGCTTAAAGCATTTGCGATTAAAGCGGAATAGCAATTCAAAAACTAAAAATGCACCTTAGTATTTAAGGTGCGTTTTTTTGTTAGTTCAGTCCTTGTGACGAAAGAATCATCTGACATTGAACCGGTGGTGTCGGTAACACTTTAGGTTTTGATACCGTCGAACCTGCCGGTGCCGGCTCAAACCAAGAATAAAGCTCCGCACCGCAGCCGTCGCCCGCCGGAATCGGGGCTTGATTTTCACAATTCGGTGCGTTTTGCGGACAGCTTAAACGCACGTGCATATGCGAATCGTGTCCGTACCAAGGACGTACTTTACGCAGCCAGCTTCTATCCGAACCGGCGGTATTGCATAATTTCACTTTAATCGCCGGATTCACGAAAATTCTATCCACTCGATCATCTTTCGCTGCGAGTTTGACCATCGTTGCGTGTTGTGGCGTCCATACTCTTTCATCAACCACTTGCGCATCACGATTTACCATTAAAGTGGCTAAACCCGCCGGATTCTTCGCCGTTTCGGTATCCATCGGGCCGAATCTAAACCAAATATCCGCATCTAAGCCGGTTTGGTGACTTGCGTGACCGGAAGAAAAACGACCGCCTGCCGGCATACCCATATCGCCGATTAAGATCGGAGGCAACCCTGCCGCTTTGGTATTTTTTGCCAATCGTTGTAAAAAGGATAATAAATCAGGGTGGCCGTAAAAACGGTTACGTGCCGAGCGAATGACTTGATAGCCGTCCCCTTTTAAAGCCAACGGCTGCGCACCGATAATACAACCGTTACTATATCCGCCGATAGGCTGTGCCTGTCCGGCAACCGGTGTACGAATTTGTTCCCAAAGCGTAGCGTCCGCAGCAACATTCAAACCGAGTAAACTTGATAAGAGAAGTAGTTTAAATCTTTTCATCATTACATCCTGAAAAGTAAATTAATAAAATACAAGCGGTCTTTTTTGCAGCATTTTTTGCAAAAAAGACCGCTTGTTCTAATTATAACCGACTTAACGGCATTGCGCTTTAAATCTCAGTAAATGATCCAACAAAATAATTGCCGTCATTGCTTCGGCAATCGGCACCGCTCGAATGCCGACACAAGGATCATGGCGACCTTTGGTAACCAATTCGACCGGTTCGTTATTTAGATTTACCGAGCGTCCCGGTACCATAATACTGGAAGTCGGTTTTAATGCGATATGCGCAATAATCGGCTGACCGGAACTAATGCCGCCTAAAATACCACCTGCGTGATTTGATAAAAAACCTTGCGGTGTCATTTCATCGCGATGCTCGCTACCACGCTGCTCAACCACGGCAAAACCGTCACCGATTTCGACCGCTTTGACCGCATTAATCGACATCAACGCATGCGCCAGATCCGCATCTAAGCGATCAAACACCGGCTCGCCCAACCCGACCGGTACGTTCTCGGCAACTACGGTTAATTTCGCACCGATAGAATCGCCGTCTTTTTTCAATTCACGAATCAACTCGTCAAAGCCCTCTACCGCAACCGGATCAGGGCAGAAAAACGGATTGCTCGCCACTTGTTGCCAATCGATTTTGCTGATATCCGCTACCGTTTCAGGATTAATTTTCACGTTACCGATTTGTGATAAATAACCGCGTACTTCAATGCCGAATTGCTCGCGCAAATATTTTTTTGCAATCGCACCGGCAGCAACACGCATTGCCGTTTCACGCGCTGACGAACGTCCGCCGCCGCGATAATCACGAATACCGTATTTTTGTTGATAAGTATAATCCGCATGACCCGGACGGAATTTATCCGCAATATCGCCGTAATCTTTTGAGCGTTGATCACCGTTTTTAATGATTAAACCGATACTGGTACCGGTTGTTTTACCTTCAAAGACACCGGAAAGAATTTGTACTTCGTCATCTTCTCTGCGGGGTGTGGTATAACGTGATGTCCCCGGTTTTCGGCGATCCAAATCGGGTTGAATATCCGCTTCCGAGAGCGCCATATTCGGCGGCACGCCGTCCACGATACAGCCTAATGCAATACCGTGCGACTCGCCGAATGTGGTGACTTTAAATAATTGTCCAATGCTGTTGCCTGCCATAATGCTTCCTTATTATTTATTTTATTTTGCTAAATTTTCACTCAATTTGACCGCTTTCTGAACCTCTGCCGTATGCATATTGACATCCAACTGTTTGAAAGCGAATCGAATGTGATGTTGTTTTAATAATTCGGTAATCCGATAATGCAAGAAAGTTAAAGTTTCCGAACGATCGCCCAACTCCCCGACAAACACTTCGATTTCATGTTCCAACGCATTATCGTTAAAACGTAAAATATTGATCGCCGGTTTCGGCTCGGCAACCACCTTCGGTGCCTCGCTGATCGCTTGTAAAATCAATTCTTTCGCTTTTTGCAAATCGTCTTCCAAGTGAACGTTTAAGAAAAATTGCAAACGAGTAATCGTATTATTTAACGTCCAGTTAATAAAACGATCCGTGACGAACGCCTGATTCGGTAACACCACTTCCATATTATCCGAATTGAGTAAAGTGGTTGAACGTAAGCGAATTTTGGTAATAAAGCCGGTATGTTGCCCAACCGTTACTTTGTCGCCGACTCGAATCGGACGCTCGAATAATAAAATCGAACCCGATACTACGCTGCCGAAAATTTCGCGTACCCCGAAACCCAAACCGACCGATAATGCGGTAAAGATCCATTGAATCTTGGTCCAAGAAATCCCTAATGCCGAAAATGCCGATACGCCGCCGATCGCAACAATCGTATAAATAAACATGGTGATAATGGTTTGCGGCGTTCCTTTTGAAAGCCTTACGCGAGAAAAGAGTACGACTTCTAAAATACCGGCGATATTTTTCACCAATACGTAAGTGATCACTACGTACAAGAACGCTCGCATCAGATTGAGTAAGGTAATCGACTCGACTTTCGTGCCGTCGTTACTTTCAAATAGAATCACTCCGTCCAAATAATAAGCGATACTAATCAGATCGGACCATACGATATAGAGTAAACCGAATAATACGACCCAGCCGAGTAAATCCGTCACACGAAGAATCTGCTGATTGACTACCGAGAGTTTAATCGATTCTTCTTCCTTAATATCGTCTTTATGCGTATGATCCGCTGCCTGTTCTCTGATTTTCTGGCGTTTTTCCTGTAAACGGCGGTAGGCTAAACGGCGCGCCGAAATCGTGACCGCACGATAAGCGAAATAACGCCCGAATACCCAAATTAACACCACAAAATAGCTGTTCAATAAATGAGTAATCAGATAAATCGCCGTATAGTAGTAACCTAACACGATAAGCACAATCAATAAAATCGGCGCAATAATAAGCACTAAACGCAGTAACTTAAACAGGCTGACATTTCGAATCGTACCGTCTTCCGTTTTTGCGTTTTGATATTCGGTAATTCCTCGATCCAACAAAGGACGAACGACAAAAAGGCACAGAGCAAGCGCAACAATCGACATCACTTGTCCGATAACATCGTTCGGATAACCGATCGCTTCAATTTGTGACGGAATCGAAGAAATTAACAATAAACCGATAATCCAAATCGATTGTTTAATAATACGTTGGAAAATGCGGTTACTTTGCTGCGGCATACCGAAATGACGATAGGCCAAACCGTTCGGGCGCAATAGCGATAAAACCGTTGCGAAAAACCACCAATATAAGGTTAAACGTAAGCCCCAACGCCACGCCGCAATCGGATCATTAAAAAATAAGAATGCAATCAGATTGTAAGCGGTAAAAAACATTAACGTACTTGGTAAAGCCAGTAGCAATGTCCAAAACATGGCTTCCGGCGTGTACCAATGGCTGTCGTTTTTTAAAGTATTGACATAACCGGCAATTTTAGACAAGCGGTCTTTTATCGCTTTCTTTTTCCAATTCAACAAAAATGAAATCAATAAGAAAAAAGCGGTAAATAATACCGTAGGTAACAGATTCTTACCGACATTGCTGAAACTCACGTATTTGGTCAGTTCCGCGATTTCCGAGAACGCTAATTTTGGGAAAGCTTTAATCCAATCCAAACCCATCGGGTTATTACTGTTTACCCAAAAACTTTGTTGCTGTAATTTACGCTGTAACGCCCCGCTAATTGCGCCGATTTGTTTCTGATTGTTTTCAATATTAATCGAAACGTTCAATTGGCTATTGAGCGATTTAATAATGTCGTCCAATAATTTCTGGCGTTCTTTGAGCAATTTATTCAACGCTTGATTTTCTTCATCGGTCAAAGGTTCTTCAAGCGATTGCGTCAGCGTTCGGATATATTCTTCAAGCGTATAAATTTGATCTCGTTGCTGAGAATATTCAAAAATATGCACGCGCACATTCGCAATAGACGTCGCCAACTCATTATTCAGTTTTGCCGTCGGCAACGCCTGCATTTGTTGGTTAATCACTTTAGAAAGTACAAGCGTACCTTGCAATGCGCTGATCTGTTCTTCGATATTGCGTTGAGTTTGAGTTAAACCCTCCAAAATATTTTTAGTACGCAGGTCGTCTTGAGAAAGCGTATTAAGCAATTGCGTTTGTTTGACTAAAAACTGACTTAGCTCGCGATTATGTTCCAATTCGTCTTGAATCAAGAAATTTTGGATTTCGTTTTTTACTTGTTGGTTTTCTACCTGTTGCGCTTTCTGCTCCGAAGCTTTAAGACGCTTGGCATTTAATACTTCTTGCAAAATAGCCAACTGTTTTTGCAAGACTTGCTGTTTTGCCGCCGCTTCACTGCGTTTTTCTTCATCCAGTTCGATTAATTTTTCCGCATTGGTCGTTAATAACGTATTGAATCTATTGTTAGCGTCAAGGTAATCCAACTCCGCATTCCATCTGTCTATCGCCGATTTGTTCGCTTGGTTACTCACTTTTAAGCGGGTAATTTCTTGCGTTCTGGCAAGATTTTCATCGGTAATTTTCGGATTATTAATCAATAAATTACGATTATTCGAGACGCGACCGTCCAACTCCCCCAACGTAACTTGCACCGTTTGGAGCTGTGATTGTATTTCCGCTTGTTTTCGGCTTAATTCATCAAGCGAGAGCGCATCAAATGCGCTATTTTTTAACGAATCCGTCGCATCCTTATAATCTTTAATGCGCGCTTCGATTTCCAACAGTTCTTGCGGTAATTTTTGCAACTGTTTTTCTAAAGCGTCGATATCGCTTTTTTGCTTTTTAGTTCGCTCAATAAATTGCAGAGTCGTATTTAACGTTTGCGAATCGACATTAGCAGCCGTTTCAGTTTCAAGCGTACCCGACTTAAACGCACTGATTTGATTTCTGACGCTTTCTTCGACAACCTGCTCTTGAGCGGTTTCCGCCCGAATTGAAGCGGAGCAAAAAATAAAAAATAATATTAACCACCACGCTTTGTTAAACATCATGGATAAAGCCCTGTTCCTTAATTTTTATCGTTAAATTTTTCCGTCGCCCATTTAACCTCTTCGTTAGTCGCTTGATTTTTGATAAAGACATCCAACTGGTTAAAGGAAATTTCAATATTATGCTCGGCGAATAATTGATTGATTCGTCGATTCAACTCATCCATCGTACGCATTCTATCTGAGATTTGTCCTACATGAACACGTAACTCATGATCTAAGGTACTCGCTCCGAACGTTAAGAAATATACGACCGGCGGCGGATCTTTCAATACGCTCGGGTTCTCTTCCGCCGCTTGTAGCAGCAAACGTTTCACCAATTCGAGATCCGAACCGTAAGCCACGCCGACGCTAATCACTAAACGTGTCATGGAAGAGGTCAATGCCCAGTTTACTATACGTTCGGTAATAAACGCCTTATTCGGTACAATGACCTCTTTACTATCGTTATCAATCAGTGTCGTGGCGCGAATACGAATTTTTGAAACCGTACCGTTAAACGTGCCGATAGTAATCATATCGCCGATACGTACCGGACGTTCAAATAAAATAATGATACCCGATACAAAGTTTGCAAAGATTTCCTGCATACCGAAACCTAAACCGACCGATAATGCGGTAAACAACCATTGCAATTTAGACCATGACATTCCTAAAGTAGCAAAAGCAAAGGTTGCTCCTAATACCACTAACAAATAGGTTAATAATGTCGTGACCGTATAAGGCGTACCTTGTGACAGTTTAAGATTAGAGAAGACTAAGGCCTCCAATAAACCGCTTAGGTTACGAATTAGCACATAAGTTACGAATAAAATCCCGAATGCGACCAATAAGTTCAATAAAGTAATGGATTCCATTACCACGCCTTGTGCGGTTTCGGTCGCTTGCTGCCAGAGCGTTACGCCGTTCAAATAATAAGCCACGGTAATTAAATCGGACCATACCCAATACAGTAGCGCAAATAACGCCGCCCAAAGGATCATATCGGTCAATTTCAACATTTGGTTTTTAATTTCACTAACGGCAAGCGTATCTTCCCGTAAGTCGAACGGAATATCATCTTCCGATTGAACGATCTGTTGCTCCGTATTCGTTACTTTAGCTAACGCCTGTTCTCGTTTTTCTTGCAAACGGCGAAACGCCAAACGACGCGACGCCACATTGAAGGTACGATAGAACACATTACGTAAAATAATCCAAGTAATCACCGCAAAATAGGTTGAAACCAAATGTTCAATGATGACCAACGACGTATAGTAATAACCTAAAACGATTAAAATAACCAAAGTAATCGGAGCTAAAAACAATACCGCCCGTGCAATATTCAGCAATACGTTACGCGGACTTTCCTCATCTTTCGCTACATTTTGGTAAATAGCAATCGCTTGTCTGAATCCGGGCGCAACAATAAAAATAATACTGATCAGTACGATGACGGTAAATACTTGCCCGATAACATCGTAGGCAATCCCCATTTCCGTTATGTGACTGAATACCGCCGTATTTAACATTAAGCCGATAACCCATACCGAGCGTTTCAGAATATCTCGGAAAACCGCATTACTTTTTTGCGGCATATTAAAGTGACGGAATCCGATACCGTTCGGGCGCAACATCGCCACCATAAAGGCGAAATACAGCCAATAACCGGACATTTTTAAGCCCCAAGGCCAAACCTCCGTCAGGTCTTGGAAACAAATATAGGTCACTAAAATAAATACCATCAAGAAAATGAAGGTACTCGGCAAACAAAGTATCACCGTCCAAAAAATCGCCGCCGGCGTATTCCATTGACTGTCCGTGGCTACGGTACGCATACTGTTATTGATTTTAGTCAGACGTTGCTTAATTCGCTCTTTTTGGCGAGAAATCAGTAATACGCCTAATGCAAGTAACAGCTCCAGAACAGCCGCCGGCACAAGATTGTCTTTCCAATTGGAAAAATCAAACTTTTTGGCTAAGTCTTTTAATTGAAAACTCGCTAACGGTAGAAAATTTTCAAACCAGTCCAAATCAATCGGGCTATTACTTTTTACCCAGAAACTTTGTTGTTCCAGTTTTTTCTGCAGGGAATCACTGATTGTTTGTACTTGTTGCTGATTTAATTCGATATTGATAGACAAATTCAACTGATTATTCAATGACTTAATCAGTTCGGCTAAAATTTTGGCCCGCTCGGTCAGAATACTTTTTAACTGTTCTTTTTCTTTGTCCGTAAATGTGCTTTTTTCGTCTTTCTCTAATTTAGCGATATATATCGCCGGTTCGGATACGCTATCTTTAAATTCGGTAATATCAAATACTCGTACGCGTAAATCGGCAATTTGTTTCGATAACCCTTTGATCATTTGATCTTGCGGCAAAGATTGTTTCTGTTTATTAATAATACGAGATAGCACCAGCGTACCTTGTAAGGCACTAATCTGTTCTTCGATATTACGCTGCGTTTGCTGAAGATTATCCAGCACGCTTTTAATTCGTAAATTATCTTGCGAGAGTTGTGTTAATTGCGTTGTCTGTTTTAATAACTCTTCACTGATACGCGTATTAAAATTCAATTCTTTTACAATTAACGGATTTGTGTCCGAGTTTGCATTTTTCTGTTGAGATTCCGCCGCTTGTTCAACTTTATTTTTAGACTCTTCGACCAATTTGGTATTAATCGCATTCTGCAGATTGCTTAATTCGGATTGTAAATTTTGCTGCGCTAATTTTTTCTCATCCAATTGGCTGTTATAAAGCGCAGTAAGGTTGTCACTACCGCGTAATAGCGATTGGCTATAGCTATTTTGTAGATCCAACAGTACAAGTTCTGTTTCCAGCTTGATTTTTTCCGCACCTGAAATATTGACGTTACCCAGCAATGTCGCAATTTCTTGTTTACGTGTCGCATTGCTCGTCAATGTCGTTTGCGCTTTATCCGGTGCGGAGTTTTGTGTCACTAACTTCGCATTGATTGTCGTTAGTTCTTGCTGAACGGATTCACCGGCAACTTGAACGTCCGCCAACTCTTTTTGTAATTCCGCCATCGAACGCTTAGCCAACGTTTCCAATGTCGGCAGGTTCGTATTTTTTAGTTTGTTTACATTCGCCTGACTCGCTTTTAACGAGGCTTGCGCTTGTTCGATTTCTTTATCTAACGCTTCATTATCCGCTTTCTGTTTGGTAATTTGAGTTAATAGAGTTTGCGTGTCCTCAAGATGCTGAATAAGCGCCTTATTACCTTCATTTTGTTCGCCTTTTTTAGCGGCATCGATTTGTGCTTTCAGATCTTTTTCGGTCGGCAGTTCTGCCGCCCAAAGATGATTACCGCTTAATACGAACATTAAGCCGAGTAAGAACGGGTTAAACAGACGCTTTATCATTATGATTTCCTAGTAATTGATGTAATACGGATTGTAAGTTTGCACGAGAGATTTTTATACCGCCTTGCGGCTGAGATTGCATAAGTTCAAGCGGATAATAGGCGATCGGTTGTTTAAATTTTTCCAGCTTATCGCTAAGCCAAGCGATTAAATTTTCACGGTTTTTTGCAAAATCGGGCTGAATAAATTGTAAAACCGCAACCGGTCTTTGTCCGAATTCCGCATCTTCTACCGGTAAGACGAATACCTGACTGACCAAACCGGATTGATAGATCACTTTTTCGACGTCTTCCGGCTGAATATTTTCGCCGCCGGAAATAAACATATTATCCAAGCGACCTTTAACCACTAATTTACCGGCGGCATTCCACTCGCCTCGGTCTTTAGTTTGCAACCAACCTTCTTGGTTCACAAGCGGTCGAATTTCACCGTTTTTTTGCAATGCGCCTAAGGCTAAACCGCTACCTTTGACCCAAATTTCATTTTCAACCAGTTTAACTTCTCGCCCTTTAAGGGGATAGCCGACATTATCCAATTCGTTTTCCACCGCACAAATGGTTGATGCCATTTCCGTCATACCATAACCGCAATAGCTTACAATACCCTGCTGTTGAGCTTCTGCCACTAACTCTGCAGGAATCGCACTTCCGCCAAGTAAAAATCGCTTACTGATTTTTCCCTGATCTTGCGTTCTTTGTTGTAAATAACGTCGTAGCTGCGTCGGTACCAGTGAGGCGTGCGATACTTTATCCAAACAAGTAAAGAAATGATCTTTTTGCTCATTAACCACTAACGTAGCACCTTGAGCCAACCAACGCCAGACGATTCCCTGCCCCGAAACATGAAAGAGAGGTAGGCTTAACAACCAAGAATCATGCTTAGTAAATCGCATTAATTCACACACGCCCTCGGCATTATCCAAATGATTTTGCATACTATGCACTATCGCTTTAGGTAAACCCGATGATCCCGAAGTAAGCGTGAGCGTCGCCGGTGCCGAAAAAGCGATTTGAGGTAAAACCGAAGCGGTCGTTTTTAATGAAAAATTTGCAAAATGATGATCGGTAATAAGTATCTTGATACCGTATTCCGCCAAAACGGTTTGTCGCTGCGACTCCGTTAATGACGGATTAAGCATTAAAATGCGCGCGCCTACTGCGATAGCGACTAAATAACATAATAATCCGACTAAACGGTGCGACCCCGAATAAGCGACTAATGCGTTTTGCCGTACGCCTTGTTGTTGCAGGAAAGTGACAAGTTGTGCAATGAGTAACTGTAACTGTTGCCAGTTTAGCCGAGCGGGAAGTTCAGGAAATAATAAACTATTCCCTTTTTCCCAGATAATAGCCGGTTGTTGTGCAAAATGTTGCGCCCAATAGGCGGTCGGAAAAAGGGAAAAATTTACCATAAGCAGATAGAAATTAATTAAGCAAAAATCGTGCGAACACGTTCAATGATATGTTGAGGAAGTTCCATTGATTCCATTACGCCGGTAAGAATCAAGCCCTTACGAGCGGTATTATTATTGGTGACTACCCAAAACGGCGAATCCGGAATTTGTTTCGCTTTTACGCTACTACCGTGACTTAATAAAGCTTCCTCACTTTTAGAAAAATAGGTGCGCTCCGTGCCGGTCACCACTTCCGTCGCCTGTTCAAAACCTTGTGCATTTGCATGGTGCAATGCAGAAAGCAACATTAAAAAACGTGCGACATTTTTGCTTTCGTTTATAAAGGCATCGGATTTCAATACTTTTTCAACTTTTTGTACCGCTTTTTCAATCAGATCTTCTTTTTTAGCTTTTGCTTTCGGCTTTGCCAGTTCTTTCAGTTCATCAATCGTATTTTGCTGAACCAATACAAAAGGCTGTGGCGATGAAGGTAAACGCAACAAACGACGTAAAATATCCGACGCACTTTCACCAATTGCTTGGGTTCTGCTGGCAATGTAATGATATAATTCATCATCGACTTCGATCGTTTTCATCTTAACCTCTTGATATTTTTGTTTTGATTTACTTGATTAGAAAAAAATTCTAGGCATTATAATACAGATTCAAGATCTTTTTACAGGATCTTAACCAAACATTTGAATAAAAAATAACAACTTATGACAGAAAATACTTATCTTAATTATCAATTCCAACCGGCAACCGAAAAAACCGATGCACAAACCATGGTTTTCCTACACGGATTATTCGGCGATATGAATAATTTGGGCATTATTGCCCGCCAATTTAGTGAGCAATTTAATATCTTACGCGTGGATCTACGCAATCACGGGCAATCTTTTCATTCCGATGAAATGAATTACCCATTAATAGCACAAGACCTACAAGTATTGTTACAGCATTTAGGTTTGGAAAACAATATTGTGATCGGTCATTCAATGGGCGGCAAAACCGCAATGACGTTAGCAAATATCGCTCCCGATCTCATCGAAAAATTGGTCGTAATTGATATTGCGCCGACCGCCACCCCGACCCATCGACATAACGATAATTTTGCCGGCTTATTCGCCGTTAAAGCCGCTCGACCGGCAACGCGCCAACAAGCGAAAACCGTGCTAGCGCAATATGTGAAAGACGAAGGCGAACAACAATTTATGTTAAAAGCATTCGATCCGCAAAAACCGGATTATTTCCGTTTCAATTTAACAGCGATCAAAGCAAACTATGAAAATCTGATGGGCTGGAACGAGGTCTTTTTTGATAAACCGACTTTATTTATTAAAGGCGGTGCATCCGACTATATTCAAGCGAAAGACACGGAAACGATTCTGAAGCAATTTCCACAGGCGAAATCGTTTGTCGTCGCGAATGCGCAACACTGGGTACACGCGGAAAAACCGGAAACGGTCGCTCGCGCCATTCAAAAATTTTTAGACAAGGAATAATAACATTATGAATAAAGATACGATTTTTTCCGCACCGATTGAGAAACTCGGTGACTTTACCTTTGACGAATCGGTTGCCGAAGTGTTTCCCGATATGATCCAACGCTCCGTGCCGGGCTACTCGAATATCATTACCGCAATCGGTATGTTGGCGCAACGTTTCGTAACCGAAGGATCACAAGTTTACGATTTGGGCTGTTCGCGCGGTGCGGGGATTTTATCGATTCGCCGTAATCTGCAAACCAATCAAGTAAAAATTATCGGCGTAGATAATTCACAACCGATGGTGGAACGCTGCCGCTCGCATATCAACGCTTATCACTCTGACGTACCGGTCGAGATCCTTTGTGACGATATTCGCCATATCGAGATCAAAAACGCTTCAATGGTAGTATTAAACTTTACATTGCAATTCTTACCGCGTGCGGATCGTCTTGAATTGCTGACGAAAATTTATCATGGCTTAAATCCGAACGGTATTTTAGTATTGTCCGAAAAATTCACTTTTACCAATCAGGCAATGAATGAGTTACTTATCGACTTACACCATACTTTTAAACGAGCCAACGGTTACAGTGAACTTGAAGTCAGCCAAAAACGTACCGCTCTCGAAAACGTGATGCTGACCGATAGCATTGAAACCCATAAAGATCGCTTAAAACAAGCCGGTTTTTCCCAAATCGAACTGTGGTTCCAATGTTTTAATTTCGGCTCGATGATTGCAGTTAAATAAATAAGCGGTCAAATTTGCGAAAAACTTTGCAAAAAACTGCTCGGATCAGACCGCTTGCTTACCCTGAAACCTTAGGAAATTTGCGCAAGCGGTCGTTTTTTCGGTATAATTCGCAAAATTCGTAGGGGCGTATCGCATACGCCCTTTATTTTAGAAGTAAGCGTGAAATACGCTTTAATAATGTTCAAAAGGAATCCAGCATGAGCTTTTTAACAGGTAAACGCATTTTAGTAACGGGTCTTGCAAGCAACCGTTCTATCGCATACGGCATTGCAAAAGCAATGAAAGCGCAAGGCGCAGAACTCGCATTCACTTATTTAAACGATAAATTACAACCGCGTGTTGAAGAGTTTGCTAAAGAATTCGGTTCGGACATCGTATTACCATTAGATGTAGCGACAGACGAATCAATCCAAAACTGCTTTGCAGAATTAAGCAAAAAATGGGAAAAATTCGACGGTTTCGTACACGCCATCGCATTTGCACCGGGTGACCAATTAGACGGTGATTATGTAAACGCGGCAACACGCGAAGGCTACCGTATCGCACACGACATCAGTGCATACAGCTTCGTTGCAATGGCTCAAGCGGCTCGTCCTTACTTAAACGAAAATGCGTCACTTTTAACTTTAAGTTACTTAGGCGCGGAACGTGCGATTCCTAACTACAACGTAATGTGTTTAGCAAAAGCGTCATTAGAAGCGGCGACGCGTGTAATGGCGGCGGATTTAGGTAAAGACGGTATCCGTGTAAATGCAATCTCTGCAGGTCCAATCCGTACACTTGCGGCATCAGGCATCAAAAACTTCAAAAAAATGCTTTCTGCATTCGAGAAAACCGCAGCATTACGTCGTACCGTTACCATTGACGATGTAGGTAACTCGGCGGCATTCTTATGTTCGGACTTAGCTTCAGGTGTAACCGGTGAAGTGTTACACGTTGATGCAGGTTTCAGCATTACCGCAATGGGCGAGTTAGGCGAAGAATAATTCGGCTTGAATATATAAGTATGTAAAACGGACGCTATTTAGCGTCCGTTTTTGTTTTCTGCGATCTTGATCGAAAAATCAGTATTTTAGCCCGTTCCTCTCTTTTGTATTTTGTTATGCTATTTAATAAATTAATGTAGTTACAAAAAATCATTTGAACATCTGATTTTGACGTGATAATGTAGAGGCAAATCATGAAGCTAGAATACGATGAACAAAAAAGCCGACGAAACGAAAATGAAAGAGGTTTACCGTTTTCAGTTGCAAAAAATTTTGAATTTGATACCGCTTTCATTGAACAAGATATTCGCTTTGAATACTCGGAACCTCGTTTTAAAGCAATCGGATTTATCCAAAATCGACTTTTTGTGATCGTTTTTTGTTTAAGAAACGAAAATTACCGCATTATTAGCTTGCGCAAAGCCAATCCAAGAGAGGTTAAAAAATATGAAATATACCGAAGATTATATTGATGACGAAAATCCGGAATGGACAGATGAAGATTTCAAAAACGCTCTCACTTTCGAACAAATGCCTCCTGCATTACAGGCATTAGTGATTGAAAGCCGTGAGCGAAAACGTGGCCGTCCAGTTACACAAAAAAAGAAAGTGAGTGTGACAATTCGCTACTCGCAATCCGTGATTGATGCTTTTAAGTCCACTGGCAAAGGCTGGCAAAGCCGAATGAATCAAGTTTTGGAAGACTACGTAGCGAAGACATTGTAAAAAATGACAAGCGGTTGGATTTAGTTGATTTTTTTACAAAAAATTCAGCAAATCTAACCGCTTTCCGTTATAATCCCTATCAAATTTCATGGTGCAACGATACTGCACCTTTTTTATTTTTATAGAGAGAATTTATGTTTCAAAACAATCCGTTACTTGCCCAATTAAAGCAACAAATTGAGGCAAATAAAGAATATGTGGAAGGCACGGTTAAAGCTTCTGATAAAGCGTTCGGTTTTTTAGAATGTGACAAAAAAAGTTATTTCATTCCGCCGATGGAAATGAAAAAAGTAATGCACGGCGATAAAGTAAAAGCGGTAGTAAAGCGTGAAGGCGATAAAGAACAGGTAGAAATCGACAGTTTACTTGAACCGATGCTTGATCGCTTTATTGCACAGGTGCGTTTTAACAAAGACAATAAATTACAACTGATTGTCGATCACCCAAGCATTAAAAATATCATTCCGGCAAATACGCATAAAAAAGTCACTGAAACATTGGAAAGTGGTGACTGGGTTGTGGCACAGCTTAAAACTCACCCATTACGTGACGATCGTTTCTTATTTGCTCAAATTACTCAATTTATCTGTAAAGCAGACGATAATTTCGCACCGTGGTGGGTGACTTTAGCACGTCACGAGCAACCTCGTGAGCCGGTAGCGAATGAGAAAAGCTATGAATTACACGATGAATTAGATCGTGAAGATCTGACTTCTCTCTACTTTACCACTATCGACAGCCCTAGCACGCAAGATATGGACGATGCGTTATACATTGAGCCAATCAAACAAGGCGAAGTACAAACCGGTTGGCGTTTAGTGGTGGCGATTGCCGATCCGACCGCCTATATTCCGGAAAACTCAAATCTTGAAAAAGCCGCTTGCCAACGTTGTTTTACCAACTATTTACCGGGCTTCAATATTCCGATGTTGCCTCGTGAGCTGTCGGATGATCTCTGCTCGCTCGTGCCGAATGAAAGACGCCCGGCGTTAGTCGGTTATATCGAAACGGATTTAGCCGGTAATATTACTGGCGATACTCGCTTCGTTTCAGCGTGGGTGGAAAGTAAAGCGAAATTAGCTTATGACAACGTATCGGATTATCTCGAACAAGTTGAAAATGCGTGGCAGCCGGAAAGTGCGGAAACCAAACAGCAAATCGATTGGTTATACCAATTTACCCTTGCTCGCATTGAATGGCGCCGTAACAATGCACTATTATTTAAAGAATCCGGCGATTACTCATTTGAATTGAATGAAGACGGTTCGGTGCGCGATATCCACGTGGAATACCGCCGTATCGCAAATCAAATGATCGAAGAGTCGATGATCATTGCCAATATTTGCTGTGCGAAATTCTTAGCGGACAATGCCAAAACCGGCGTATTTAATACCCACGCCGGCTTTGATCCGAAAAATTTAGAATTAGCACAAAAATTTTTATTGGATACGTTAGCTACTGACGAAAACCGTGATGCACTTACCGCATTCTATGCGCCGGAAAAACTGGCAACGCTTGAAGGCTATTGCGAAATGCGTCGTTCGATTGACGAGTTTCCAGAGAAATTCTTAGAACTTCGCTTACGCCGTTATCTCACCTTTGCAGAGTTTAAATCGGAAGTTGCACCACATCTCGGTTTGGGGATCAGCCATTATGCGACTTGGACCTCACCAATCCGTAAATACGGCGATATGGTGAACCATCGCTTAATCAAGCAAGTATTACTCGGCAAGCAGGCGAAAACGGTGGAAGAAAGCATCTTAGTTCGTTTACAAGAAGCTCGCCGTCAAAACCGTTTGGTGGAACGTGATATCGCCGATTGGCTCTATGCTCGCTACCTGTTCCCGATGGTGGAACAAGCGCTCGAATTTGACTGTGAAATTGCCGATGTTTCTCGTGGCGGTGTACGAGCGAAAGTGATCGAAAACGGCGCACAAATTTTCGTGCCGTTCTCCACCCTTCACGATGAAAAAGAAGAAATGGAATTCCGTCCGGAAGAAATCGCACTGTATATTAAAGGCGAAAAAGCTTACCAAATCGGACAGGCAGTTAAAGTAAAACTCACCGAAGTACGTTTAGAAACACGTTCGATTGTGGGGAACATTATCTAATCGGCAAGCGGTCAAATTTCGAGAATTTTTTGCAAAATTTCCTATAAATTTGACCGCTTATCACATGAGGCTTTATGCAAAAGAACATTATCGGCTTTGCTCTTTCCTTAGCGATTTTATGGGCAATGCTTTATCTCGGTAAAGGGTTAAATACGCTCATTCCCATCGGTATCCCCGACAGTATTTGGGGTTTACTTGTCTTATTTGTTACGCTGATTGCAGGCTTAATCAAATTGGAATGGGTGTTACCGACCGGACGTTTTCTAAACCGTTATATGCCACTCGTTTTTCTACCGATTTGTGTGGGTATGATTGAATACGGCGAGATTTTAGTTCGTTATTTTTCCTCGCTAATTATTTCCAATATCCTTAGCACAATAATTACCATTGTTGTAGTCGGTTGGGCGGCCCAGCGTTTATTTAGACATTCGGGAGAGGAACAATGATTTATCTTTATTCCGTGCTGACTATTGTTGCATTTTTTCTGAGTGTGAAACTCAGTAAAAAATTAGCGATTTCATTACTCAATCCTTTTTTATTAACTTTATCGTTGTTATTAGCGATCTTAGTCATTTTTCAAATTCCGTATAAAGACTATCAGCAGGGTACTTCTCCGCTCAGCCATTTCTTAGGCTTAGCGATTGTTGCGCTTGCGATCCCGCTTTACGAACAATTTCCACAAATCCGCCGCCGTTGGAAAGCGATCGGTTTTATTTTACTGCTCGGCACTATTGTTTCGATATGCAGCGGAATGTTATTGGCACTATTATTCGGCGGTACAAAAGATATTGTTGCCGCACTGATGCCTAAATCGGTAACTATGCCGCTTGCGTTAGTGATTGCCGGCGAAATCGGCGGCGAGTTTGCTTTAAGTGCCGTCGGCGTCATGGTCGCGGGTTTATTCGGTTCAATATTAGGCGTACCGATTCTGAAATTGGCTCGTATTACTAACCCGCAAGCAATCGGCATGAGTTTAGGTATCGCCTCGCATGCGCTCGGTACCGCTCGTTGTATGGAAATCAATGCAAAATCAGCGAGTTATAGTTCGTTAGCTTTAGTGATCTGCGGTTTGCTTTCTTCATTTATTGCGCCGCTGATTTTTCAGTTAGCGGTAAAATGGTTTATGTAATTTTTTATAACTTGAGAGGATATGATGGCGACTTATATTGTTGGCGATTTACACGGCTGTTTTGATGAGTTACAACTGCTGCTCAAACAAGTTAATTACAATCCGGCACAAGATGAATTGTGGCTGACCGGCGATTTAGTTGCTCGAGGCGCAAAATCATTAGAATGTGTGCGCTTTGTGAAAGATCCGAAGAATAATGCAAAAACCATTTTAGGTAATCACGATCTGCACTTGCTCGCCACTTTACTCGGTATCAAAAAAGTGAAACCTAATGATCAAGTGGATGCGATTTTCGCTGCTGAAGATCGCGCTGATTTGCAAAATTGGCTGAGAAATCAACCGCTTCTTATTCAACATCCGAAGTATGGCTTCTTACTGGCTCATGCCGGTATCGGCCCCGAATGGAACTTAACGGAAACTATCGCTTGTGCCAGAGAAGCGGAAGCCGTTTTACAAAGTGACCATTATGCCGACTACATTGCCCAAATGTACGAAAACACACCGGATCACTGGTCTGCCGAATGGCAAGGTATCGAACGTTGGCGATATATTATCAACGTATTTACCCGTATGCGTTTTTGCTATGCCGACAAGCGGTTAGATTTTGCTTGTAAATTACCAGTTGAAGATGCACCAAACGAACTAAAACCTTGGTTTGAATTAGATAATGCGTTATTTCATCAACAAGACATTATTTTCGGTCATTGGGCAAGTTTAATGGGTAAAGCGGATAAACCGAATATCTACGCCTTAGACACCGGCTGTGCTTGGGGTAACCATCTCACCATGATCCGATGGGAAGATAAACAGATTTTCACCCAAGAACGCTTAAAATAAAATCAAACGAAATACGGGGTCTTGCCATCCTCCGAATTTTCGATTAGAATTCTTTCCATCTATGCGACTATAGCTCAGTTGGTTAGAGCACCACCTTGACATGGTGGGGGTCACTGGTTCGAGTCCAGCTAGTCGCACCATCAAATTCCAATCCCTTGTCTTTCGACAAGGGATTTTTTTATGTAAAATAATTACTGAATACTAATAAAAAAGCCCATTTAAAATTGCTCATCAGAACATTTTTAAATGGGCTTTCACCTCTCTCATAACCTACTTTGCGATGTTTTGCGTTTCGTTGATAACTCCCTTTGCCTTTTCGATTTTTCTCAATCCGAGTACGAAACAATTTATCCGTTACAAGTGCTTTTATCGCACTTTCTCGGATCTCGCCTCTTTGGTGCTCATAAACCGTATTTTGTGCTTGTTTCATTTTAGTTCCTCTATTTTAACTGTACAAAATATGTGAATCATAGTATGCATAATGCCGAAATTTACGCTCTTTGTATATAAGAAAACTGAAATTTTCTGTATAATCATTCGCAATATCCGTGTGAAGCGGTCACATTTTAGGACAATTTTACAAATTCCGGAGTTTCTATGAAGAAAGATGAAATAGGACATAATTTCTTATCTCGTTTAGGAAAAACGCGATTACGTCCAGGCGGTAAGCTGGCAACCGATTGGTTAATTGCCAACGCTGATTTTAATCCTAATAAAAAAGTCTTGGAAGTGGCATGCAATATGTGTACCACTGCAATACAAATTGCTAAACAGTACGGTTGCCATATTACAGGGATTGATCTGGACGAAGAAGCCTTAGATAAAGCGCGCAGTAATATAAAAGAAAATAACTTGGAAGACTTTATTCAAGTTCAACGTGCAAATGCGACCAAATTACCTTTTGAAGACAACAGTTTTGATATTGTCATCAATGAAGCGATGCTGACTATGCTTCCTCTTGAAGCTAAAGAGAAAGCGATTCGTGAATATTTCAGAGTCTTAAAACCGGGCGGTTTTTTACTCACTCACGATGTGATGTTACAAAATGACGATGCGGAACAAGTTTTAGTCGCTTTACGTGAAGCGATTAACGTTAGTGTAACGCCGCTTACTAAAGAAGGGTGGAAAAACACTTTCCATCAATGCGGTTTCCGTAATGTCGATGTATTTTCAGGAGAGATGACGCTGCTTTCGCCGAAAGGTCTGATCTACGACGAAGGCGTTTTAGGTGCAATGAAAATCGTCGGTAATGCGCTAAAACCCGAAAACCGTGAAACATTCAAAAAAATGTTCCAAACCTTTAATAATCCTGAACATAAACTAGGCTTTGTTGCAGTTTGTAGCCAAAAATAAGTAAAAAATCCTTCTTTGGCATAGAAGGATTTTTCAGCAATATAATGAAGGAAAAACAATGTTCGAGATGTTCCAATCTTGGTATAAGCAAAAATTTAATGATCCTCAAACAGTTGCGCTGTTAGGAATCCTTTTGATTGGATTTAGCATTATCTATTTCTTTAGTGATTTGATTATGCCTTTGCTCATTGCTATCGTTTTCGCTTATTTATTAGAATGGCCGATCAAATTACTGACTCAAAAACTTAAATTCCCTCGCTTACTCAGTCTGATTTTAGTTCTGGGTAGTTTTATTTCCTTATCGACTTTTCTTTTTGTCGTAATGTTACCGACTTTATGGAATCAGGCGGTAACGTTTATTCGTGATTTACCCTCGATGCTGAACTTATTAAATGCGTGGTTGGAAGCCTTACCGGAACATTATCCCGAATTAATTGATTATGCCATGCTCGATTCGTTGATGAATACGCTGAAGGAAAAAATTTTAGGGTTCGGCGAATCTTTATTAGCCTTATCGGTCAATTCCATTATCAGCTTGGTCGGATTAGGCATTTATGCTTTTCTTGTGCCTTTAATGGTTTTCTTTCTACTTAAAGACAAACCTTTATTCGTACGCGGTTTTATCAAATTTCTACCGAAAAACCGCCGCTTGGCTGCAAATGTTTGGTTTGAAATGCAGCAACAAATTGCCAATTATATTCGAGGAAAAGTCCTTGAAATTTTAATTGTCGGTATCGTTACCTATGCAATATTTTTATTTTTCGATTTACGTTATCCGTTATTACTTTCCGTCGCGGTAGGTTTATCCGTACTTATACCTTATATCGGAGCGGTATTGGTAACGATACCGGTCGCACTGGTTGCGTTATTTCAATTCGGCTTGTCCACCGACTTTTATTATTTATTGTTAGCTTTCGTGATTAGCCAATTGTTAGACGGGAACTTAGTCGTACCGTTTTTATTTTCGGAAGCGGTGAATCTACATCCTTTAACAATTATTGTCGCCGTGCTGATTTTCGGTGGTTTGTGGGGATTTTGGGGCGTATTTTTTGCAATTCCGTTGGCAACATTGGTCAAAGCCGTTATAAACGCTTTACCTTCCAATGAAGAAGAGGCTTAACCCACTAAAAAGTCTATTACCGTTATTCGTCGTAGTCATAATAAGGATTTCTATGTCTGAACAAAATCAATTATCTCGCCGTCATCCGAATCTTACCGAGATTAAACATATTGTCGCACTTGGCGGCGGACACGGATTAGGAAGAATTTTATCTTCTTTGACTTTTTTAGGCGAACGTTTAACCGGGATTGTTACTACGACCGATAACGGCGGCTCGACAGGGCGCATTCGTTCCCAACACGGCGGTATTGCTTGGGGAGATCTACGAAATTGTTTAAA
This sequence comes from Actinobacillus lignieresii, assembly GCF_900444945.1. Lineage (NCBI taxonomy): Bacteria > Pseudomonadati > Pseudomonadota > Gammaproteobacteria > Pasteurellales > Pasteurellaceae > Actinobacillus > Actinobacillus lignieresii. Next base: position 613,628 of record NZ_UFRM01000001.1, on the reverse strand, counting down.
TCAAATTATTATTAAACCGACCGTTGCCTCCGCCCTGTTCGAGTATCGTTTTGGCGGTAACGGAGAGCTTGCCGGTCATAATTTAGGCAACTTGATTCTAAAAGCATTAGAAAATATGAATATTAGACCGCTTGAAGGAATCAATCTCGTCAGGGAGTTGCTTCATGTGCGTGCCGGTCTGATTCCGATGTCGGAATTGCCCGTACATTTAGCCGCTCAGCTTATCTCCGGCAAAACTATTGTCGGAGAAGTATCGGTGGATGCTTTAACGGAAGTTCCCCGTAATTTACTGCTTACTCCTCAAGTACCCGCTACGCCGGAAGCGATCGAGTCTATCAATCAAGCAGAATTAATTATCTTAGGCCCGGGCAGTTTTCTAACCAGTATTATGCCGCCGTTATTAATTGATGAGATAGCAAAAGCCATTCAATCCAGTCCGGCGAACATTATTTTTATTGATAATATTGTGCAAGAATCCGGGCCGGCCGGCTCACTTTCTTTATCGGATCGTGTAAAATGGATCGAAAAACAAATCGGGCAAGAACGTTTAAACGGGGTCATCACTACACCGAATAATAACGATAGATTGCCTAACCATATTACCTTATTGCAAAAAATGCTTTCTGACGACGAAGTCGCCTATCGACATGACCGTAATAAGCTCAGTAAAGCAATTAATGATATAGTAGCATTGTTACATTAACCTACTGCCCCGTTTTGGGGCAGTTGATTTTTAGAGGATTATATTCCGTGTTAGTTTCTGATTTTCATTTTGATTTGCCTGATGAACTGATTGCCCGCTACCCTACAGAGGAACGAACGGCAAGCCGCCTGTTACATTTAAACGGTGAAACGGGTCACTTTGAAGATAAACAATTTTTCGATTTACTTGACCAGATTAATGAAGGCGATTTATTAATTTTTAATAATACTCGCGTGATCCCTGCCCGTTTATACGGCAGAAAAGCCAGCGGTGGTAAATTAGAAGTATTAGTGGAACGAGTGTTAGACGAACACCGTTGTTTAGCACATGTTCGAGCCTCAAAAGCACCGAAAGAAGGTGCGGAACTGGTACTTGGCGAAGATAAATTAGGCGAAGGTAACGGTTTTAAAGCGATCATGACTGCTCGTCATGACGCCTTGTTCAAATTACATTTTAATGAGGAACAACCCTTGTTTGATCTGCTCCAACAAGCCGGTCATATGCCGTTACCGCCTTATATCGACCGTCCGGACGAAGATGCCGATCAAGAACGCTATCAAACCGTTTACAGTAAAGTTTTGGGTGCGGTTGCGGCTCCCACCGCCGGTTTACACTTTGATAATCCGACATTGGAAAAGCTGAAAGCTAAAGGCGTTAATATTGCTTTCGTTACATTGCATGTCGGCGCAGGTACGTTCCAACCGGTACGCGTAGATAATATTCTGGATCATAAAATGCACGCGGAATATGCGGAAGTAAACCAAGCAGTCGTCGATCAAATTTTAGCGACTAAAGCCGCAGGTAAACGTGTAATTGCCGTCGGCACGACCTCGGTTCGTTCGATTGAAAGTGCGGCGCAAGCGGCAGAAAAAGAAGGAAAATTAATCGCACCGTTTTTCTCCGACACCAGTATTTTCCTCTACCCGGGCAAAACCTTTCGTGTCGTTGATGCATTAGTCACAAACTTCCATTTACCAGAATCCACATTGATTATGTTAGTTTCGGCTTTTGCCGGCTATCGTAATACAATGAAAGCTTATCAACATGCGGTAGAGGCAAAATATCGTTTCTTTAGTTACGGCGATGCTATGTTTATTACTAAAAACCCTAACGCTTTAAACGACCTTCCGTAATTGATTGCCACGTTTTATAACGTGGCTTTTTCATTAATTACGCCCATATAGCCGTTGATACCAGGGCGAAAAATCATTTCTGGCAGTGATTAATTGCCATTTGTCCGGATAAAAATTAATGATGATCATTCCCTGCTTTGCCGTAGTCACTAACGGAATCTTATGCTGTTCAAATCTTTCTACCACTTTTGGATGCGGCATTCTCCACGGGTTCCAACGTCCGACGGAAACTACCGCTAATTGAGGTTTGCTTTTTGCCAATAGCGTATGACTACTACTGGTTTTACTGCCGTGATGAGCCACCTGCAAAAAATCAATACCATTTAATAGTTCTGCGATTTTTCGTTCTTGCTCAATGCCGGTATCGCCGGTTAATAATATTTGAAAGCGGTCGAATTTTGCCAAAATGATGCAAGAATCGGCATTTTTCGCTCTTTCTACACGCTCTTTAGGATAAACGGCTTCAAACTCTAATCTACCGAATCGCCATCTTTTTCCTTGAATACAAGCCTCAGGTTGAACGTTTGCATAAGGTTGAAGACTACTTGAAATAAGTCTTGCATTCGGATAAGCGTTAAGTAAATCCGCCGCCCCGCCAGAATGATCATTATCGTCATGACTTAAAAATATAGCTTCGACTTCAATTTGATGGCGGCGTAAATAAGGTAGTATTTCAATCGAAGCCATAGATCCGCCGTTATCATGCTTTCCCCATCCAATCCCAGTATCGTAAAAAATCGCCTTTTTTTGACCGCTTGTATCATAATAAATAAACGCCTGAGCTAACCCTTGCCCGACATCAAAAGTGATCCACTGTAACGGTACTTTATCTAATTGAAATAGATAGAAAACGGATTGACAACACAATAATAAAGCATATCTTTTATACCAGTATAATGTGGTTCGCGCATGTAATATGCCATATAAAATAAACAATATCGCTAAGTCAATAATCAGCCATTGCGCCTGTTGTCGATGACTCAACCAAATCCACTGTTGAGAAATCGTTTCTAAATAATCTAAACTATAGCCGATTAATCTATTCGCTAATTGCCAAGTATTAAAGCCGTTATCGGTTAATAAGCCGATTAAAACCAAGGGTACTAATACGAAACTATATAAAGGTACGATCACTAAATTTGCCGGTAGTGCCGTAAGCGATATGCCCTCAAAAAAGAAAAATTGTACCGGGGTAAAAATAAGCAAAATACCGCATTGTAAATGGATGAGTCCGAGACAAAATCGAACGATTTTGCCCCATTTACGATAGGCAAACTTTCTTAAAAAAGCGGATAACGGGAAATATTGATACCAAATCAGTAAACTCATCACGGCTAAAATAGAAAGCCAAAAACTGTCTGATAAAACGGTAAGCGGATCAAATAATAACAATACCGTGACAACCCGCCACCAATATTGCCACGGCGTATAGTGATAGCGCAGGAATCGGCATAATAATACGAAGCAAATCGCCGTCAATGCACGTATGGTCGGTATGGAGAATCCGGCAAAATAACTATAACCTATCGCAAAAATGATTCCGATAATATGAGCAAAAAAGTAGTAAAATCCGACCGCTTGCCAGCTCTTACAACATAATAAACACCATTGCAACGCCTTAGCGCACCAAAATCCGCATAAAAACGCCAAACCGATATGTAAGCCGGAAATCGCTATTAAATGTGCGGTTGAAGTCTTTTGAAATATTTGCCAATGATGATCATTAATCCACGCTCGTTCACCGAATGCCAAAGCAAGTAATAGTCCTTGAGCGGCTAATGTTTCGGTCTGTCGTTGAACCTTAGTTAAGAATGCTTGACGTAATGTGCTTTGCTCCTGCTCAATTCGCTTTGCTTCTCGTACAGTCGCACTTCCCTGTAAATGTTGAGCAAAGAACCAACGTTGCCGATCAAAATTACCTATATTCGCACGTGCAGAAATCGGACGAAACTGCAGTTCCGCCTGATAAGTTGCGTCTAAAACCAAAGGAACGTCACTTTGCCAATGCAGATAAATCTGTTCATTATTCTCCCTTTTAGCAATTGCCGTTTGATAATTCGATTGTTTAACCAAACGAGTTATTTCAATTTTTTCGTAGTATTTACCGGCGGTCTGATTTTCGGCATTTTTTGCAAACTGCCATACGGAGTAATAACTTCCGCCCATTACTAACGCAAATACCAGCAGCATTAAACAACGCGTATATAAACCGTATAGCACAACAATTAGAAAAAGAAGAATAGCAAAAGCAAACCATTGATACGGCAGCCAAAGAAGAGGTAAGAAAGTGAGACAAATAAGAATAGAAAAGCGGTCAAGATTCATAGCAAATACCCAAATAATAGGTAAAGTATGCTAAAAATCCGACCGCTTGTATCAAACGGAAATCAGTTCTTCGATCCTGATCGCAAAAACCGCTTTTAACTATGCTTTTTGATCTTCCGCTTGGCTTACCGCCGCAGTAAATAACACGTCCGTTGATGAGTTCAATGCGGTTTCCGCAGAGTCTTGGATTACCCCGATAATAAAGCCTACACCGATAACTTGCGCCGCAATATCGTTCGGAATATTAAATAAACTACACGCTAACGGAATAAGTAATAACGAACCGCCCGCAACACCCGATGCACCGCAAGCACAAACAGAAGCAACGATACTTAATAATAATGCGGTAGCGAAATCAGGTTGAATACCTTGCGTATAAGCCGCCGCTAAAGTTAATACCGTTACGGTAATCGCCGCACCCGCCATATTGATAGTCGCACCAAGCGGAATGGCAACCGATGCGATTTCATCACGTACGCCTAAACGTTTAGCAAGGTTCATATTTACCGGAATATTTGCCGCAGAGCTGCGAGTAAAGAATGCCGTTACACCGCTTTCACGTAAACAAGTTAATGTTAAAGGATACGGATTGCGACGGATTTTCCAAAATACGATTAACGGATTTAATACAAATGCAACAATTACCATCGCGCCAAGTAATACGCCTAATAAACGTGCATATCCTACAAACGCATCCGCGCCGTTTGTCGCAATCGTTTCGGCAACTAAACCGAATACACCGATCGGAGCAAAAGCGATTACCACTTTAACCACAAATGAAACCGCTTCGGCAAAATCATTTAAGAATGTTTTCGTACTTGGTGCCGCATGACGTAAAGCGATACCTAAACCGATCGCCCAAGCTAAAATACCGATAAAGTTTGCGTTTGCTAATGCTTGTAACGGGTTATCAACAAGGTTGAACACCACGGTTTTGATAATTTCACCGATACCTTGCGGAGGGTTCAAGTTATCCGGATTTGAAACAAGTTCTAACATAGTCGGGAACATAAAACTTAAAACCACTGCGGTTAATGCCGCAACAAACGTCCCTAATACGTACATTACTAAAATCGGTTTTAATTTACTGTCCGAACCGACTTCTTTATTTGCAATCGCCGATAAAACTAAAACGAATACAAGAATCGGTGCAATTGCACGTAAAGATTTCACAAAGAATTGACCTAATACGCCGACATTCTTTGCCCAATCCGGATTGACTAAGGCAAGGCAAGCACCTAATACCAAACCGATAGCAATGCGTAAAACTAAATTGCCCCCGAGAAGTTTTGAAGATAAAGATGGATTACTCATAATGTTTCACTTTGTAAGACTAAAAAAGGATATACGGCAAACCGTATATCCACCAAAATATGTAGTTTTCAGATTAGCGGAAAATCACCTTTTTGGGAATAGTTCCCTATATATTTTTATTATTTTTTTATCAATTAGTATTCATATTAAATCGTTAATCACAAAAAATCAGATAAAAACTTTTCTCAATTAATCCCTTTCAGGTAGAATACTCGTCGATTTTAACCATAATACTATTAGAGATTTAAATGAAACCGGAAAATAAAGCTAATTTTCAACGAGTTGTTCGTGCCGCAGGTTATTCGCTTAAAGGGTTGAAAGCCGCCTATATTCATGAAGCGGCATTTCGCCAAGAGGTATGGCTTTCAATTATTTTAATTCCGCTTGCTTTGTTTTTAGGTAACGATGTTATTGAAAAAATTTTACTTGTCGGCTCGGTCTTTTTAGTCCTTGTTGCGGAACTGCTTAACAGTGCGGTGGAATCGGTGGTTGATCGCATCGGCTCGGAATTCCACGAACTATCCGGTCGGGCAAAAGATATCGGTTCGGCGGCGGTTTTTATGGCAATGGTGTTGCTTGCAATAACTTGGCTACTTATTCTTATTTTTTAAGGAGATATAGGTGATAGATAATCAGTGTAAAACGGATTATTTACCACCTATTTTTATATCAATCAAAACTAGAGGTTATTATGAAATTTAATAAAACGCTTCTCTGCACATCATTATTTTTTACAACTTCCGCAATCGCATATCAAGCGGATAAGACGTATTCTTTCACTCTGTTACATACTAATGATATTCACGGTCATTTTTGGCAGAATGAAAAAGGCGAATACGGATTAGCGGCACAAAAAACCTTAATCGACGGTATTAAGAAAGAAGTGGGAGCCAAAGGCGGTTCTACGATTATTTTAAATGCCGGCGATCTTAATACCGGCGTACCGGAATCGGATATGCAAAATGCTCGTCCCGATTACGAAGGTCTGAACGCTATCGGCTATGAAGCGATGGTATTAGGTAATCATGAATTTGATTTCCCGCTTCAAGTGCTAAGTATGCAAGAAAAATGGGCGAAATTCCCGTTAATTTCAGCTAACGTAATTAATAAAAAAACGCAAAAAGAATTGGTAAAACCTTATGTTATGCTTGATAAACAAGGATTAAAAGTCGCCGTTGTCGGACTAACGACCGAGGATACCGGTAAATTAGGCAATCCCGACGTAACGGAAAACGTTGTCTTTAAAGATCCGATTAAAACCGCTAAAGAAACATTAACTCAAATTAATCAAACCGAAAAGCCGGATATTCGTATCGCACTAACTCATATGGGCTGGTATTTAGACGGTAAACACGGTACGAATGCACCCGGTGACGTAACAATGGCGAGAACGCTGGATAAAGGCGCGTTTGATGTCATTATCGGCGGGCATACGCACGATACCGTGTGTTTTGACGATAAAGGCCAATTTAAAGCGAAATTCACACCGGGTGAAAGCTGCAAACCGGATTTCCAAAACGGAACTTGGATTATGCAAGCCGGTGAATGGGGTAAATATGTCGGCCGCGCCGATTTCGAATTTAAAAACGGTAAAACGACACTGGTTAAATACGAGCTTATTCCGATTAATTTGAAAAAAACCATCAAAAAAGAAGACGGTAAAAAAGAATATCAGCTTTACCAGCCGGAGATTAAAGCGGATCAAGCTCTCTTTGATCACTTGAAAAAATATCAAGACGAAGGCGATAAATTATTAGGTGTCGAAGTCGGTGAAGTAAAAGGTTTATTAGACGGAAAACGTGAACACGTACGTTTCTTCCAAACAAACTTAGGCCGCTTAATCGCTCAATCGCAAAAAGAGCGTGTCAAAGCGGATATCGGTATTATGAACTCGGGCGGTGTACGCGCTTCGATTGAAGAAGGTAAAGTGACTTATAAAACGTTATTAACCGTTCAGCCTTTCGGTAATATGATTTCTACCGTAGATCTTAAAGGTCAAGAGTTACTGGATTTCTTAACCGCTATTGCATTAAAAGAAGTCGATACCGGTGCTTATCCGCAATTTGCCGGTATTTCTATGAAAGTGGATCGTGCGGCAAAAGCAATCTCCGAGATTAAAATTGCGGGTAAAGTCTTTGACCCGAATAAAACGTATAAAGTATCAATTCCTGACTACCTCACTGCCGGTGGCGACGGTTATCCCGTAATGAAAAAGCATCCTAGCTACGTCAATACCGGTTTTATTGATGCCGAAATGTTGAAAAAATATTTTGAAGAAAATAAAGTCATCGACGCAAGTAAATTTGATCCTAAAGAAGACGTTATTTTTAAATAAAACCACAAGTCAAAAAAAGCTAAGCAATATGCTTAGCTTTTTTATTAGCTCATCACAATAAGAAGGAAATGCTTAGTTATGCAAGAACATATTCAACAAATGCAAGATAATTACGGGAAGCTAGTCGAACTCCTACCTGAATTGGAAAAGAGTCTTAGCCAATGGCAAGAATCCTATCAACTGATTCAGCAACTCAACCAGTTTTATCACAGTCCGTTATGGTTGGAACTTTACGATAACGCAGATAACATTCAACTCGAAACGAATGGCAATTACAGCGTACTCTCTCAAGATGCTATCTGGAATGTTGTTACCGAGCAATATAGCCTTGCCAAACAATTACATGAAACACTTTCTAACTTTGTTGCTAATAGCACGGAATAAAATATTACAATTTGCTTTACTCGCAAACTCACTACCGTCTTTATGAGAACGTATGAAAGTAAAGATTAGACAGAAACAAAAAACTAATTAACTTTAGTAAAGAAATTATTAAGTAAGAAAATTGAATTTTCGATATGGAGGCGTGTCCCGGAGTCGAACCGAGCTACATGGATTTGCAATCCAGTGCATAACCGCTTTGCTAACACGCCGTATGGAAGAGATAAAATGGAGCGGGAAACGAGGCTCGAACTCGCGACCCCGACCTTGGCAAGGTCGTGCTCTACCAACTGAGCTATTCCCGCTTTGAGTCTTTGTTCGTAAGGAACGAGGTGCATTTTACGGATTTTCAGACCTATGTCAAATGCTAATTTGGTTATTTTATTTTAAATGCCGAAAAAAAGATCACAATGCTGAAAAATTAATAAATATAGATCTAATCTGTTGATTTTATAAGCATAAATTATGCCAAGCAATCTGCTCATCTAAAATAGAAAAAGCGGTCGAAATTTGCTATTTTTTTACAAATTTCAACCGCTTGCATAAATAAGTTAAACTAACCTATTAACGTTTTTTCGCTTTTGCGTTTGGTAAGTCCGTGATAGAACCTTCAAACACTTCCGCAGCTAAACCTACCGATTCGTGTAATGTAGGGTGAGCATGGATAGTTAAAGCGATATCTTCCGCATCGCAACCCATTTCGATTGCAAGACCGATTTCACCTAATAATTCACCGCCGTTGCTACCTACGATTGCACCGCCAAGTAAACGGTGAGTATCTTTATCGAAGATAAGTTTAGTCATACCTTCCGAACATTCGGAAGCGATCGCACGACCTGATGCAGCCCAAGGGAATTTAGCCACTTCGTAGTTTAAGCCTTCTTGCTTACACTCTTTCTCTGTTTTACCTACCCAAGCAACTTCCGGCTCTGTATAAGCGATTGAAGGAATCACTTTAGGATCAAAATAGTGTTTTTGACCGGCAATCACTTCTGCCGCTACGTGACCTTCGTGAACACCTTTGTGTGCTAACATCGGCTGACCGACGATATCACCGATAGCGAAGATATGCGGTACGTTAGTACGCATTTGTTTATCCACTGCGATGAAACCGCGATCATCAACATTCACGCCCGCTTTACCCGCATCGATTAATTTACCGTTCGGTACACGACCGATAGCGACTAATACCGCATCGTAACGTTTAGTATCGTTACATGCTTTACCTTCCATTGAAACATAGATACCGTCATCTTTCGCCTCAACCGCAGTTACTTTAGTTTCAAGCATTAACTTGAATTTTTTCTCGATTTGTTTGGTGTAGATAGCTACAACATCTTTATCTGCTGCAGGAATCACTTGGTCAAACATCTCAACCACCTCAACTTCCGAACCTAAAGCGTTATACACGGTACCCATTTCTAAACCGATGATACCACCGCCCATAATGAGTAATTTTTTCGGTACTTCTTTTAATTTAAGTGCATCCGTAGAATCCCACACACGCGGATCTTCGTGTGGAATGAATGGAAGCTGAATCGGACGAGAACCGGCTGCAATAATTGCATTATCAAATTTAATCGTTGTCGGATTACCGTCACGGTCACGAGCTACTAAAGTATTCGGATCGGTAAACGCCGCTAAACCTTCCACTACTGTTACTTTACGTGCTTTAGCCATACCCGCTAAACCGCCGGTTAATTTAGAAACAACCGCTTCTTTACCCGCACGCACTTTATCTAAATCAATGTTGGGCTCACCGAAGGTAATACCGTTTTTCTCTGCGTGTTTTGCTTCTTCGATAACTTTTGCAACGTGTAATAATGCTTTAGACGGAATACAACCCACGTTTAAGCACACACCGCCCAAAGTTGAATAACGTTCGACAATTACGGTTTCTAAGCCTAAGTCGGCACAACGGAATGCCGCCGAATAACCGGCAGGACCCGCACCAAGTACCACGACTTGCGTTTTGATTTCTTTGCTCATATTTATTCCTTTGTTGTAGGGGCACAAGTACTGCGCCCCCTACGATACAAGCGGTCGATTTTACAACATTTTTTGTAAATTCAACCGCTTACCTATTACATAACTAAGCGACGGATGTCCGCTAATACACCATTGATGTAGGTTAAGAATCTTGCACCGTCAGCACCGTCGATTACACGGTGGTCGAATGATAACGCTAATGGAAGCATTAAGCGCGGTTCGAATTCTTTACCGTTCCATACCGGTGCCATTTCAGACTTAGATACGCCTAAAATTGCAACTTCCGGCGCATTCACGATTGGAGTGAAGTGTGTTGTACCTAAACCGCCGATACTTGAAATCGTGAAACATCCGCCTTGCATATCCGATGCGGTTAATTTACCGTCACGCGCTTTCTTCGATACTTCCATTAACTCGCGAGAAAGCTCGACAATACCTTTTTTGTTCACGTTTTTAAATACAGGAACAACTAAGCCGTTCGGAGTATCTACCGCCACGCCGATATTGATGTATTTTTTCAAGGTTAAACGTTGTGCATCTTCAGAGATTGAACTGTTGAAACGTGGGAACGCTTCTAACGCTTTCGCAACCGCTTTCATAATGAATACAACCGGTGTGATCTTCACATCTAATTTTTGTTTTTCCGCAAGTTTATTTTGTTCTTTACGGAATGCTTCTAAATCTGTGATATCCGTACGGTCGAAATGTGTAACGTGAGGAATCATTACCCAGTTACGGTGTAAGTTCGCACCTGAAATCTTATTGATACGGCTTAATTCTACTTCTTCAACTTCACCGAATTTGCTGAAGTCCACTTTCGGCCATGGTAATAAACCTAAACCTGCGCCATTCGCCGCACCTGTTGCAGCCGCTGCCGTTCCGCCTTGTTTTTCAAATACTTGAACTGCCGTTTTAACGTATGCTTGGATATCTTCTTTAACGATACGACCTTTACGACCAGAACCTTTCACTTTATCTAAGTTCACACCGAATTCACGCGCTAAACGACGAATTACCGGTGTTGCGTGTGCATAAGCACCTGCCGCTGCCACCACGTCTTGACTTAGACCTGAAACGTTACCGCTTTGAGCTGGTTGCGCTGCCGGTTGTGCCGCTGGTGCTGGCGGAGCTGCTTGTGCTGCAGGAGCAGGAGCTGCTGCCGGTGCCGCACCTGCTACTTCAAATTTCATAATTAATGAACCGGTTGAAACTTTATCGCCCGATTTTACTAAAATTTCTTTTACCACACCTGCAAACGGAGCCGGAACTTCCATTGAAGCTTTGTCGCCTTCAACGGTAATTAAAGATTGCTCTTCTGATACCGTATCGCCAACGTTTACCATGATTTCGGTTACGTTTACTTCGTCACCGCCGATATCCGGTACATTTACTTCTTTGATTGCTGAAGCTGTTGCAACCGGTGCGGCAGCTTGTGCCGGAGCTTCCGCTGCAGCTGGCGCTGCTGAAGCTGTTTCAAATTTCATAATTAATTTGCCGGTTGTTACTTTATCGCCTACATTGATTAAAATTTCTTTTACAACGCCTGCGATAGGTGCCGGAACTTCCATTGAAGCTTTATCACCTTCTACATTAATGATTGATTGATCAACTTCAACCGAATCACCAACTTTAACCATAATTTCGGTTACGTTTACTTCGTCCGAACCGATATCCGGTACGTTCACTTCAACAACCGCTGATGCTGTTGCCACAGGCGCTACGGCTTGTACAGGCGCTTCCGCTACCAGAGCCGGCGCAGATTCCGCCGCTTCTAATACTAGCATTGGTGAACCGGTTGTAACTTTATCGCCGACTTTTACTAAAACTTCTTTAACAACACCTGCTTCCGGCGCCGGAACTTCCATTGAAGCTTTGTCGCCTTCTACATTAATAATCGATTGATCAACAATAATTGTATCGCCTGCTTTTACCATGACTTCGGTTACGCTAACTCCATCCGAACCGATGTCTGGCACATTAATTTGTTTTGACATTTTGGTAATCCTTCATTTGATAAATTATTCTCCCCCATAAGGGGGAGAATGCTATTTTCTTATGCGTATAACGGGTTAATACGATCTACGTTTAAGCCGAATTTAGCGATTGCATCAGCAACAACTTTCGTTTCTACCGTGCCTTCTTTCGCTAATTGTGATAATGCTGCAACAACAACATAACGCGCATCTACTTCGAAATGCTCACGTAAGTTCGCACGGCTGTCCGAACGACCGAAACCGTCCGTACCTAACACGTGATAGTGTTTGCTTGGTACGAATGCACGAATTTGATCCGCATATTGTTTTACATAGTCGGTTGAAGCGACTGTCGGTAAGTCCGCTAATACTTGCGCTACATAAGGAATGCGTTGTTCTGCTGTCGGGTGTAATAAGTTCCAACGTACTGCATCGTTACCTTCACGAGCTAGCTCGTTAAATGACGGAGCTGAGAATACATCTGAAGTTACGCCGTAGTCATTCGCAAGGATCTGTGCTGCTTCACGAACGTGACGCATAATAGAACCTGAGCCTAATAACTGAACGTGACCTTTACCTTTACCTTTAACCGTTTCAAATTTATATAAACCTTTACGGATACCCTCTTCTGCACCTTCAGGCATTGCAGGCTGATCCATTACTTCGTTTAATGTTGTCATATAGTAGAAAACATTTTCTTGTTTTTCACCATACATACGGTTAATACCGTCTTGCATAATTACCGCTACTTCAAACGCAAATGATGGGTCATAAGTTACACAGTTAGGAATAATACCCGCTTGGATATGGCTGTGACCGTCTTCGTGTTGTAAGCCTTCACCGTTTAAGGTTGTACGACCTGAAGTACCGCCGACCATGAAACCGCGCGCTAATTGGTCACCTGCCAACCACATCATATCGCCCACACGTTGGAAACCGAACATTGAGTAATAGATGAAGAACGGGATCATCGGTTGGTTACTTACGGAGTAAGAAGTCGCCGCAGCCACCCAAGATGCCGCACCACCTAATTCGTTGATACCTTCTTGTAATACTTGACCGTCTTTCGCTTCACGGTAGTAAGCCACTAAATCACGGTCTGAAGGGGTATAGTTTTGACCGTGCGGGTTGTAAATACCCACTTGACGGAATAAACCTTCCATACCGAATGTACGCGCTTCGTCCACGATCATCGGAACGATAGTTTTACCGATATTTTTATCTTTTAATAAGATATTTAATGCACGTGTAAACGCCATTGTGGTTGAAATACCACGTGGTTGTTCTGCAAGTAATGCTTTAAATTCATCTAATGCAGGGACTTTATACTCTACGTCGAATTTGGCACGACGAGCCGGCACATAACCGTTTAATGCTTTACGGTGACCGTGAATGTAGTTGTATTCTTCAGAACCTTCGGCAAACTTGATGTACTCTAAGCTTTCTACTTGTTCATCCGTCAATGGTAATTCGAAGTAGTCACGGAAGCCTTTTAAGCTTTCTAATGACATTTTTTTCGATTGGTGAGCGGTATTTTTACTTTCCGCTTCAGGAATTTTATAACCTTTAACTTGGTGCGCTAAAATCACAACTGGTTTGTCTGATTTTTGTGCTTTCGCATATGCGGCATAAAGTTTTTCACTGTCGTGCGCACCACGGCGAAGATCCCAAATCTCATCATCGGTCATATCCGCAACTAATGCGGCTGTTTCAGGGTAACGACCGAAGAAGTGTTCACGGATATAAGCACCATCTTTCGATTTGAAGGTTAAGTAGTCGCCATCAACCACTTCCATCATTAATTGCGCTAATTTACCAGAGGTATCTTTTGCGAATAATTTATCCCAGTTACCGCCCCATAATACTTTAATTACTTCCCAGCCCGCACCGGTAAATAAACCTTCTAATTCTTGAATGATTTTACCGTTACCGTTTACCGGACCGTCTAAACGTTGTAAGTTACAGCTTACTGTGAAAATTAAGTTATCTAATTTTTCACGCGCTGCGAAAGTTAATGCACCTTTAGACTCGATTTCATCCATCTCGCCGTCGCCTAAGAACGCATATACTTTTTGATCAGCGGTATCTTTTAAACCGCGGTTTTCAAGATATTTTAAGAAACGCGCTTGGTAAATCGCATTAACGGGACCTAAACCCATTGATACGGTTGAGAATTGCCAAAATTCGGGCATTAATTTCGGGTGAGGATATGAAGATAAACCGTCGGTAAACGCTTCTTGACGGAAGTTATCTAATTGCTCTTCCGTTAAACGACCTTCAACATAAGCACGAGCATACATACCCGGCGCGGCGTGACCTTGGAAAAATACTAAGTCGCCGCCGTTTTTTTCAGTCGCCGCTTTGAAGAAGTGGTTATAGCACACTTCATACATCGTTGCCGCTGATTGGAAAGTAGAAATATGACCACCTAAGTCGAGATCTTTCTTCTGGCTACGTAAAACCATTGCAATAGCATTCCAACGTACTGCAGAACGGATACGACGTTCAATTTTATGATCGCCGGGATATGCAGGTTGTGCGCTTACAGGGATAGTATTCACATATGCAGTTGTAACGCCTGATTGAACAGGTACGCCTTCCGTACGAGCTTGATCTAATAATTGGTCAATAATATATTGAGCGCGCTCAACACCTTCTACACGGATTAAAGAATCTAATGACTCTAACCATTCTTTGGTTTCGAATGGATCTACGTCTCTTTCGATCTCTGACATAGGTTTTCCTTATTTTGATTTAATGATGAATGATAAGCTAAGTATCTTAAACTTATCGATTGATGAAATTATAGATGTCCCATTGGCAAGCATGACATAAAACATACGGAAAGTTTACCAAAATGTAAAACTTACAACCTAGCCAACCGAATATCTTACTACTATCTCATTGATTTTAAACACCTTTTACTTACTTATCAAAAATGTTTAAAATTTGTAGATAAATTTGTAACACAAGATAACAAAATTGCTCTGTTTTGTCCATTTTTTTGACTTTAGTCAATAACAAAGGAATAGTCTATTAAACAAGCAATTTCATTTCACAAAAACGATTAAATATTTAACCGCTTACTATTAACGCACTTGAATATGCTTTGCGAGATTTTGAATTAACGCCGGTCCCTGATAAATCATTGCCGAGTAAACTTGTAACAAACTCGCGCCCGCATCAATCTTTTCCTGACCGGACGCCACGGAGTGAATGCCGCCGCTACCGATAATCGGTAAGGCACCGTTTAACTCTTTCGCTAACGTACTAATCAAACGCGTACTTAACGTATTCAACGGTTTACCGCTTAAACCGCCTTGTTGCTCGGCGTTTTTTAATCCGACTACCGGATCTCGGGAAAGAGTCGTATTTCCTGCAATCACGCCGTCAATTTTATGACGAATCAAACTATCCGCTACCGAAGCGATTTCTTCATCGGTTAAATCCGGTGCGATTTTTAAGACAAGCGGTTTATATCGGTTAAATTTTTGCGACAGACTTTCCTGCTCGCTTTTCAACGAGCGTAACAGATCATCTAACGCTTCGCCATACTGCAAAGTGCGTAAATTTTTAGTATTCGGTGAAGAAATATTAACCGTAATATAATCCGCATGTTCATATACTTTACGTAAACAAATTTGATAATCGTCTAATGCACGTTCTATCGGTGTGACCGCATTTTTACCGATATTAATGCCGATAATGCCGTCATATTTTGCTTTCTTAACATTTTCGACCAATACGTCCACACCTAAATTATTAAAACCGTTACGGTTAATAATGCCTTCCGCTTCTAAAATACGGAACTGGCGCGGCTTAGGATTACCGTCTTGTGCAACCGGCGTTACCGTACCGACTTCAATAAATCCGAATCCCAACTTTCCGAAACCGTCTATCGCTTCACCGTTTTTATCCGCGCCGGCAGCCAAACCGATCGGATTTTTAAATTGTAACCCCATAACTTCTACGGGATTTAACGGCATAGGCAAAACATTAATCGGCAGTTTTCCGGCTAATTTAAGTGCTTGAATAGAAAAGTTATGTGCGGTTTCGGCATCCATTGAAAAAAGACATTTACGAATCAGAGAATACATGATGAACTCTTGGATATAGTTAGAAAGAAACGGATAAATTAAGGGCGGGTATCAAACCCGCCCTTACTGGATATTATGCATCGAACATTGCGGAGATGGATTCTTCGTTACTGATACGACGAATCGCTTCCGCTAACATGCTTGATAACGTGAGTACGCGAACTTTATTTAACGCTTTAATCTCATCGGATAACGGAATGGTATCGGTTACCACCACTTCGTCCAATGCCGGATTCGCTAAATTACTTGCCGCCGTACCGGAGAATACCGCATGCGTTGCATAAGCGAATACGCGACGCGCACCACGTTCTTTTAACGCTTCCGCCGCTTTAACCAATGTACCGCCGGTATCAATCATATCGTCCACTAAGATACAATCGCGGTCGGTTACATCACCGATAATATGCATCACTTGCGATACGTTCGCTTTCGGGCGACGTTTATCGATAATCGCCATATCCGTATCGTTTAATAATTTGGCTACCGCACGAGCGCGCACCACACCGCCGATATCCGGAGAAACGACGATAGGATTCACTAAATCCGATTTTTTCAAAATATCGTCAATTAATACCGGTGAACCGAATACGTTATCTACCGGTACGTCAAAGAAACCTTGTATTTGTTCCGCGTGTAAATCACAAGTTAAAACACGATCCACACCCACACTAGAAAGGAAATCCGCTACCACTTTAGCCGTAATCGGCACACGTGCAGAACGTACGCGACGGTCTTGACGCGCATAACCGAAATAAGGAATAACTGCGGTAATACGACCGGCTGACGCACGACGTAGCGCATCGACCATTACAATTAATTCCATCAGGTTATCATTTGTCGGCGCGCAAGTCGATTGCACGATAAAAATATCGCCGCCACGTACATTTTCATTAATTTGAACTTGGATCTCACCGTCACTAAAACGACCGACGGTTGCATCTCCGAGAGATGTATAAAGACGTTCTGCAATACGTTTTGCAAGTTCAGGCGTTGCATTACCTGCAAACAATTTAATATCTGGCATTGGAATGAATCCTATTGTGGGAAAGTGGTTAAATTGAGCATTTGATGTAAAGGAGAGCGATTTTGTCCTTTTGCAATAAAACCGAAAATATTGTGCGGTTTATGTGCAAAAACGGCTTTTGCTTCCGCTTCACTCTCAAATTCGGCGAAAATACAGGCTCCTGTGCCTGTCAGCCGAAACGTTGCATATTGTAACAATTCTGCAATAAGATCTTCAACCTCGAAATAATGATCTCGCACAACTTTTTCGCAATCGTTTGTCCATTCTTCCGATAAAAGTCGGCTTAATGTTCTTTTCGGCGTATTTCTCGGCAAATTCGGATCTTGAAAAACCGCAGCGGTCGAAATGGAAACGTTCGGTTTAAATACCACATACCACGACTCTCGCGGTTGGCAAGCCACTAATTTTTCGCCGACACCTTCGGCAAAAGCGGCAAAACCTCGAACAAAAATAGGTACGTCCGCCCCCAAACTTAGTCCTAATTCGGCGAGCTGTTCCAAACTTAAACCGGTTTGCCAGAAATGATTCAATCCGACCAATACGGTCGCCGCATTCGATGAACCGCCGCCTACACCGCCGCCCATCGGTAAACGTTTAGTTACACCGATTTTCGCTCCTTTTGTACAAGCGGTATGATTTTGCAATAATTTTGCCGCACGATAAATCAGGTTTTGTTCCTTGGTTACTCCATCAATTTCATTTAACAATTCAATTTCACCGCTTTCATTCACTTCAAGCGAAATTTCGTCGCCGAAATCTAAAAACTGAAATAAGGTCTGTAATTCGTGGTAACCGTCCGCCCGTTTATTGGTGATATAAAGAAATAGGTTTAACTTAGCCGGACTAGGTAAAACAATTTTTTCCGCCATTTTTACCGCCTAAAACGCCCATTGATCCACGCGAATTTTTAATGTCTGAGATCCGTTTTCCAACACGATTAATTTCGGCAAATTCGGCTGGCGATCTTCATGATATTGTACATAACTCGCTTTCCACACTTCGCCATTGATGTGATAGTTAAATTGTGAAAGTTGGCGTTTGTCGTTTACGATATAATTACCGTCTTTTTCCGGCTGACCTTTCAGCCAATAAGCGAATTGATCTATCGGGAAGGCGACGCCGATAATTTCTTTCATCAAACTGTCCATATCACGATCGGAACGAGAATTTCCTTCGCTGTCCGAAATGGTTAAGCCCCGAGCATTACGCTGTAATTTTAATGATTTACTGGATAAATTGGACGAAAGTTCCAAACCGAAATTGGTCGGTGTACGATATTGCCAATCGAAGTGAGAAGAAAAACGTTCTTCCGGAGAAATATAACCGATTTGTCCTTTAGCCGAATAACTTTGGATTTTTGCCAACTGTTGCAGATGTTGTTGCCATTGCGCGTCATTATGCGGAATTTGTACGACGGGTTGTTGCACTTCGGTCGGTTCGTTTAATACCGATTGGCAGCCGGCAAGGAAAAGTAAGGTTGAAAGAGAGAGAATTTTAGTGAATTTTTTCATAGATTTCCTGCTTTACAAGCGGTCTGAATGTCTAAAAACTTTGCAAAGTTTAACGGAAATCCGACCGCTTGTCTTCAAAGAAAAAGGCACCTTATCGGTGCCTGCAATAAAATAGCCGTCAAATAAAATTATTGCCCGAATTGCAAACTATGCAATTGTTTATAGGCACCGTTTTTAGCCAGTAACTCGTTATGCGATCCTCTTTCAATGATTTCTCCGTGATCTACAACGAGAATCTCATCCGCTTTTTCAATCGTCGATAAACGATGGGCGATCACCAGTACCGTCTTATCTTTTTGCAACTCCTCTAATGCCGATTGAATCGCTCGCTCGGATTCGGTATCCAAGGCGGATGTCGCTTCGTCCAAGACTAACACCGGCGAATTACGTAATAACGCACGCGCAATGGCTAAACGCTGACGCTGACCGCCGGATAAGCTAGCACCGTTTTCACCGATAACAGTATCAAAACCGTGTTCCAGTTTCTCAATAAACTCTAACGCATGAGCCGCTCTCGCCGCTTCTACAATTTGTTCTCGGCTATATTTATCCGTAGCGGCATAAGCAATGTTATTGGCTATCGAATCATTAAATAAATGCACCTGCTGTGAAACGACGGAACATTGCTTACGAAGATTTGCCAAGGTGTAATCGTTAATATTAACGCCGTCTAATAAAATCTCGCCTTGATCAATATCATAAAAACGGGTGAGCAAATTCGCAATTGTGGATTTACCCGAACCAGAACGACCGACTAACGCAACGGTTTTACCTTGTGGAATATTAAAGGAAATATTACTTAAAGCTCGTTCATCTTTTCCGTCATAGCTAAATGAGACATGATTAAACACAACATCGCCTTTAGCTCGCTCGACTTCACGTTTTCCACTGTCTTTTTCGGTTTCAAGATCTAAAAATTCAAATAACGTTTGGCAGGCCGCCATACCGCGTTGAAATTGCGAGTTCACGTTTGTAAGCGATTTTAACGGACGGAGCATTGCCATCATTGACGAAAACACCACGGTAAACGAACCGGCGGTTAAATTTTCACTCATCACTTCCGGAAAGGTAGCCACATAAAGTACCACCGATAATGCGAACGAAGCGATTAATTGTACCGCACCGTCCGAAATACCGTCCGCCGAAACGATTTTCATCCCTTTACGACGCATATAGTTACTGACGCGATCAAAACGATCTTTCTCGACTTTTTGTCCGCCGAAAGAAAGCACGACTTTATGCCCTTTAAGCATTTGTTCGGTAGTGACGGTCAATTCGCCCATCGAACTTTGAATATTACGACTTAACGTACGAAAACGCTTTGAAACGATGCCGATTAAGACACCGATAATCGGTGCCATCACAAATAAAATCAATGATAGCTGCCAACTGGTATAAATCATTACCACAAATAAGGAAATCAAATATGCGCCTTCTCGCACAATCGTAACCAAGGCGTGAGATGAAGAAGTCGCCACCATTTCCGTATCATAAGTTACACGGGAGAGCAAACGACCGGTCGGATTTTTATCGAAATAACTGACCGGCATATACATTAAGTGCTGAAAAATATTACGGCGCAATGTCATTACCACATTGCCCGATACCCATGCGAGGCTATAACTGGCAATATAGTTGGTGATCCCTCTAATTAAAATAAAGACGACGACCAATACCGCCATCAATTTTAAAAAGCTGTTATCCGCCTTACCGAAACCGTCATCCAGCAACGGCTTCAGTAAATAAATCAAACTTGAATCGACTAAGGCATTTAATACAAGCGCGATAGCTCCGGCAATCAATCCCAATTTATACGGTCGAATAGTCGGAAACAAACGCTTAAACGTTTTAAATGTAGAGAGATCTTTTTCTTGCATAGTTAGGTCTTCATTAAAAAAATTGCGCAGATTGTACCTTGAATTAGCCAATATACCAACTTAAACACGCCGTCTAACCGTATAAAACCGATATTAATCGTTGATTAATAAAACAAGTACATAACAAGTTTAAAAACAAACGGAGCCAATACCGAAGATAATACGCCGCATAAAACTAACGCTATCGAGCTGTAACTGCCGGTTTTAATGCTATATTCCATACAACGCCCCGTACCTAACGCATGGGAAACCGCTCCCATACTCAAACCGATCGCTCTGACATTACGCACACCGATACGATGCAATACGGCAAATCCGAAAACGGAACCGAGTAGGCCGGCAACTAATACGCCTACGGCGGTAATTGCCGAACTACCGCCGATTTGAGTGGCGATAGCGATAGCAATCGGCGTCGAAACCGATTTCGGCACGATCGCCGCTAAAATATCCTGACTTGCGCCTAATAACACGGCAAAGAAAACACCCGTCAGCATAGTAAAACAAGTACCGAATACAACAACTAACGTGATTTGTCGCCATTTTTTACGAATTTGCGGTAGTTGTTCGTAAAAAGGCAGGGCGAGTGCAACAACCGACACGCCAAGCAGATTGTTGATCGGGAAATTACCCTGATAATAGTCCGTGTAAGGTACTTTACCAATCACAATCACAGTAATGACAAGCGTTAAAGCAATCACAAACGGATTTAACACCGAAGATTTTAATTTTTGGCTGATCCGCTGACCAATTAAAAACGCTAAGACGGTTAAACATGAATAAAGGTAAATCATAAGCGCCTACTATTTTTGATGAAAAACCCATTGGGCGAATAATCCGATAGCGATCAAGGAAAGGGACGTACTGAATATATTTGCCAATACAAATGAAGCCAGATGAGATTCAAGAATATCAATGTGTTCGATAATTTCGGCACAGACTGGAATAAAGAAAATCGTCATATAACGGGTAAGCGGTCTTGCGCTAGGGGTAACCCACTCTACTTTAACGACCCCGATAACTAAGCAGGTAAAAAGTAACAACATTCCCCAAATACTTTCGGAAATGCCAATCGGAATCAGAATGCCGAGTAACTTTCCGCCGTATAACATCGCGAAAAGCAACGCCAAGGAAATCAGCATTCTGAGCATACGAACAATCATATAAGTATCCTCCGTAATAAGCGGTTAAATTTACAAAAAATTTTGCAAAATCAACCGCTTGTTTTCTCACTTATTTTTTAAAAATTGAATCACTTTATCTAAATCACGAGTGCGTGTTGATGGCGGTAAACTTTTTAAGAACGTCTTACCATAATTGCGCATTACCAAACGTGAATCACAAATGATCACCACACCTCGATCGGTTACGTCACGAATCAATCGCCCTACGCCCTGTTTGAGCGTAATCACCGCTTCCGGAATTTGAATATCGTTAAACGGCTCGCCGCCTTGTAAACGACAATCTTCCATACGCGCTCTTAACAACGGCTCGTCA
The DNA here is from genome assembly GCF_900444945.1 of Actinobacillus lignieresii. NCBI lineage: Bacteria > Pseudomonadati > Pseudomonadota > Gammaproteobacteria > Pasteurellales > Pasteurellaceae > Actinobacillus > Actinobacillus lignieresii. The sequence goes on along the minus strand of NZ_UFRM01000001.1, from coordinate 591,472 downwards.
GGCGAAGTAAACGGCAATTTATCAATAATCACCAGTGATAACGCATCGCCGCGCACATCAATGCCTTCCCAGAAACTTTGAGTTGCAACCAGTACGCTGTTTTCTTCCGCAATAAATTTTTCCAATAAGCGGGCTTTGCTGGTTTCCCCTTGCAATAACACGCTTAAATTGCTGTGTTCACGCAGAAAATCCGCTAACCCACGCATCATAAAATAGGAAGTACAGAGCAAAAAGCAACGACCGTTATTGGCTTCAATCACGGGCATCAACATTTTGCCTAATTCGGTTAAGGTGTGCGATTTATTGGTATCCGGCAAATAACGTGGCACACAAAGTAACGATTGATTTGCGTAATCAAAAGGGCTTTGTAGCACCAATTGTTCCGCATTTTCGATACCTAAACGCTGGCAGAAATGGTCAAATTTGCCGCCCACTTCCAGCGTTGCCGAGGTAAACACCCAACCCACCTGCTGATTTTTGAGTTGTTCGCCGAATTTATCCGCTACGGTTAATGGCGTGATATGTAAACCGAAAGAACGGCCGTTGGCTTCATACCAATAGCAATAACCAACCACGCTAGTATCGCTCAATTTTTTTAACTGAACTTTGACTTCCGCCAATCTTTCGAAAATTTTATCGAGCGTTTCCGAACGACCGAGCGATTTTTTAATCACTTCGCTTAAAAAATCAATGTTTTCCGAAACTTTTGTTAAGCCGTCCACCACTTTTTGGTCGTTAAACAACTCTCGCAAGTTTCCTCGAATCGAGCCATCCGTTCCCATTAACAAACGAAAATCTTGCACTGTTTTTTGCAAGTGATCCGCCGCTTTACCTAATTGGGCAAGATCTTTTAGCTCGGTACGGTACACAATATTCGTATCTTTACAAATATCGAATAGCTGACGAGAACTTAGTGACTGACCGAAATATTGGCTGGCGATATCCGGCAATTGGTGTGCTTCGTCAAAAATGATCAGTTCCGCTTCCGGAATTAACTCACCGAAGCCGGTCTCTTTGACCGCCATATCGGCACAAAACAGATGATGATTGACCACCACTACATCCGCTTCCATCGCTCGGCGGCGAGCCTGCACTACATAGCAATCTTTAAAGTGCGGACAATCCGAACCTAAGCAACTTTCTGCGGTACTGACTAACTGCGGTAAAATCGGGCTGTCTTCGGCGATTGTAATACATTCGCTTAAATCACCGGTTTTAGTTGAAGTATGCCATTTGCTGACTTTCGATAAATCCGCCAATACCGATTTATCCCCCAACACGCCCATAGCTACGACTTGATCCAAACGTTCTAAACAAAGGTAATTGGCTCGCCCCTTTAACAAAGCGACTTTACCTTTATATTTTAAAGCTTTTTGAATCGTCGGCAGATCTCGATTAAATAATTGATCTTGCAGGTTTTTAGAACCGGTCGAAACAATGGTTTTTTTACCGGAAAGCAGTGCCGGCACTAAATAAGCAAAGGTTTTGCCTGTACCGGTACCCGCTTCCACCACAGTCGGTGTGGCAAATTTTACCGATCTTCCGACCGCTTGCGCCATTTCAAGTTGCGCCGCACGAGGGCGAAATCCCTGAATATTGCTACTTAGTAAGCCGTCTTCACTGAAGGCATGAATAATTTTATCGTCATATTTCATTTTGTTATTTATTTGTAAATTATTTTCAATATGTTACATTTTTGATCGGTGAAACTATTTAAAAGTAAATCTTTTGTGTAAAATGAACTTTTCAGATTCCTGCTTATTTTAGGATAATAAATGAGTATTATTGAATTTCTTAGCTACGGCTCAATCCTGATTCTCGCTCTTTCCTTTGTTATTAAAGATATGCCTAGTCTGCGTATCTCCAATATCTGTTGGGGAATAGGCTTTATTTTTTATAGCTTTAGCACGGCGATATATATTGTTGCCGCCTTAAATTTATTAATTGTGTTTTGCAACGGTTACTTTTTAATTAAAGAACGTCAATAATTGAGTAAGTAACAATGGCGATTTAATCGCAGAAATATCGTACTACTCGTCTATTATCAAAAGCTAGCGGTCTGATTTTTTGAGAAATTTGCAAATTCCCTGCAAAATCAGACCGCTTGTTAAATGCGACATCACATTAGCCTTTGGCTAAAATCTCTTTTAAGAATCTTGCCGTGTGCGAGCGTTTGTCTTTCGCTACTTCTTCCGGTGTACCGGTTGCAATAATTTGTCCGCCGCCCGAACCGCCTTCAGGGCCTAAGTCCACAATCCAGTCGGCGGTTTTAATCACATCTAAATTATGCTCGATCACCACAATCGTATTACCTTGATCACGCAATTTGTGTAGCACTGAAAGTAACTGTTTAATATCGGCAAAATGCAAACCGGTGGTCGGTTCGTCTAAGATATACAGCGTTTTGCCGGTATCACGTTTGGAAAGCTCGGCTGCTAATTTAACACGCTGCGCTTCACCGCCGGAAAGCGTGGTAGAAGACTGTCCTAAACGAATATACGATAAACCTACATCCATTAACGTCTGTAATTTACGCGCAATCGCCGGTACCGGTGCAAAAAATTCTCTCGCCTCTTCCACCGTCATATCCAGCACTTGATGAATCGTTTTGCCTTTGTAACGGATTTCCAAGGTTTCTCGGTTATAACGTTTACCTTTACAGTGATCACACGGCACATACACATCCGGTAGGAAGTGCATTTCCACTTTAATCACGCCATCACCTTGACAGGCTTCACAACGTCCGCCTCGCACGTTAAAACTAAAGCGTCCGACATTATAGCCTCTCGCTCTCGCTTCTTGCGTACCGGCAAATAATTCACGAATCGGCGTAAATAAACCGGTATAGGTCGCCGGGTTTGAACGAGGTGTACGTCCAATCGGGCTTTGGTCAATATCAATCACTTTATCGAAATGCGATAAGCCGTCAATCGATTCATAAGGTGCAACATCGGTACGTTCCGCACGATTTAACGCATTTTGTGCTAATGGGAACAAGGTATCGTTGATTAGAGTCGATTTACCCGAACCCGACACACCGGTAATACAAGTGAATAAGCCAACCGGAATATCTAACTGCACTTGCTTTAAGTTATTACCGCTTGCACCTTTTAGCGTTAGCAATTTGGCAGCATCATAAGCCACTCGTTTTGCCGGAACTTCTATCTTCTGTTTACCGGAAAGGAATTGTCCGGTGATCGAATCCTCCACCTGCATAATTTCTTCTGCCGTACCTTGTGCAATAACTTGACCACCGTGTACACCAGCTCCCGGGCCGATATCCACAATATGATCCGCCGCACGGATCGCATCTTCATCATGTTCCACCACAATTACGGTATTACCCAAATTACGCAGATGAATTAAGGTATTTAGTAAACGTTCGTTATCACGTTGGTGCAAACCGATAGAGGGCTCATCAAGCACATACATCACCCCAACCAAGCCCGCACCGATTTGGCTGGCTAAACGAATACGTTGAGCTTCACCACCGGATAAGGTTTCCGCCGAACGAGAAAGCGAGAGGTAATTCAAGCCGACATTGACCAAGAACTGCAAACGTTCACGAATTTCTTTTAAAATTTTCTCCGCAATCTTCGCTTTTTGACCGGCAAGATCTAACTGTTCAAAAAACTCTAACGCTTCGCCAATTGATTTTTCCGACACCATCGGCAAATTGGTTTTATCTAAAAAGACATAACGTGCCTCACGACGTAAGCGAGATCCTTCACACTCTAAACACGGGCGGCTATTGATATATTTCGCTAATTCTTCACGCACCGAATTCGACTCGGTTTCTTTATAACGGCGAGCCATATTATTTAGCACACCTTCAAAGGTATGTTTGCGTTTTACTTTATCGCCGCGATCATTAACATAAACAAATTCGATTTCGTCTTTTGAACCGTTCAGAATAATTTCACGTTGTTTTTTAGTCAGATCTTTAAACGGCGTATCCAGTGAAAAATCGTAATGATCCGCCACCGATTTCAACAAACCGAAATAGTAAAAGCTACGGCGATCCCAACCTTTAATCGCACCGCTTGCTAACGAGACATCCGGATTCTGTACCACTTTGTTCGGGTCAAAATACTGTTCTACCCCTAAGCCGTCACACATCGGACAAGCACCTGCCGGATTATTAAATGAGAACAAACGAGGTTCTAATTCGTGTAGCGAATAGCCGCAATGCGGGCAAGCAAAACTGGATGAAAAGACAATTTCTTCCGCATTCGGATCGTCCATATCGGCAATAATTGCAGTCGAACCGGATAAATCCAATGCCGTTTCAAACGATTCCGCTAAACGTGTTGCAATATCACTTCTCACTTTAAAGCGATCGACCACCACTTCAATCGTGTGTTTTTTCTGTAATTCCAATGCCGGCGGATCAGATAAATCGCAGATTTCGCCGTCAATTCTGGCACGGATATAGCCGGAAGCGGTCAAATTTTCCAATAATTTTACGTGTTCGCCTTTACGATCTTTGACCACCGGTGCAAGTAACATCAAACGCTTGCCTTCCGGCTCTTCCATTACTCTATCCACCATTTGCGAAATGGTTTGTGCCGCCAACGGTAAATCGTGCTCCGGACAGCGAGGCTCACCGATTCGGGCAAATAATAGACGTAAATAGTCGTGAATTTCGGTTACCGTCCCGACCGTAGAACGAGGGTTATGCGAGGTGGATTTTTGCTCGATAGAAATCGCCGGCGAAAGCCCTTCGATATGGTCCACATCCGGTTTTTCCATCAATGAAAGGAATTGGCGTGCATAAGCGGAAAGCGATTCCACATAACGGCGTTGCCCTTCCGCATACAGCGTATCGAAAGCTAAAGACGACTTACCCGATCCGGATAAGCCGGTAATTACAATAAATTTATCTCGAGGAAGAATTAAATTGATATTTTTAAGGTTGTGGGTTCGCGCACCACGAACATCAATGTACTGCATAATCGGTTGCTCTCACTAAAAAATGTTTTTTATTATCGCATATTTTAAAGTAACTGTACAAAATATCAGTTTTAATGCGTGCATTTTTTTGAATTTCAGGTAGAATATCGCACAAAATTTACAGCACTTAATTAATTCACAGAGGATTTTATGGCAGGTATTAATAAAGTTATCATTGTGGGCAATTTAGGTAACGATCCTGAAATGCGCACCATGCCAAACGGCGAAGCGGTTGCCAATATTAGCGTAGCAACCAGTGAAAGTTGGACAGATAAAAATACGGGCGAACGCCGTGAAGTAACCGAATGGCACCGTATCGTATTCTACCGTCGCCAAGCGGAAGTTGCCGGTCAATACTTACGTAAAGGCTCACAAGTTTATGTTGAAGGCCGTTTAAAAACACGTAAATGGCAAGACCAAAACGGTCAAGACCGTTATACCACCGAAATCCAAGGTGATGTTTTACAAATGTTAGGCGGGCGTAACCAAGGCGGCGATTTCGGCGGCAACCAAGGCGGTTGGGGAAATTCAGCACCTGCACCACAACAAAGTTACAACCAAGGTAACAGTGGTTACGGCTATGACCAAACAGCAAGTCGCTCTGCTCCACAAGCAGCGAAACCTGCTCAAGCAGAACCACCAATGGATAACTTCGACGACGATATCCCGTTCTAAACAGTGTAAATCAATATCAATATAATAAATACAAAGAGAAGTTCTCATCTTAATATGAAAGATAGAAGAACTTCTCTTTTTTTAAATACATTTCCTTAAAACCAGAATTAAATTTCCTCAATATCTTCAAACTCATTTACAAATCTAAATTTATAGATATAATATCCCTATCAAATTTTGGAGCGAATATGGAATTAGTCGAAATTTTTAAAGTATTGGCGAATGAACATCGCTTGCAAATGTTACGTTGGATTAAATCGCCTGGGCAGTATTTTCGTGGGGCAGAATTTACTGTTGATGCGATTGCAGCTGATGGCGGCGTGTGTGTGCAGGCAATCACGATTAAGTCAGGCTTAGCGCAATCCGTAGTATCGGGTTATTTAAATAGTTTGAAAAAAGCTGGGCTAGTGGAAATGAGTCGTTCTGGAAAGTGGACATATTACCACTACAATGCTGAGAAAATCGAGCAATTTCTAACTACTCTTCGTATTGAGATTTAACTGAAAACGCCGTCATTTGGCGTTTTTTAAAGCAAAAACACATCTACATTTTTAGATTTAAGAAAATAAGGATTTATTATGAAAATTGAAATTTGGTCTGATTATGCTTGCCCGTTTTGCTATGTAGGTAAACGCCATTTGGAAGCAGCATTGAGCCAGTTTGCCCACGCTAAACAGGTACAAATCGTGCATAAAGTCTTTGAGCTAGACCCAACCGCGTCAAATGATGTTACTACTACAACACAGCAGCGTATTGAACGTAAATACGGTAGAACATCTGCAGATGCGAAAGCATTTATCCGTCAAGTAGAAGCCACAGCGCAAAAGGCTGGTTTAGAGATGAAATATGAAACAGTGCAAAACACCAACACTTTTGATGCACACCGTTTAACCAAATTAGCAGAAAGTTTAGGCAAAGGTGATGCAATGAATGAGCGTTTAATGCACGCTTATTTCACCGAAAATCTCGCTCTTACAGAGCGTAAAAATTTAGTTAAATGTGGCGAAGATGTTGGCATTAGCCGTGAATTGATAGAAAAATTATTGGACTCTGACCAATTCGCCAGCGAAGCTCGCCAAGACGAACAAGAAGCCCGTCAAATTGGCATTCAAGCTGTACCGTTTTTTGTGATTGATGGCAAATTTGGCCTATCAGGCGCACAACCTACAGATTATATGTTGCAAGCCCTAAATCAAGCATGGAACGAACAAACAGAACTTGAAATCACCACAGGAATGGCATGCGGTATTGATGGGTGTAACTGATGGCGGACATTCTTATTCCACATAATGAACCACTTATCATACCGTCTGGAAAAAATCCTGAAAATTCCACCGCTTGCGTGATTTTCTTACACGGTTTAACCACTAGTGGTTTGCAATTCCGCCCTATTGCTGAATATTTAGCAGAATCATTACCGAACGTAAAATTCGTCTTGCCCTCTGCCCCAGTACGTTTTATCAGATGGGCGAACGCTCCCGTTTCGGGCTGGTACGATTTACTAGGCGATAATTTTCTGATTGAAGAAGACGAGTCTGGCATTCAATGTGCGGTCAATTATGTGCATAAATTGATCGATGAACAAATCACTCAAGGCATACCAAGCGAGAAGATTTTTCTGAGCGGTTTTTCACAAGGTTGTGCTATTTCGCTACTAGCTGGCACAACCTATTCTAAACCGCTAGGCGGTATTGTTGGCTTATCAGGCTATTTGCCATTAACAAACCAATGGCAAGACAACGGATATTTTACACCGATTTTATGGTTACACGGAAGCCAAGATCCGCTAATTACGCTCACACAGATTGAGCAAGGCAAGCTGATGCTGGCGAAAAACCGAGATTTCACATTCAAAACTTATCCTATTGAACATTTTGTAGCAATGCCTGAAATTGATGAGATGGGAAGATGGATTCAAACAAAACTTTAACTTGGAGAGCAAAAATGACATTAAATAAAATGATGAAAACCCTTATTGCAACCGCAATGATAGCAAACTTTACCCCTGTTCTACACGCAGAAACAACCGCACAACCTGCCGTGAAACAAGCTGAACAGCAAGTTGCTGGCTTTTACCGAATGCAATTAGGCGATTTATTGGTTACCGCATTATATGACGGTCCTGTGAATGTGCCACATAAATGGATTCACGGTATTTCAGCAGATGAAATGCAAGCAGTATTCGACAAAATGTTTTTACCTCGTACTGCAGATGGTATCCAAACAGCTGTTAATGCATTTTTAATCAAGCAGCCTTCAGGCTATACCCTCATTGATGCAGGAGCTGCAAAATGTTATGGCGATACGTTAGGTCATATTGTTGAAAACTTAAAAGCATCAGGTGTTCAACCAGAAGAAGTGAAAGATATTATAGTAACACATTTACATTCTGATCATGCCTGTGGTGTAGCAACCACTGATGGAAAAATGGCATTCCCAAATGCAACACTTTATGCACCGAAAAGAGATTCAGATTTTTGGTTAAGCAAAGAGATTGCAGCCCAACAACCAAAAGAAGTACAAATTTTCTTTGATTCGGCTCGCCAAGCTGTAACGCCTTATCAAGAGGCTGGGCAATTTAAGACATTTAATGAAGGTGAAAACCCTATTGAGGGCATTGAAACTGTACAAGAATTCGGACATTCACCAGGCATGACAGGCTATTTAGTTGGTTCAGGCAAAGATAGATTGTTAGTATGGGGCGATATTATTCACAGCCATACGATTCAGTTAAAAAATCCTGAAATTTCTATGGAAGTGGATAGCGATGAAAAAGCGGCGATCGCCACCCGTAAGCGCATTCTGAAATTAGTCAGCGAAGGTAAATTATGGGTTGGGGCAGCACATATCCCATTCCCAGGGATTGGACATATTGTGAAAGAAGAACAAGGGTATTCTTGGGTGCCAATGCAATACTTACCCTTAGAAAATCAATAAGATACAAGCGGTCTTTTTTTGCAAAAAATAGCAAAATTAGACCGCTTGCCATAAGGAGAAAAAATGCAAACACAAAAATCCATTGCATGGTTTATTTTTGCAGGACTGTCAGCAAGTTTGATTTCTATCGGCTTGGCACGTTTTGCTTATACGCCACTATTACCGTTGCTAATTAGTGAACAATGGTTTTCAGCTTCAGATGCAGCTTATTTAGGTGCGGCAAATTTAGCTGGATATTTGATCGGTGCGTTATCTGGGCGACCGATGGGAAATGCCTTTTCTAACAAGCAAACATTACGTGTAATGATGCTGTTAGTTACACTCTCATTTTTTGCTTGCGCCTTCCCGCTTTCAACTGCTTGGTATTTCGTTTGGCGATTAATTTCAGGGATTTCAGGTGGTGCAATTATGGTATTAGTTGCGGCAACTATCACACCCCATGTACCTGTTGAACACCAAAATCTCGCCAGTGGTGCAATTTTCTTAGGTATTGGGTTAGGTATTTTCGCCTCTGCAACTATTGTTCCAATGTTAATTAATTTAGGGTTAAAAGCGACTTGGTTTGGCTTAGGTATTTTTTCTACTATTTTGACCGCACTGAGTTGGTTTAACATTCCTGATCCTGTCATAAAAATACAGGAAATTGCACCTGCCCAAACATCACTACCAGCCCAACCACATATCCTAGAACCCAAACCTGCCTTTCTGATTTTATATCTCCAATATGGTTTGATGGCTGTATTTATTGTTGCACCAGCCGTATTTATTGTGGATTACATTGCACGAGGCTTACAACTTGGCGCTGGCACAGGTGCACTATTTTGGAGCTTATATGGCATTGGTTCGATGATTGGTCCACCACTTTATGGCTATTTCGCTGATAAATTTGGTGCAAAACCAACTTTACGCACAGTACTAGCGGTCGAATTTTTAGCTATTTTTGCATTATGTGCCACAGAAAATATCATTGTAATAGCGATACTTACGGTTATCATCGGCTCATTTCCACCAGGAATCGTGCCATTAATGCTTGCTCTCATTTTTGAAATGACCTCCTGCCCACGGTTACGCAATGTGAACTGGAGTAAAGCTACTGTTTTCTTTGCCTCTGCTCAAGCATTAGCTGGTTATGGTTTATCCGCAGTATTTAGCGCCACCCACAATGACCATCGAATTTTGTTCATTATTGGTGGTATAGCATTAGTCATTTCACTAAGTATGGACTGGCTATTTCAAAAGACAGAATAATTTATCTATAAATAAAATACCGTCTGGATATCACTTTCAGACGGCATTTTTTAATCCCAATGAAACACCACTTTCAAACCTGTTGCATCTGCAAAGTTTTGAATGGCTCGGCGGCGATCTTTTGTTGATAAATGAGAATAAAGATAAATATCCTCTTCAAGCTGAGTCGTATATTTCATTCCATTTGGTCTAAAACTTGGCGCATTCCCAATACAATGAGACGCTGTTGGTTTTCCATTTAAACAAAAATCTTCCACTAAAGAACGATATTTAGGCTGTTTTAATAAAAATAAAAAGAAATTTTTCTGATTATCTCGGTAGCTTTTCCCTGAAATCTTATGTCCGTCTAACTCAATATAAATTTGATCAGTTGGATTTTCTTCTTCAGTAACATAACTTTCAAAGATATTAATATGCGCAACTTCATATAAAATTTCTTGAGCAATATTCCAAACGTTATCCGCTTTAATTTTATTCGTTTTCTCAATAAAAGACGTATTCCCCAAAGTGGCATTATCTAACATTAGATCGGTTTTCTGAAAAGCCACAATTAATTTCTTCTCAAGATAATCAGTTTGTGATTTATCTAAATGCCCATCTTTACGCCCAAAGAAAATAATCTTACTCCACCACTCTTTATTATCATTATGAGTGATTAGGCGATCATAAATTTTTCCGCTAGCTTGCCAAACATAACGCTGATTCTCACCTAATAAGATATAAATCCCTGCTCTATTCGCTTCTTCTAAATGCTTCAATGCTTTTAAATCTTCACGATCCGCAATCGCTAAAAACACAGGTTCTTTTGTATAAACCGTGATGTTGTCTTTCGCTCTATCACTAATAATAACGGTATGGGTAACCATAAATGTTCCTTTTATCTCATCGATATTACTGTACCCAGTTTAACCTAATCGCTCGAATAAAAATTCACTTAGTACATTAATTTTCATCATTTGGCGGTTGTTTGGGGTGTAAACTAAATAAATCCCGTCATTTTCGGTGGTATCTGTTGGCGTAATCTGCCAATCTGCAAAAATTTGCACTAATTTGCCCGCTTGTAGGTGCGGTTCAACCAACCAATCGGGCAAATGAGTAACGCCCTGCCCATCTAAGCAGGCTTGGAGCAACATTTCAGCGTTATTGCCCGACAAATTGCCCTTCGCCCAAATACTTTCCGCTTTCTCGCCTTGCTTGAAATACCATTTCGCTGCCAAGCCACGATAGGTAAACGGTAAGCAGTTAAGTGCGGTTAAATCTTGCGGATTTTCAGGTGTGCCATACTGTTGTAAATAAGCTGGGCTTGCCACTAACAAACGTTTTTGCGGAGCGAGTTTTTTAGCGATCAAGCGGTCGTCATTGATTTGCCCCAAACGAATCGCCAAATCAATCGGCTGACTGAACAGATCGACAAAATCATCAGAGCTAATCAATTCCAATTCAATTTTAGGGTAACGAGCCGCAAACTCCGCCAATAGCAGCGAGAGTTTACAAGCACCGTAAGTATTAGGGAACGTAATGCGGAGCTTGCCCTGCGGTTCAAGTACTTCGTCTTTTAGTTGCTGATTGACCTGCTGTAAATCGTCCAAAATTGATTTAGTCTGCTGTTGGTAACGAATCCCTGCGGCAGTGAGCGAGAGTTTTCGGGTAGAACGATTGAGCAACGCAATGCCAAGCGATTGTTCTAAATTGTCGATTTGGCGTGTAACCGATGACACCGCCACCCCAAGCTGTTTCGCCGTTGCCGTAAAACTGGTGGTTTCACAAACCGAATGAAAAATTTGCAGTGCTGAAAAATAGTCCATAGTTATCCTTGCATTTAACGCAAAATTAAATTGCCTTTTTGCCATATTATCATTTTTTATGAAAAACCTATAATGCACACATCGCAACGCAATGCGAAAAATTTTTAATTCACTCAAATAAGGATAACAAATGAAAATTAAATCATTAGCGACAGCAATTTTATTAGGTTTAGGTATTTCAGCTGGGGCGAATGCTCACGAATCTCATGCGGCTTTCACGCCAAAAGCGAACGTTGTAAAACCAGTTTTACAACAAGTTGATGGCTACTACCGCTTTATGTTAGGTGATTTTGAAGTTACTGCTATTTATGACGGTTATTTAGATATTGGTAACGACATTTATGCGAAATTTACTAATTTAAGCAAAGAAGAATTAAATAAACTAATCGAAAACGAGTTCCGTCCTTTAACGGAAACAGGTGGCGTGAACACGGCAGTAAGTGCTTATTTAATCAACACAGGTAAAAACTTAATTTTAGTCGATGCTGGCTCTGGCGATGTATTTGGCGATAAAGTGGGCTTTGTGGAAGCAAACTTGAAAAAAGCAGGTTACAAACCTGAACAAGTGGACATTATTTTGCCTACGCACTTGCATTTCGACCATTTCAGCGGTGTAACTCGCAATGGCAAAGCGGTGTTCCCGAATGCAACTATCTATATTTCAAACCAAGAAAAAGCGTTCTGGTATGACACACCAATCGAGAAAATCCCAGCTCACGTTCAGCAATATGTGCAATGGACAAAAGATGCGGTTGCACCTTATGAAAAAGCGGGCAAAGTGTTCTATTACGATTCAGGCGTAGAAGTGATTCCAGGCGTAAAAAGCGTAAAATCTTTTGGTCATACACCAGGGCACGCAGGCTTTGAATTTGAATCAAAAGGCGAAAAATTATTCGTTTGGGGTGATTTACTACATAATCACGCTTTCCAATTAGCCGTGCCAGAAGTGGCGGCAGAATTTGATGTGAATGCCGAAGGTGCGAGAGAAGCTCGTCTTCGTTTATTACCTGAATTAGCAAAAAACAAAACGTGGATTGCAGGTGCGCACTTGCCATTCCCAGGAATCGGTCATATCCGTGCCGAAGAAAAAGGCGGCTATTCTTGGATGCCTGTGGAATACACGCCAATTGAAGTGAAAAAATAACGATTTTTCATAATGCTCACCTGTGAGCAACCTTTCAAGCGGTCATTTTTTGCAAAAATTTTGCAGAATTTGACCGCTTTTTTGTAGCAGATAGTATTAGCTTTTGCATTTAACGCAAAACTATTTAGCCTTTTAGGCTTATTATCATTTTTACGCAAAAATATATAATGCACTCATCAATACGAAACAAATTAAAGGATCAAAAAATGGCAAAACAAATTCAATTTAATCAAACTGGCTCGGCAGACGTGTTACAAATTGTTGATGTGCAAGTGGCTGCACCGAAATCTCACGAAGTACAAATTCAAATGCAGGCATTAGGCTTAAACCGTGCAGAAATGATGTATCGTGAAGGGGCGTATGTGATTGAACCTGTTTTCCCTGCGACAATGGGTTACGAAGGTGCAGGCGTGGTAACAGCGGTTGGTGCGGACGTGAGCGAGTTCAGCGTTGGCGACAAAGTGAGCGTAATTCCATCATTTATGTTTACCGAATACGGCACTTATGGCGAAATCGTGAATATGCCCGTTCACGCTGTGGTAAAACATCCTGAAAACCTCACAATGGAACAAGCTGCGGCAAGCTGGATGATGTTTGTCACGGCGTATGGCGGTTTAATTGAATTTGGCAACCTGCAAAAAGGCGATTTAGTGGTGTTAGGCGGAGCAACTAGCTCGGTAGGGCTTGCAGCAATTCAGATCGCTAAAATGCAAGGTGCGACTGTGATCGCCCTTTCTCGCACCCACGCCAAAGGCGATGTATTACTAGAAAAAGGCGCAGATTTTGTGATCGCCACCAAAGAAGATGACGTTACGGCTAAATTACTGGAAATTACAAACGGCAAAGGCGTGAATTTGGTGTTCGACCCTGTGGGTGGTAAAGAAGCGGCAAAAATTATCAACGCAATGGCACAAGACGGTAAATACATCATCTACGGTGCATTAAGCCACGATGACATCGCCGTGCCAGTGTTCCCAATTTTAGGCAAACATTTAACCGTGCGTGGCTATGAATTGTTTGAAATCACTACCGTGCCAGAAAAACTCGCTCAAGCGAAAAAATTCGTGTTTGACGGCTTAGCAAGCGGTCAATTAAAACCTGAAATTGACAAAGTGTTTACCTTTGACGAAATGGCGGAAGCCCACCGTTATATGGAAAGTAATGCACAGATTGGGAAGATTTTGGTGAAGTTGTAGGAAAGAAATGCCGTCTGGATTTCAGACGGCAGGTTTAATCATATTGATTTATGAAGTTTTATCAAAAATCTCATTAAGACTGTCGTTTGTTCAAGGATAAAATCTACTTCTATTTCTTTATAATTATCTTGGTGTTTCACATTATTATTTTGATAGTCTGTGTAAAACTTCGTTATTTTGTCTATATAAAGTGTTCTAATTTCTATTGAAACACCTTTTTCTTCAAAAAAACGCCCTAATTCACCTTTTTGATTCTCTAACGATTTAGAATTATTTAAGATGTCCTTAATTAAGGATTCCAATGAAAATCTTAAATCATCTAATAAGTTTCTAGTAAAAATATTATTGGATTTCTTATTTAACGCACTCTCATAATGTTCTTTAGTATTAGGATAATCATCTAGCCACCCTTTTGTTTCTACTACGACAGCCTGAATTTGGTCAATTCCATTAGAGTAATTAGAGTGTCTACTAGATAATTTAGTTAATATATCCTTAACTCGTTCGTTTTGAGAAAATTTTGTCAAAGAACATAACTCTTTAATAATTCTATATTGTTGTTCAGAAGTAAAACATCTTAAGTTCCTTTCCAATGCCGTTCTCTTATTTGGAACGTCTTTTGGAAATGGATACTGTGAATATGGTATCTGAATCTCATATTTCACAGCATATTGAGATAAATATTTGCTGATTTCACTTCCACTTAAACCGTCATGTGTATCAGCTAAAACAGCTGATACATGTGTAATAAATGCATTATCAATCATAATATATTCCTTAAATTTTTTTTGTTATAAATTCTGTATTATACAACGGCACATTCACCATCCAATCCTGTTCCCTAAAATCTGCCATTGAAAACCGAACCGCTTGTTCGGACTGGAACTGTTCCACATACACTTTTAAACTTTTCGCTTTTAGGTTTTCTTCAGCTTTGACTTCAATCGGAATCACCGCTTGTTTGCGTTGCAAGACAAAATCCACTTCTGCCGTGCCTTTTTCGGTTGTCCAGTAAAACACGGGGTTTTCTTGAGTGGCAATAAGCTGTTGTAGCACATATTGCTCGGTTAAAGCGCCTTTAAATTCGGTAAAAATACGGCTGCCTTCAAGCAGAACGCTAACATCTAAATGGCTTTTAGCGGCAAGCAAGCCTACATCCAATGCATAAAGTTTGAATGCACCGTCTTGATAGGCAGAAAGCGGTAAATGTGGCTTTTTGACACGTGGCACGGAATGCACTAAACAACTGTCTTTCAGCCATTGCAAAGCGATTTCGTAATCTTTACTTCTCGCTCCTTTTTGCAGGTGTGAGTAAACGAACTTTTTGTTTTCTTTGGCAAGTTGTTCAGGAATTGACGCCCAAATTGACCGCACTTTTTGCACAGTCTGCCCATCTTTGATATGTTTAGAAAAATCCTGTTCGTATGCCATCAATAAATTACGTTGTACTTGGCGGACTTCATCAAAGTTTTGCGTTTCGACAAAGACTTTCACGGCTTCAGGCATTCCACCCACAAAATAATATTGGCGCAGCAAATCAATATAGCTCGTTTTCATCGCAGAAATAAGCGACCAATCTTTGAGTTCCAGTAACTGTACTAAATCTTGCTTACCAAGTGCGGTCAAAAACTCGTGAAAGTCCATCGGGTAAAGCGGTAGAAAATCCACCTTACCCACAGGAAAAGAAACCTGATGATGCAATGAGACACCAAGTAATGATCCTGCCGCCACAATATAAAATTGCGGTGCATTTTCATAAAAATATTTGAGCGAAGAGAGTACCTGCGGTACTTCTTGTATTTCATCAAAAATAATCAGTGTATTTTCAGCTTGAATATCTACACCACTTTCAATTTTTAAACCAAGAATCAAGCGGTTAATATCATAATCTCCCGAAAATAGCGTTTTCATTCGAGGGTTATTATCGAAGTTAATATACGCCACCTTTTCAAAAGATTGTTCGCCAAAACGCTTCATCGCCCATGTTTTACCCACTTGCCTTGCGCCTTGAATAATCAAAGGCTTGCGAGTAGGCTTCTGTTTCCATTTTTCTAAGGATTGAATAATTTTTCTTTGCATGATTTGCTCATTTTCTATTCTTTGGAAACTATTTTAAGGACAATTTAACATTTTTTCAAAGGAAAACTTGCAACTGAAACACATTTTTTCAAAGGAAAAATTGAAAATGTTAAAAACCTAATGCACCAGATAAATCAGAAATTTACGTTTGCCATTTGCTTTTGAAAGATCAAGTACATATTAAGAAGAAAAGGAGAAGATCTTTCTCCCTCTTCCTATGGATTCTGGAACAATCCTTCTGTTATCTGTTTCCCGTAAACGGTGAAATGGTTAATCTTTACAACGTTTCTCTCTTTCTATTAAAAACCTCTCACAAAACCCCAAAAAGGTTTTCATGATTGCTGAGGGGTGGCGGTGGGCGGGATAGATGGCGTGAATAGGATAGGTTGGTGCCGGATAGTCGGACATCAGTTCGACTAAGCCGAATTTCTCGGTGAGTTCTTGTGCCATATAGTCTGGTAATTGGCAAATGGCATGCGCATTTTTGGCTTGGTGGGCGATGGCGTACACGTCATTAGAGGTAAAAATCGGTTCAATTTTGACCGCTTGTTCGCCCAGTTGTAATGTTGCGCTTTTCTGCCCTGCTCTTGCCCAGCAGGCAAATGGTAGTGCGGTCAAATCTTGCGGTGTTTTCGGCGTGCCGTGTCTAGCAAGAAAATCCGGGTGAGCCACCAATACAGCGTTTAAATCCATCATTTTGCGAGCAATAACATTTTCCGTATGCAAATCGCCCATTCGAAACGCGATATCAATGCCATCTTCTACCAAATCCAATACGCGATCGGTCGCCTGACAATGTACTTTCACCTGCGGATATTCCGCCTGAAATTCAGCAATTGCCGCCCAAATCGGCTCACAGGCGGAAACGGTGGAAATACGCAGATAACCGCTCAACTCCTGCTGTTCACCAATAAAATCTTGTGTTGCTTGCGTTAAATTGTCTAAGCTCAAATAAACCTTTTCATACAGTTGCAAACCAAGTGCGGTCGGTTTCACCCCTGTTTTGTAGCGGTCGAAAAGTTGGGTAGAAAGCGATTTTTCAAATTCCGCAATACGGCGACTAACCGTCGCAACCGGGATTGCAAGTTGTTCCGCCGCTTTAGAAAAACTCTCCGCTTGATAAACCGCAACGAAGAGACGAAGATTATTTAAGTCCATACCTGCTTCTCATTTTTGGAAAACTTATTCTTATTTTAGATACTTCTCAACCAATTTTGCAAGATTATAATAGCCACCATTCATTTGCAAAAAAGGATAAAAAAAATGACCGCTTGTAACCGTATTACTGACATTCTCGGAATTAAATTTCCACTCGTGCAAGGCCCGATGGCGTGGATGACTGACGCAAAATTTGTTGCTGCTGTAAGCAATGCCGGAGGTTTAGGGATTTTAGGCCCTAATGCCGGCTTGCTGAAAGCACCGAAAACGACGGAGGATTTGCTTAGCACTTTCCGTGAAGAAATCCGTAAAACCAAAGCATTAACCGATAAGCCGTTCGGTGCACCGGTGATTTTATCCTACGATTTCAGTACGATTGATTTGTTAGTGGATTTATTAATTGAAGAACACGTGCCGGTGGCATTAATCAACGGTATTGATGGCTATGACTACAAGCCGATGATGAAAAAATTTAAAGCGGCAGGCACAAAAACCATTTTCCGTCCGCATACGCCAACAGTAGAAAATGCTCATTATGCGGAAGAAATTGGGGCGGATATTTTCGTTGCAACCGGTTTTGATGAAGGCGGCACTGTGCCAAGCCAAGTGATCGGAACATTCTCTATCGTGCCTCAAATGGTCGATGCGGTGAGTATCCCTGTGATGGCGGCTGGCGGTATTGCTGATGTGCGAGGCGTACGAGCAAGTTTTGCACTCGGTGCGGAAGGCGTATTTGTCGGTTCTGTGTTGTTAGCAACTGAGGAAAACCGTATGCATGAAAGCGTTAAGCAACTCGTTGTCGATAGCACGGCTCAAGATTTATTGTTATTCCGCACCCAACCGGCGTATTACCGCTCGCTACCCACTCAGTTAGCACATAAATTGGTGGAAATGGATGAAAACGGTGCAACGCGAGATGAGCTTGCCAAAGCACAAACCGGTGGCTATGGAATGCGTCAAGGTATGTTACTTGGCGATTTTGAGAAAGGCTATATTTCGGTAGGTAACGGCATTACTAATATTAAATCGATCCGTTCTGTCAAAGATGTAGTGGAAGATTTAATGCAGGATTTTGTGTAACAACATCTTACAATCAATAAAAACCTTGAGCTTTTTTGTTGATAGCCTCATATTAAAATAGTCTAGAATAAATATAATTTAAGTTTTTTCTTGACAAAAAATCACCAATATTGTAGCATAACATTTAATTCATCTTGGTAGTTATGCTACATTTCAATTTAGTGAATTCTCACTATCTTATATTATCCTTTTCTAATAGGATAATTTTCAAAATCCCCTATCTTGTAGGGTATCAATAAATCAATTTCTTTTTATATTGTACTTTTTTGTTATTTTAAACTTCAGAAATAGAGAAAAGTGCGATCTTATTTTAGCTATAAATGGAGCATAAGATGAGTTTCATTCAAGAACTTCTTGCATCAAGCACACTAAAAGCCCCGATTTTTGTGCCGACGGTGTTTTGGTTTTATAAACTCGGTAATTGAGATGACAATTGAGATGACAATTCAGATGCTTTTCTCCACATCAATAAACTGGTAGGCTTTGAATCTATCTCTACGCAAAAATCTGATGATTATAATGTGAAAGATTAAAAATTTAGGAGCTATTTTGCAAACAACCAAATTCTATTCGCTCTTTTCCGGCATCTTTTTCCTCTTTTTCGGCTATGGGTTATTCTTAAACTCAGCGGGTGTAAAACTGGCTGAAATGGGCGTTAGCGATGTAGTGATCGGTTTACTTAACGCAGCGTTTTTTGTAGGCGCAACACTTAGTGCCATTCTCGCCCACCGTATTGTATCCAGTGTGGGGCACATCCGTTCGTTTAGCGTATTTGGTGCGATCTTCGCCATCGCCGCACTTAGCCATATGATGATTGATAACCTGTGGGTGTGGGGCATGCTGCGAATTATTTTAGGTTTCTGCCATTATAGTTTACTGTTATTAGTAGAAAGCTGGTTAAGCGAGAAAACTAATGTAGATACTCGAGGCAAAGCATTGGCAACCTATAACATTATTTTCTATCTCGCCTTTATTTTAGGGGTGAGCTTACTTAGTCTGGAATTAACCAGTAACAATATTTTTACGCTCGCTACCATTTTAGTAGTGATGTCGATGATTCCGATCGCCTTAACGAAAATGACCCAACCGGAGATTCCCGCTCGAGAACGAATCAGCGTACCGCGTTTATTAGCCATTTCGCCCCTTGCGTTAGCGACAAGTTTTATTAGCGGGATGTTGGTAAACGGCTTTTTCACTATGGTTTCAGTATTTCTCTTAAAGCTAGATTTTTCATTAGGCGAAATATCGCTGTATCTGATGGCTTCTATGATTGGGGGCTTTATCAGCCAGTTGCCGGTAGCTGGTTTATCGGATCGCATTGGCAGACGTAATACAATTTTAATTTGTGCTCTGATTGCTAGCTTAACTGCCGGTTCGGGAATATTTACAATTTTTCAAACAAATTCGACCGCTTGGTTACAATATATCATCGCATTCATTTTTGGCTGTAGTCTGTTCAGTCTTTATGCACTAAGCATTGCCCGTGCCAATGATGAATTACCAAGCAATATGAATACGGTAGAAGTCAGTCGCGGTTTACTCTTTTGCTATGGTATGGGTGCGTTAATCGCTCCGCCGTTCCTCGGCTTCGCAATGGGCTTATCATCCCAATATGGTTTTTATGCCTTCTTTGGCATCTTCTCGGTGATTCTTCTGCTCTGCGCACTTAAAACTAAACCGATTCCAAAAGCAGAACGTGTAGATATGCAATTAACCACACCTATTGCAACAGCAAGTACGGTAGAAGATATTATGCAAGAGGATAATTTAGAATTAGTACCTTTTGATGAGAATATCGTACAGCAATATCAGGCAACTTTTAATGATATAGACGAAATTGAAGAAGTTAAGGAAGACTCTCAGGAAGATATTGAACCAAATACAATAGAAAAAACGGATAAAACCATCACATAAACTCGTGAAAAACCTAGCAGAAATGCTAGGTTTTTTTACATATTAATTCATTAGTTTAATTTCTTCGCTCAATGCAAACGGCATTTTACGAGGACCTCGTACGGCGGTAACGCCAAATGCTCGGAGTTTCTCTCGGGGAAGTTCTTTTTTATCAAATTCTTTTAGGCATTTGATTTTCATTACTCGATCAACACGAATCTCCGTTTGCTTTGATTGGTATGGAATATTCACTTCCAAGGCTTCACATTGATAGCGAATGGCGGCGGTCGGTTCCGTAACATAAAGATAAACAATATCGCCGACGGCAATATTGTTGCTTTGCTTCCAAAGGATTTCTTTACCTTCTTTTAACTCGCTTTCTACGTCATAATATTTCGGGTTTGCCGGTACGATCCATTCGGTGTGGCTAATTAAACCTAATTTTTGCTTACGTAAGCGTGTGGCGGTAAGATCGAAACTTTGGTTAAGTAGGAATATAACGGTTTCTTTATCGACACTACCGTCTAGCAAAATACTTAGCCAATGGGTTTTATTCATATGATAGGCGGGTAAAAAGCCTTTTTGCGCTAGAAACAGGCTGATCATTTCAGGGGAACATTTCACATTCATCAGCGTAACTTTTCCGCTTCCCGAAAGCCCTAGCGTGGCATAAGGTACCGACATTATCACCGCATACCACTTGCGATTATCCGCTTGTCTTAAAATGGCATAATCGGGATAAGACTTCCATAGATACTCGGGTTCCGTTCCGTATTGTTGTAAAACATAGAGTAAAACATCTTCTTTAAAATCAATTTGTCTCTTTGCCATTTTCCCATCCTATTGAAACGTCAAGCGGTCTGTTTTTCTCAAAAATTTGCAAAAAATCGAAAAAATATAACCGCCCGATCAAATTATTCCGCTTTATCCGCCACCACAACTGGTTCAAAATCCGCTCGTTTTAGGAAGTTTTTCTCCCTAAAATTAATCGGATAATGGCACGCAAATTCGTGCTGTTTGAATTTACGCAATGGCGGTTTCTGTACACATTTTTTCTGTGCAAACGGGCAACGCGGACCTAATCGGCAGCCTATCGGCATATCTTGCAACATCGGTACCGAGCCTTTTAACGTATTTAAACGGCTTTTAAACGCCAACGGCTGGGAAAAGTCCGGAATACTGTTCAGTAATACCGAGGTATAAGGATGAAACGGTTCTTCCATAATGGTTTCTTTGCCGGCAATTTCGACCGTTTGTCCGCAATAAAGTACATTAAACGAATCGACCCACTTATGAATACTACGAATATCATTGGCAACCAATAAAATTGAAGTGCCGAGGTTTTTATTCATACTGGATAACAAACGATAAATCTGTAGCTGCGTGGTCGCTTCCAGTGTATGTGTAGGTTCGTCTGCAACCAATAAACGGGGCTGATTTGCTACCGCCATAGCAATAATCACTTTTTGCGCCTCGCCTTCGGTAATATCGAACGGATAGCTTTGCATCATTGTCTTATGATCGCGAATCCCGACTCGGTGCAATAATTCAATCGCTTTCTTTTTCTTCCAACCGAACCATTGCCACCACTTACCTTTAAAATTAATCGTTTGCATAAGTTGGGTGCCGATCGTCTTACTCGGGTCTAAACCGGACAGCGGATTTTGGAAAATCATAGAAATATGTTCGCTAACCAATTTACGTCTTTCCGTCGGAGTCAGTTTTAACAATTCAATATCATTAAAACGAAAACGGTCGGCGGTCACAATCCATTCGTCTTTCATTACGCCGCAAATCACTTTAGCGATTAAACTTTTTCCCGAGCCGGACTCACCGACTAATCCGCAGATTTCGCCTTCGTCTAAAGTCAGATTTATATTATCAACCATTCTGACTCTGCCGTTCGGTGTGTCAATTTCAATACTTAAATGGCGAATATCTAATAGAGCCATACTTTATTCCATTTTAATAACAGTATTTTTCTAATACGCGGCTAATACTATTACCTAACATACTGATAATCAGAATCACAAAAATGGTCGCCATACCGGGCAGAATTACCGTCCACGGCGCAATATAAATCAACTCGACCGAATCTTTGATCATCGTTCCCCATTCCGGCGTCGGGCTTTTTGCCCCTAATTCAATAAAACTCAGTGCATTGATGTCCAAGACCGCAATCACGAAAATATGAGAAATTTCTTTTACCGCAACCGGCGTAACGTTCGGTAACACCACTTCTTTCATTAAATCCCAACGTGATGCACCGTCTAAACGCAAGGTAATCACATATTCTCTCTTCAACTCTTGCCGTACCGCTTGATAAATTTTGTGAATAAAATGCGGCAGCATCGCTAAAAATATGGATAACATTGCATTGATTAAACTGGCTTCCATTAAGGTCGCGATCACAATCGCAATAATCAGGATCGGGATAAATAAAAAGGTATCGAATAAATGCCCTAGGAAAGAAAATGATTTTCGACTTGTTCCGGCAAAAATACCGATTACGCTGCCTATTACCGCTACCGCCGCACTAATAATTAATGCGGAACCGACCGTATAGTAAAAACCATAAAGAATCCGGCTGAAAATATCTCGACCTAAATCGTCCGTGCCAAAGAAAAAGCTAATTTGCCCGTTATCGTCCCAAGAGGGTGGCATCAATTCTTTTCCGATAAATTGCGTATCCGCTTGATAAGGCGCAATGACATAACCGAAAAAGACTAAAAAAAGCAAAAAGGCAAACAAATATATACTTGCTAAAGCGACTTTATCTTGACGCAGTTGCAACAAGAATTGTTTCAAGTAATCCGACTCTCTGAATTGTTCCGGTTCTTCTTTATTTAACATACCAATCCTTTTTCTGATACGGATCTAAAAGTGTCGTAATGATACTGACCAGCACATCAATACTTAAGATGAATAAACCGATGGCGACCACTCCGGCCGAGATCGCATTATAATCTTGTACGGACAGCGCATTGATTAACCACAAGCCGATACCGCCCCAGCTAAATATATTTTCAACCAACATAGAGAATGCAAAAACCAAGGTTAAATTATGTGCAATCATGGGAATGAGTGCCGGTAACGTGTTAGGCAAAATATGTCTTACCCATACTTTATAAGGCGACCAGCCCCGTGTTTGTGCGACTCGAATATAATTTTGTTTCATCACATACTCGGCGCGTTGATGGGTAAAGCGAATCACCTCTAATGTCGCAGGTACGGCTAAAATTAAGGTCGGTAACGCTAAGTGATGTAACATACTTTGCATCATTTTCAATTTATAGGGAGAATCCGCCAAGAAAATATCTAATAAACGAAAGCCCGTTAAAGAGGATATTTCATAAATCGGATGTAGCTCCCCGACGGCGGAAATTGCCCATTGATTATTCGAAGCATAATAAAGTACAACGATGGCAAGCCAAAAAACCGGAATTGCCAAACTTAGCGAACCTAAAATAGCGAGCGTTTTTCCGAGCAAGTTCTCCCGAAATACGGCGGAAATAAATCCTAACGGCAAACCTAAAACAAGCGACAAAATCAATACCGCCAAACAAAGCGAAACGGTGGCGGGAAAGACATTTAAAATCTGATTGGCTATCGGCTCACCGTTCGTATAGCTAATGCCGAAATCGCCTTGTAGTAAGCCTCGAATATAACTGAAATAAGCTTCTATTCCTTGTAAATCGACAAAATGATTCAAAGGATCGCGTAGTAAGATGTTATAGCTAATTAGTGTCAGCAAAATCAGCGTGATCGCTGTTAAAAATAATTTGCGAATAAATGCCAATAACATTATTTCTTCTCTTTATGTTTGAGTTTTAGTTCCGATAAATGCACTTGCCCGAAAGGACTGACTTTCGCATTTTCGATTTTAGGATTTACAAATAAAATTCGATTACTATTTACTAACGGCAAAATCGGTAATTCCCGTTCTAATAGGCTTTGCATTAATTTATAAATCACGATTTTAACATAGGGCTGTTCACTCAATCTCGCCAATTCCAACCAACGATCGAATTCTTGGTTGCACCAATTGGCTAAATTCGTCACCTCATAACGAAAGCGGCAAGATAAAATAGACGATAAAAACGCATTCGGGTCTAAATTATTGGCAAGCCATCCGGTCAGAATCAAATCATAATCCGCCTGCCCGTCTTCCGATAATTGCACGACATCCGTACGACTGACGGTACGAATCTCAACATCAATCCCCACGTTTTCCAAGTCCGCCCGAATCAATTCCGCCATTTTTAACGGATGTAAATTATAAACCCGCTTTTCATCCAATACCCATAATTTCAAGCGGTCCGTTTTTTCTCTTTTTTTACTATGCTCTTGCGTCGTATGATCTTGATAACGTTGTTGATTCGAATAAGGGAATAAGACGTTTGGCAATACGTTATTCGCAACATTAGCGGCACCGTAAAATAACGTATCGGCAATTCGTTTGCGATTAATTGCACCGGCGATACGGCGACGTAACGCTATCTCTTTCATAGCCGGCTTTTGCATATTAAACGCCAAAAACGCAAGATTAGCTCCCGGGCTTTCAATAATTTCATTATGAGGAACGATCGTTCTTTGGCTCGGCTCCGGCAAAGCGACTATATCACACTCACCGTTTAAATATTTTGCCATACGCCCCGTATCATTACTGGACACATCCACCACCATATTTTCAATATTGGCTTTTTTGCCCCAATATTTAGGATGCGGTTTTAAACGCACATATTCATTCTGTACATAATTGCTCAGTTGATAAACACCGGTTCCGACCGGTAATAAATCTAGTTGTGCGAGGTTTTCATCCGCATTTAATTGTAAAGCGTATTCTTTCGATAAAATAACCGCATATTGGCTTGCCAAATGCGCTAAAACGGATTGATCGGGCGAAACCAAATGAATCTTGACCGTATAGTCGTTTACTGCCGAAATACGCTCGATTTTATTTTTTAAGGCGATGCTTTCAAAATAAGGATAATGCGCCAAATTCGCTTTAAATTGATAGGCATAATACTGATTCTGATGGAATGCTTCTCTCTGACCGTCTTCATTAAAATCCAAAGCGGGAAGCTCTTCGACATTCCCGATCATTCTGTTCAATGAAAAAACCACGTCTTCCGCATTAAACGGACGAGTCGGCGTAAACCATTCCGTAGCATGAAAGGCGACTTTACGACGTAATTTTAAGGTAATGACTTTTCCGTCTTCGCTGATCTGATAACTTTCGACCAGTTTCGGTTTTAAGGAATTTGTCGCTGCGTCAAACTCGAACAACTTATCGTAAATTTGTTCCGTCACCACATTCATATTGGTGCCGACGTCCGCTTTTTGCGGATTAAAGCTGAAACCGGATACTCTGGTACAATAAATCAAGCTGTTATCCAATAACGCTTGCGGAATACGAGGCGCACTATAAGCGGTCGGAATCATCGCTAAAATTGCAAAAAAGCGGATAAAACCGACCGCTTGTCGCATACAAGAAACCATGTCTTTCCTTATTTCCCAATGCCGTATGCACGTAACTTATTTGCAACCGCCGTATGAGAAACGCCTAAACGTTGGGCCAGTTTTCTCGTACTCGGGTATTCATTATATAATTTACGTAACAATGAAGCCTCAAAGCGATTAACCAACTCGTCTAACGTCGCATTCTCATCGACTTGAAAATCATCCGATTGGCCGACTTGATTCGGTAAGTTCAGATCTTTTACCGCTAGGCGATAACTATGAGAAAGCGTACAAGCGCGATAAACGGCATTATATAACTCTCGCAAATTACCCGGCCAGCGATACGCTTGCAACGCCTGTAAAAACTCATCGTCATATTCCAATTTACTGATACCTAACTGCTGACTGATACGCGTAATAAAATGATCCGCCAATAACGGTAAATCGCCGTGACGTTCTCGTAACGGCGGTAATTCTAAGCTAAGTACGTTTAAACGGTGGTAGAGATCTTCCCGAACTTTTCCTTCCGAGACCAATAACGCCAACGGTTTTTGAGAGGTACAAATAACGCGTACATCCACTTTAATTTCTTGATCTTCACCGACACGACGAAAACAACCGTCATTTAAGAAACGTAATAACTTCGCCTGCATTTCAAGCGAAAGTTCCGCAATCGAATCCAATAACACCGTACCGCCGTTAGCATATTCAAAGAAACCGATATTCTCTTTACCGTTACCGCGATGCCCGAACATTTCCGATTCCGCCTCATCTGCCGGCAACCCCGCACAATTTACCGCAATAAATTTATGCTCTCGACGCGTACTAAGTTCATGACAAGCCTTAGCAAAAACATCTTTTCCCGTCCCTGTTTCCCCTTGAATCAATAACGGAGCACTTAACATCGCAAATTTTTTAGCTTGCTCGACAACCGCCCGCATTTTGGGGCTTTCGGCAATAATATGATCAAAACAGTTTTGGGAAGAATCGCTGAATTCCGCATACTCAACACCTTCAAGCGGTCGAATTTGCTCAAGAATTTGTGATTGTTGGACGATATTTAACGGTGAAAACGCTATTTGAAGACCTAATTCGGTAAATTCAATATGGTGAACAGGCTGCTTTTGCACACCTAATAAATGTAGCGCTTGTTCTGCAACTGTGAATTTTTCCGTACATTTAATTGATAACAGCATGATCTTTTACCTTAATTCAAGATGATAAATTTTGCTTCATCATACTCTGAAAACATCTTTTTGGAAACTTTTGTTTACATTCGTTAATGTAAATATTATTCATTCTCTTGTTTACTTTAAGATAACAATCTCATACACTTTTGAACGCATCGAACCATATCGATGGTAAATTAACCATTCTATGATCAAGTTAAGGATTTTCTTATGTATTTAGCACAAATAAAAGCAGAACTCCAAGAAGCGGCCGACGTTTTAGACAAGTTTATGTCTGACGAAAAAAATATCCAATTAATCCAAGATGCCGCATTATTAATTTCTAATAGTTTTAAACAAGGCGGAAAAGTACTGTCATGCGGTAATGGCGGTTCACACTGTGATGCGATGCACTTTGCCGAAGAATTGACAGGACGTTATCGTGAAAATCGCCCGGGTTATCCGGCGATCGCTATTTCGGACGTTAGCCATTTAAGTTGCGTAAGTAATGATTTCGGTTACGAATACGTATTCTCTCGTTATCTTGAAGCGGTAGGTCAAAAAGGCGATGTACTTTTCGGTTTATCGACTTCCGGTAATTCTAAGAACGTACTGAATGCCATTAAAGTCGCTAAAGAAAAAGGTATGAAAGTAATTGCAATGACCGGTAAAGATGGCGGTCAAATGGCGGGACTTGCGGATGTTGAGATTCGTGTTCCTCACTTCCGTTATGCCGATCGTACGCAAGAAATTCACATCAAAGTGATTCATATCCTCATGATGTTGATTGAATTTGAAATGGCAAAACAAGCATAGTATTTAGTACGAAAAATATTTTTAAGAAATCTATTGCTAAAGGACTGAAGTCATAAATCGGCTCAGTCCTTTTTATTTTCTTTGTTATTACAAAACCGAGTTAAATTTAATCATAAAAAAAATCTGCACCTAAATGGATATGAATCTATTAGGTGCAGATTATTATCGGCTAATTAGCCTTTTCAAATATTACTCAACAAACTTTGGATTTAGTATTAAAGTTTCGGACCTGCCGCAACTAATGCTTTACCTTCATCATTTGTAGTATATTTTTCAAAGTTTTTCACAAAACGACTTGCTAAATCTTCCGCTTTAGTTTGCCATTGTGTTTTATCCGCATAAGTATCGCGAGGATCAAGAATTGCAGGATCTACATTCGGTAATGCTGTCGGAACCGCTAAATTGAAAATCGGTAATTCTTTTGTTTCCGCTTTTTCAATTGAACCGTCTAAGATAGCATCAATGATACCGCGAGTATCTTTAATCGAAATACGTTTACCCGAACCGTTCCAACCGGTATTCACTAAGTACGCTTGTGAACCCGCTTCTTCCATACGTTTGACTAATACTTCCGCATATTTGGTCGGATGAAGTGATAAGAATGCCGCACCGAAACACGCTGAGAAAGTCGGTGTAGGCTCGGTAATGCCACGTTCGGTACCCGCTAATTTAGCGGTAAAACCGGATAAGAAGTAATATTTGGTTTGTTCCGGCGTTAATTTAGAAACCGGCGGTAACACGCCGAACGCATCTGCGGTTAAGAAAATCACTTTTTTCGCATGACCCGCTTTTGAAACCGGCTCAACAATATTATCGATATGATGGATCGGATAAGATACGCGTGTATTTTCAGTTTTTGAACCGTCCGCAAAATCAACCGAACCGTCTTCACGCACCACAACGTTTTCTAATAACGCATCACGACGGATTGCACGATAGATATCCGGCTCGTTTTCTTCGGAAAGATTGATGGTTTTCGCATAACAACCGCCTTCGTAGTTGAATACACCGTCATCATCCCAACCGTGTTCGTCGTCACCGATTAATTTACGTTTAGGATCGGTCGAAAGCGTTGTTTTACCCGTACCGGATAAACCGAAGAATACCGCCACATCGCCTTCCGCACCCACGTTTGCAGAACAGTGCATTGACGCAATGCCTTTAAGCGGTAACCAGTAGTTCATCAGAGAGAATAAACCTTTCTTCATCTCGCCGCCGTACCAAGTACCGCCGATAAGTTGGATTTTTTCAGTTAAGTTAAACGCAACGAAGTTTTCGGAATTTAAACCTTGCTCTTTCCAATTCGGGTTGGTTACTTTCGAGCCGTTCATTACAACGAAATCAGGTACGAAATTCAATAATTCTTCTTCCGACGGACGGACGAACATATTTTTCACAAAGTGTGCTTGCCACGCCACTTCCGTGACAATACGCACCGCTACGCGACTGTCTTTATTCGCACCGCAGAATGCATCCACTACAAATAAACGTTTGTTTGACAATTGGTGAGTTACCAGCTCTTTTAAACTTTGCCAAGTTGCTTGATTCATCGGTTTATTGTCATTTTTAACCGCATCCGATGTCCACCAAACATTATCTTTTGATGTTTCATCATATACGATATACTTATCTTTAGGCGAACGGCCGGTAAAGATACCCGTATCTACGGCAACGGCACCGGATGTCGTTAAACGACCTTTTTCAAAACCTTCTAATTCAGGTTTCATTTCTTCTTCGAATAATTGTTCATAACTCGGATTACGTACAATTTCTTTTACGTTAGTAATACCTAATTGTGCTAGTTCTTGTTCAATACGACTTAACATAGAATTACCTCATTCATAATATTAAAAGTTGAAATTTAAAAACTAAGTTCATTGTAACCAATTCTTACTAAAAAAAATGTTAAGTACTTCAAATTTTTTAGAAAAATTGGAGGAATTCTCTGTTTTATTTTGCGAGAAGTCAAAAATTTAATCAGCATTCCGTTTTCATTTGACTACTTTTAACGCATTCTATTTCCAATTAGGAAGATGTTTTTATTTTTAGTAAAAAAAGGTAGAATTGAACGAGTTTATTTATCACTTAGAGAAATTAAATGCGTGTACTTATTGTCTTTTTTGCATTCTTATTAGCCTTTTTCCAATATAGTTTTTGGTTCGGCAAAAACGGTTGGAGCGATTATCAAGAAGCGCAAACCGCCGTAGAGCGACTTAAAGACGAAAATACAAAACTGGAAGCCCGTAACAACTTGATTGCAGCCGAAATCAACGACTTGAAAACCGGCGTAAACGCACTCGAAGAACGGGCTCGCTTCGAACGTGAGATGGTGAAAAGTGACGAAACTTTTTATCGCATTGTGCCTCGTAATCAATAAATCATAGAAACATAAATGACACGAAAAATTATTGCGGTAATTCCTGCCTCGGGTGTCGGCAGTCGTATGCAAGCCGGCTTACCGAAACAATATTTAAAATTACAAAATAAAACGATTTTAGAGCATACGCTTGAGATTTTTTTAAATCATCCGAGTGTTGAAAAAATCGTTGTTGCCGTTTCCGAAACCGATCCGTTTTATCCTCAAATCGAGTTGCTAAACTCACCTAAAATTAAAATAGTCTTCGGCGGAGAAACTCGAGCACATTCCGTTTTTAATGCGTTACAAGTTATTGAAGACGATACTTGGGTATTGGTGCATGACGCCGCACGTCCTTGTTTAAAGCGGTCGGATTTAGATAAACTTTTACAAATCGATGATAAACAGGGTGCGATATTAGCGACTCCGGCAATCGATACGATGAAAAGAGCCGACGGTAACAAAATTATGCGCACTGAAGATCGTTCAACGCTTTGGCATGCGCTTACCCCTCAATTTTTTCCTACTCAGCTACTGAAGCAAGCGCTTATTTCGGCATTCGAGAAAAATTTAACCGTTACGGACGAGGCTTCCGCAATGGAATTTAGCGGTTATCAGCCACGTCTTATTGCAGGGCGCAGCGATAACTTAAAAATTACTCGCCCTGAAGATTTAGCCTTAGCGGAATTTTACTTAACCCAAAACACGGAGAAAAAAATATGATTCGTATCGGACACGGTTTCGATGTACATGCGTTCGGACAAGACAGACCGTTAATGATTTGCGGTGTGGAAGTGCCTTATCATACCGGTTTTATCGCACACAGTGACGGAGACGTCGCATTACATGCGCTTACCGATGCGCTTTTGGGTGCGGTGGCGCTTGGCGATATCGGTAAATTGTTTCCCGATACCGATATGCAATATAAAAATGCGGACAGCAGAAAATTACTTATCGAAGCGTATCGTCAAGTGCGTGCGCAGGGATATAAAGTGGGCAATGTGGACGTCACTATTATCGCACAGGCGCCTAAAATGCGTCCTTACATTGATCAAATGCGTCAAACCATTGCGGATGATTTACAGTGCGACGTTATGCAAGTAAATGTAAAAGCGACAACCACGGAAAAACTCGGTTTTACCGGCAGAGGTGAAGGGATTGCATGTGAAGCCGTGGCTTTACTGATTAAGCAATAGACCTTTAGCAATAAAAAAGGCTAAACATCGTGTTTAGCCTTTTGATAAGCATAATGAATAAAATTTTTCGTCTCTACGACTGACTAAACTACCTTTCAATAATTTAGCTTGCCGTATTCTAAACTTATTTCCTAAAATTGCAACAATAGACATAATTAATTGCTTAATTAAATAGCAGAAAAACTTATTTCGATCGTAAAAAAAGTAGCTAATCGTTTACTTAATTTATTTTACAAAGCATATTTGTCGAGTAACGAGTGATTATCTTATAAGAAACCGATCGCATTTATTAAAACAATTGGCAATAATCTAATCACTTACGCAATTCAATCAAATAATCGCTTGTTTTCTTATAAAATATTCTTATAATAAAAGCTCTTACGCACTAAGCGTGCGTAATCCTATGGGGCGTTATTGGTTCCTCGCAACGGTGTTCAGCTTACTTAGTCAGGTTCGGAAGAAAGCAGCTTGGGTTGAAATTTCTGTGTGCCGAGGGTTGCTGGTAACGCCCCACCCTTTTATCTCCTCTCAAAGATCTTTCCTATTCTTCTGTTACATTTTCATATCACGCAAAATAAAAGCGGTTAAATTCCAGTTAAAATTTATGACTTGCAAATTTATTGTGAAATTTAACCGCTTGTTACGATTTTTTGTAATCTAACTTAGCGCTACTCTTTTTCCGGCTTCGGTAATTTATATAGCTGATTT
Organism: Actinobacillus lignieresii; assembly: GCF_900444945.1. Classification (NCBI taxonomy): domain Bacteria; kingdom Pseudomonadati; phylum Pseudomonadota; class Gammaproteobacteria; order Pasteurellales; family Pasteurellaceae; genus Actinobacillus; species Actinobacillus lignieresii. The sequence continues at coordinate 559,596 of NZ_UFRM01000001.1, read as the reverse complement.
TTATATAAATAGCTGCCGAGCAACGCATGCGCCAACGCTTCTTTTTTCATCTCTTCCGGCTGTTCTCGCGCTTTCAAACTGTGATCCGCTTTATTATAAACAAAACCTTGAATCGGTGTATTTGGGCGCATGACTACCACAGAGCCGTCACTTTTCATCATCGCTTGTGTTGCATCATATTGCATAAAGGCACGATTCGGATTCACGTCTTTAGTGAGATCATAACCTAGCATTGGATATTCTCCGCTTATACCGGCAAGTGAAAGTAAAGTCGCCGGCATATCAATTTGGCTGACTAAACGGCTATCACGTTTTGCTTCAATGCCCTCACCGATAAACAGTGCCGGAATATGGAAATGTTGAATCGGCACTAAATGTTCGCCTACCGCTCGAGAATCGTGGTCTGCAATCACAAGGAAAATCGTATCCTGCCAATATTCTGATTTTTTGGCTAACTCAAAGAAATGCCCAATTGCAAAATCAGCATATTTTGCCGCATTATTTCGAGTTTGTTTCGGCTGTTCATATAACTCAATTTTACCGTCCGGAAATTCAAACGGATCATGATTACTCGAACTAAACACTAAGCTGAAAAACGGTTTGCCTTCTTTGTGTAACTGAGTGAAAGTTTCATTCGCTTTATCAAACAGATCTTCGTCACTCATGCCCCAAGTGGCTTTAAACTTCGGATTTTTATAATCTTTTTCATCAATAATACGGGTAAAGCCGTTGCCATAAAAAAAGCTCGCCATATTGTCGAAATGTTTTTCGCCGCCATAGATAAAACTGGTATCGTAGCCCTGACGACGTAACAATTCAGCAATACTAAAGAAGTTATGCTGACTCTTGGTCAATTTCACCACCGCACGTGCCGGTGTTGGAGTAAAGCCGGTAGTAACCGCTTCAATACCTCGCACCGAACGGGTTCCTGTGGCATATAAATTCTCAAATAGCCAGCCTTCTTTTGCCAAGCGGTCAAAATTCGGTGTTAGCGGCTTACCACCAAGCGTTCCGACAAACTGCGCACCTAAACTTTCTTCTAAAACAATCACGATATTTTTCGGCTTGCCTTGATAGGTTGCTTGGTTATAGGTCAATGTCGGGATTTCAGTCGAGATATAATCGGAATCCGCTCTGCCTCTCGCTTGTTTCACTAAAGCAAACATTTCCTCCACCGACATTTTGCCGTACTGCTCGGAAGATTTATCTTCGTCTTTTAATTGTTGTACAGCATACAGTACCGAATAGCCGGAACTCAATACCAGTGAATTAACTAACGGATCGCTTGAAAATGCGACCATTGCCGGATTTATACCTCGGTGAGCAAACGAAGAACGTCCGCCGACAAACACTAAAGCCGCAACCAGTAAGCCGATTAACGGGCGGAATTTCCAATTCGGAAAACGAAGATTATTGGTCGCCCAGCCGGAAAGTTTCCAATAAACCACTAGCGAAACAACCGCTAATAATGTGCTGATAATAACTGAGCTCAAATGTCCATTAATCAGCATACTAAACACTTCTTTCGGGTGAACCAAATACTCAATAAAAAGTCGATTCGGACGTAAATCAAAAGTTTCAATAAAGTTTGGCGTCGCCGCTTCCATAAACAGAATAAAAACCGAACCGGCGGTGAGCCAAATACGTAAAATAACACGCCATATTGCGCCTAATTTATTGTGATTTAAGAAAAGTGCGGTAAATAGTGCGGGAACACCGAATAGCCAACAAAGGGCGGAAATATCAATACGAATGCCTTGTAAGAAAAGCGGTAACCAGCCATCAACGGCGGAAACTCGGTCAGCTTGCCATAGGCTAAGCCCTAGGCGAGATAAAAACAGTATGAGTAGATTGATCCCAACAAAAAACAGTATTGGGAACAACACAGAACGGCGTTGTTCCATAATTTCTCCTTTTAAATTTAAAATAAAATGCCCGACTGAAGTCGATTATATCGAAATAATATATAGAATAATTATTAAGATTTTATTAAGACTTGATCGCCTAAGCGAATTACACCGCTATTTTGAGGCACTAAATGAATACCGAAAACCGGCTTACCCTTTTCATTGGCGTGCATTTGTTTAAGTGTTCGAAAAGGCTCAACGTTCGAGTCGAGTTCAAGTGTGGTTAAATCACGGGTAATCATTACACAGCGAGTACATAACGCTGACTTCGTGAATATGACCTCACCGATTTGTACTTGTTCCCACTGTTCCTCTTCAAACGCCTGATTACCATCCACCACAATATTCGGACGAAAACGCTCCATCGAAATCTCAACAGGTGACCATTCCTTGACTTGTTCAAGTGATTTTTCCGACATGAGTGAAACAGGACTGCTATCTGCAAAACTTAGCAGATGTTGAGCAAAGTTCGCCACTTCTCGTTGGCTCTTACCTCCCAGCCAACGTAGTTGCACATCTCGACTGAAAATTTCGCTTAACCATTGATTTACTTCAGTTTTTGCCACTAAAGAGTCAAAATGAGTTCCCCATACTTCACTCGTCTGAACTTGCTGAAAATCTTGGTAAAGCGCCACGCATTTTTGACCGCTTGTATGGCAAATTACAATCCCCGTCGCAATCGGAAACACAGACAAGTTGTATAACTCCGCATCTTTACGAGCGGTTATAAACTTGCCGTCTGTTTCGGTAATCATAAACTCTCGGTCGAAGTTCAGACCTTTGGCTTCCACAAAGGCTTGTTCGACACGATAAGCTGCCGTTGATTTAATCGGGTAAAGATTAAGTTGTGTCACTTTCATTGGTAAAAATTCCTGTAAATTTAACCGCTTACTAAAATACGCTCGCACCATACCTAAAAGCGGTTAAAAAGTAAAAGGAATTTGCAAATAAAGGAGGGAAACGATAAACTTACGCCATTTATCGCCCTAAATTAGGTAATTAAAATGGCTAAAAAACCCACTCAAGATTTTGAATCAACTCTCAAGGAATTAGAAGCAATCGTCAGCCACTTAGAAACGGGCGACTTGCCTTTAGAAGAAGCACTTAATGAGTTTGAAACTGCGGTAAAACTTGTACAACAAGGGCAAGAACGCTTACAAAAAGCGGAGCAACGCATTCAAATCTTACTCAATAAAAACGACCAAGCCGAACTTTCCGATTACGAATAAAAATAACAATGAGCTACTCTCTCTCAACCGATCTTAGCGTTATACAACAGCGCATTAATGATTTCTTAAGTACCAAATTAAAAACATATCAAGCTTATGATTCTGCGTTAATTGAAGCGATGTCTTACGCCGTATTACTGGGCGGGAAACGTGTTCGTCCGTTCTTAATTTATGCCACCGGCAGAATGTTGGGCGTACCGCTTGAACAACTAAATCACAGTGCCGCAGCAATGGAAGCGATCCACGCTTATTCATTGGTACATGATGATTTACCGGCAATGGACGATGACAAACTTCGCCGAGGTAAACCGACTTGTCATATCGCTTTTGATGAGGCAACTGCCATTCTTGCCGGCGATGCGTTACAAAGTTTTGCCTTTGAACTGATTGCCCAAGACGAATCATTAACCGATTCGCAAAAAGTCTGCCAAATTCAATCGCTTGCCCAAGCTGCCGGTGCAAGAGGAATGTGTTTAGGGCAAAGCCTCGATTTGCTCGCTGAAGATAAAGCGGTCAATTTAGCCGAATTAGAATTAATTCATCGTAATAAAACCGGTGCGTTAATTACTGCTTCCGTATTGATGGGCTTTAATTTATCCGCACATTCGCAAAATTTAGCAATAAAACAACCGCTTGAACGCTATGCGCAAGCAATCGGATTAGCTTTCCAAGTGCAAGACGATATTTTAGATGTAATTGGCGAAACCGATAAAATCGGTAAAACCGTAGGTTCGGATGAAAACTTGCATAAAAGCACTTATCCTAAACTGCTTGGTTTAGAAGGCGCACAGCAGAAAGCGCAGGACTTATACCAAACCGCATTAAATGCGCTTGAGGAATTACCGTTTGATACCACTGCGCTTAAAGAATTAGCGCATTTTATTGTCAAACGTGAAAACTAATTTGCAAAAGGTCGTGCGATTTTGATCGCTTACTTAAAGAATATAAAGGCGAGAATGACTCTCGCCTTTTTGTTGGTTTACATTTACTTTTGAAAGGCAAAATAAACCGCACCTAAAATACAGATAAAACTGAGTAAATAGTTCAGTTTAAACCCTTCATTCAAATAAACCACCGCAAACACTGAAAAGACCACTAACGCAATCACTTCTTGCAGAATCTTTAACTGGAACGGTTTGATTTGCCATTGTGCGCCTAAATTATTTGCCGGCACAGCCAAACAATATTCAAAAAAGGCAATTCCCCAACTAATCAATACAATTTGCCATAAAGGTAATGGTGTTGCCGACGGCTTGATATGCCAATACCAAGCGAATGTCATCAACGTGTTAGAAAGCGTTAAAAGTGAAATCACTATCAGCCAACTCATTGTTTTTCCTTATAAATTTGCAAAAATTTAGCAGTTTTTAACCGCTTGTAAGATCAAAAAAGCACACCCGAGAGTGTGCTTTTTTCGTATCAATTTAAATTATTTCTGACGCATCGCAGGGAATAAGATCACATCACGAATTGACGGTGCGTTTGCAAAAATCATTGCTAAACGGTCGATACCTAAACCTTCGCCGGCTGTCGGTGGTAAACCGTGTTCTAATGCAACAACGAAGTCTTCGTCTTTAAACATCGCTTCATCATCACCCGCATCTTTTGCTGCCACTTGTGCATCAAAACGCTCTGCTTGGTCTTCCGCATCATTTAATTCTGAGAAACCGTTACCGATTTCACGACCACCGATAAATAATTCGAAACGATCAGTTACTTCAGGGATTTCATCATTACGGCGCGCAAGCGGTGAAATTTCTGCCGGATGTGCCATTAAGAAAGTTGGTTGAATTAATTGATGTTCCGCAACTTCTTCAAAAATCGCATTAACCACAGAACCTAAGCCCCAAGATTTTTGGATTTCAATGCCTAAGCCTTTTGCAATTTCTACTGATTTTTCAAAGCTGTCTAAATCTTCACGTGTAATGCCGTTACCATATTTCACGATCGCATCGTGCATGGTGATACGTTCAAACGGTTTACCGAAATCGAACACGTATTCACCGTAAGGAACAGTCGTTGTGCCAAGAATATCAATCGCTAATTTACGTAATAATTCTTCGGTGTTATCCATTAAATCGTGGTAATCCGCATACGCTTGATAGTATTCAATCATTGTAAATTCCGGGTTATGACGTACTGAAACACCTTCGTTACGGAAGTTACGATTTAATTCGAATACACGCTCAAAACCACCAACTACTAAACGTTTTAAGTAAAGCTCAGGTGCGATACGTAAATACATATCTACGTCTAACGCATTATGGTGAGTGATAAACGGTTTTGCAGCCGCACCGCCCGGAATCACTTGTAACATTGGCGTTTCAACTTCAATAAAGTCTTTCTCTAAGAAGAATTGACGAATGCCTGAAACCACTTTTGAGCGAATCATAAACGTGCGGCGAGATTCTTCATTAGAAATTAAGTCTAAATAGCGCTGACGATAACGTGTTTCTTGGTCGGTTAAGCCTTGTACTTTATTTGGTAACGGACGAAGTGATTTAGTTAATAACTCCACTTCCGAACAACGAACGGTTAATTCACCTGTTTTAGTTTTGAAAAGCGTACCGGCAACACCAACGATATCGCCTAAATCCCACATACTCACTTTATCTGCATACACACCTTCCGCAAGGTTATCACGAGCAACATAAAGCTGGATTTGACCGCTTACATCTTGAATGGTAAAGAAAGACGCTTTACCCATTACACGTTTAAGCATAATACGGCCGGCAACTTTCACTTGAATATCTTGTTCTTTTAACGCTTCACCCTCTATTTCATCGTATTGTGCGTGTAATTTTTCTGCATAAGCATCACGACGGAAAGTATTTGGGAACGGATTACCTTGTTCACGTAATTTTGCTAATTTCTCACGGCGAGCTAACATTTCACCGTTAAGATCTAATTCTTGATGTTCAACTTCGGACATTTTTTAACCTTTTGTTTGATAAATTCGAAAAATAAAAGCAATTATAAGCGATTTTGCGGATTTTTGGTAGGAAACAAGCGGTCGGATTTTCGCAAAAAGTTGCAAAACTTTCGTAAAATCCGACCGCTTACCCATTACATCACGACAACATCAAATTGATCTTGATGATAGTAAGGCTCTAATTTGATTTCGATGGTTTTACCGATAAAGGCTTCGAGTTCGGCAATCGAAGCGTGCGTTTCTTCGTTAATCAAATATTCCGCCACATCTTTTGCAGCATAAACACGCACTTTTTCGGTTTTAAACAAATGATGAACACGCACAATCTCACGCAGAATTTCATAACAAACGGTTTCAACCGTTTTAATCGTACCACGCCCTTTACACGCCGGACAATCGCAACACAACACTCGTTCTAAACTTTCACGGGTACGTTTACGGGTCATTTCTACTAAGCCAAGCTGGGTAAAGCCGTTCACATTGGTCTTCACTCGGTCGCCTTTTAACGCTTCTTGTAACGACTGTAACACACGCTCACGATGCTCTTCTTCTTGCATATCAATAAAATCAATAATGATAATGCCGCCTAAATTACGCAACTGTAACTGATGTGCAATCGCTTGGGTCGCTTCGATATTAGTATTAAAAATCGTATGCGCTAAATTACGATGACCGACAAACGCACCGGTATTAATATCAATCGTGGTCATCGCTTCGGTTTGTTCAATAATTAAATAACCGCCTGATTTTAAATCCACCCGTTTATCCAACGCTTTTTGAATCGCCTCTTCTACACCGTAAGCATCAAATAATGTTTGGCTACCGCTATATAAACTTACGTTTTCGGTCAATTCCGGCATAAACTCCGCCAAAAACTCTTTAACTTGTTCATAAGTCATTTTTGAGTCAATGCGAATCGAACTGATATGCGTGCCGACAAAATCACGCAAGACACGCTGTGCTAAAGCAAGCTCACCGTATAACATTGATTTAACCGGATATTTTGCCTTGCGTTCTAAAATTTTACGCCATAATCGTTTCAAGAAAATCGTATCTTGTTGCAAACTTTCTTCCGAAACTTCTTCCGCTGCTGTGCGTACAATAAAGCCACCAAGTTCATCACAATAAGGCTCAACCAATGTTTTTAAACGATTACGTTCTTCCTCACTTTCAATACGCTGCGAAACACCCACGTGACTATTTTCCGGCATAAACACCAAATAGCGAGAAGGCAAAGTAATATCGGTAGTTAAACGTGCGCCTTTGGTACTAATCGGGTCTTTCACCACTTGTACGATAATATCCTGCCCTTCACGCACTAACTCGGCAATATCTTTTACGACAAACTGTTTCTTCTCGTTTTCATCGACACATTCCGTATGCGAAACAATGTCGGAAGCATGTAAAAATGCCGCTTTTTCCAAGCCGATATCCACAAATGCCGACTGCATTCCCGGCAATACTCGTGTCACACGCCCTTTATAAATATTTCCGACAATCCCTCGCTTCGCCTCACGCTCAATATGAAGCTCCTTTAACAATCCGTTCTCAACTAACGCCACCCGAGTCTCACTCGGTGTCACGTTTACTAATAATTCTGCACCGCTCATTGTTATTTTTCTCTAAGTCGTTAAATCATATTCATTAAAGTTTAACATTGACGAAGTAAGAAAACAAAAAACAAGATCAAATAAATAGTTAAATATTGGTGTAAAACTTCTATAAGACAAATGTTTTATGACTAAATGACATCATCTAAACATCACAAAAAATTTACTTATCTGTGGGGATTTTTGCTAGAATGTTGCGATTTTTTTACGACAAGTCAAAGGTATTACAATGTCAGAACAAACTTTTATTACCGGTAAAGATGCTGCGCTTGAGGACAGTATTTCTACCTTTCAACATAAATTAAAAACTTTAGGGTTTAACATTGAAGAAGCGTCTTGGTTAAATCCGGTACCGAATGTGTGGTCGGTGCATATTCGTGATGCGGATTGTCCGCAATGTTTCTCGAATGGTAAAGGCGCAAGCAAAAAAGCGGCGTTGGCTTCGGCATTAGGCGAGTATTTCGAGCGTTTATCAACCAACTATTTCTGGGCGGATTTTTATTTAGGTCAAGAAATCGCTAATAGTAAATTTGTGCATTATCCATCAGAAAAATGGTTTCCAATTGAAGATGACGTGTTACCGCCAGCGGATATGATGGACGATTATTTATGGGAATACTTCGATCCGAATGGCGAACTTACACCGGAATTATTGGTTGATCTTCAATCCGGAAATTACGATCGCGGGATTGTAACTTTACCTTACGTGCGCCAATCGGATAACCAAACCGTGTATATTCCGCAAAGCATTATCGGCAACTTATTTGTTTCAAACGGTATGTCGGCTGGTAATACGAAAAACGAAGCGCGTGTACAAGGTTTGTCGGAAGTGTTCGAGCGTTTTGTCAAAAACCGTATTATCACAGAAGCAATCAGCTTACCAGAAATTCCACAATCTGTGATCGATGGTTATCCAACCATCAAAGCATCTATCGAAAAACTTGAGCAAGAAGGTTTCCCGATTTTATGCTATGACGCATCATTAGGCGGTGAATTCCCGGTGATTTGTGTGATCTTGTTAAATCCGAATAATGGAACTTGTTTCGCTTCATTCGGCGCACACCCGAATTTCCAAGTCGCATTCGAGCGTACAGTAACCGAGTTATTACAAGGTCGTAGCTTAAAAGATTTAGATGTGTTTGCTCCGCCTTCATTTAATAATGAAGATGTGGCGGATCACGCTAACCTTGAAACGCACTTTATTGATTCAAGCGGTCTGATTTCGTGGGATCTTTTCAAGAAAGATGCCGATTATGAATTCGTTCACTGGGATTTCTCAGGTACGACTGAGCAAGAGTTTGCCAATATGATGGCAATCTTTAATAAACACGAGCAACCTGTTTATATTATGGATTATGAGCATTTAGGCGTGTATGCTTGCCGTATTCTTGCGCCGGGTATGTCGAACATTTATCCAAGTGACGATTTAGTTTATGCGAATAACAATATGGGTATGGATTGGCGTGAAATCTTGTTAGATCTGCCACATTTCCATCACGATCGTAAAACTTATCAAGAACTTCTTGATGAATTAGATGAACAAGGTATTGATGATTTAACTCGTGTACGTGAGTTTATCGGTTTAGTAGCAGAAAAAGGTTCTGCAATGCAAACCTTACGTATCGGTGAGCTTAAATCGATGCTACATTTAGCTTTAGGCAACTTAGAGCAAGCGTTAGATTGGGCAAACTGGACTGCGAATATGAATGCGAGCGTATTCTCAGCAGAACGTAACAATTATTACCGCTGCTTAATTCAATCAATTGAGCTGTTCTTAGATGAAGAACGTGATGCGGAACAATACCGTATGGTATTTGAGAAAATGTACGGTAAACAAGCGGTTGAATCTGCTTGGGGCGCAATCCAAGGCGGTAACCCGTTCCACGGTTTAACCGCATCGGATGAATCGCTTGAAAATATGACCGCACATCAGAAATTACTTGATGCTTACCGTAAATTACAGGTGGCAAAAGTGAATCCGATTGCGAGATAAAATATCCCCTCTCTGCCAAGAACTGTCTAACACAATTCTTGGCTGTCTCTCTCCCGTAAAGGGAGAGAGTGATATTATATGTCTTTGAGCATTCTTTATTCCTCTTTTATCCCCTGCGCTAATTCTCCCTCCCCATCAAGCGGTTAAATTTTTAGATTTTTTTGCAAATTTTGCTAGAATGTCAGCTTTATTTTAATGACACAAAAATTTCTATGATTGACTTTCGTCCTTTTTATCAACAAATCGCAACAACGAATCTGTCCGCTTGGCTGGAAACCTTGCCTTTACAATTAAAACAGTGGGAAAAAACTACGCACGGCGATTATGCCAAATGGGCAAAAATTGTCGATTTTATGCCAAATTCGACCGCTTGTATTAATTTGAAAGATAAAGTGGAATCTATTCCGCACACTCCGCTTTCTGTTGGTGAAACCAAACAGCTTACGCACCATTTAAAACAGCTGATGCCTTGGCGTAAAGGGCCTTATCATTTGCACGGGATTCATATTGATACCGAATGGCGTTCCGATTTTAAATGGGATCGTGTGCTTCCGCATCTTGCCCCACTGAAAGGCCGTACTATTTTAGATGTTGGCTGTGGTAGCGGTTATCATATGTGGCGTATGGTCGGAGAAGGCGCAAAAATGGTAGTTGGAATTGACCCAACTGAACTATTCCTTTGCCAATTTGAAGTGGTACGCAAATTACTTGGCAATGACCGTCGTGCAAATCTAATTCCGCTTGGGATTGAACAAATGCAACCGTTAGCCGCTTTTGATACGGTTTTCTCAATGGGCGTGCTTTATCACCGTAAATCCCCGTTAGATCATCTTTCACAACTTAAAGCGCAACTGGTGAAAGGTGGTGAATTGGTATTAGAAACGCTAGTGATTGATGGCGATGTGAATACTTGTCTTGTTCCAGCCGATCGCTATGCGAAGATGAAAAACGTTTATTTTATTCCGTCGATTGATTGCCTGATTAACTGGTTGGAAAAAGTTGGTTTCAAAAATGTTCGTTGTGTTGATCAAGCAGTTACTACACTCGAAGAACAACGTAAAACCGATTGGTTGGAAAATGAAAGTTTGGTAGATTTCCTCGATCCAAACGATCACAGTAAAACCATTGAAGGCTATCCTGCGCCGAAACGTGCAGTAATTTTAGCCAACGCCTAACACATATACCTATCTGCTAAAGCCTCACATTGCTGAGGCTTATTCTTTTGAACTAAATCAAACTCGTTCCAATTTACCCCATTTTTTGTATATCCCCCTATTTTCGCCAGTTTTAAAATTTTAAAAAACGAATGGAGTATAAATTATGTCAAACCCTTTTACAGTCGCTTGGAGTCGTAAACAACAAGTTATGTGCTTAGGCCATTGGATCATTCATTATAATGGTAAAGAGCTTATTTTACCGAAAGAACGCCAAGACAAGGATATGGGGACGAAAGGGATTTATAACTATATGGATCCGGATGATGAATTATATCTGGAAGGCTTAGACGAAGACGATTGGATTGTGGAAAATATCGAATGGTTAAGCGATTGGTTTATTGAGCAAGATATTCCGTTAGAAGAAGAGATTATTCGTTATTTCTACCAAGCGGTGAACAAAGAGGATTGGCGTTGCGGCAGCTGCGGAGGCTGTATCTAGAGGCTAACAAGCGGTCAAAATTCGCAAATTTTTTGCAAAAATCAACCGCTTGGATAAGTAATTAGTTTAATACCCAAACACGTCCGTAGTGTTTCATTAAACCGGCTTTATGACCTGCTTCATCACCGATACCTTGGTATAAGTCAAAGTGATGACCTTTTACCGCACCGCCGACATCTAATGCCACCATTAAACGTAATTCGTGTTTGCCCGTCCAGTTACCGGCACGATCGATTAACGGCGTTTCAACCAATAACACGCTGCCTGACGGCACAAGGCTTTTATCGGAAGCGACCGATGCCAATGCAACTAACGGCACACCAGCCGAACCTTTTACTTGACCGGTCGGATCATTTTTAAAGAAAACGTAAGACGGATTACGTTCTAATAAGCCTTGTACACGATGCGGATTGCGCTCTCCCCATTCACGAATCGCTTGAATAGACATTTTCTCTTTTGGAATCTCGCCGTCTTCAACTAACAAACGACCGATACTTGCATATTTAAAGCCGTTTTGTCCTGCATAAGCAAAATAATTTAAACGACCGTCACCGAAATCGACATAACCGCTACCCTGCACGCCAAGTAAGAAGTTATCCAACATTGAATCGCTATAAGCAAGTTCTAAACCTTTACCTTCTAACGCACCGTCATAAATTTGCGAACGGGTAAAGCGTTTTTGGCTTGGCATTGCATAAATCGGGTGTTGATATTGACCTTGAGGCGTACGGCGTGCATGAATAACCGGAGAATAGTAACCGGTCATTAACACGTTTTGGAAACCGTCTTCACCACGCATTTGTAGCGCGTGAATATTGTAACGGGCTAAATCCGATACCTTACCGCCTGAAGCGATCCATGAGGAAACTTTGCCGTAAGTACCCGCATAACGACCGGTAATACCGCCGGCATACGCACGTACATTATTTAACTGTTTTAAGAAATCTTGGAAATTAACGATAGATCCGTTTGCCGCCACTCTCGGAGTGCTGACAAAATTATGCGGAATATACTGGCGACCTTTATATACCGCACCAAACTTCGCGTGTTCCGCCTGATAATCACTCTGTCCTTTGCTTACTCTATCCGAAGAACAACTTGCAACTAAAAGTGCAACGGCAGTCACCGCCGCCCACTGTTTATACGCCTTCCAATTCATAAAAAACCTTAGAAATTTAATTGATGAGAAAAGTGATTAGCCTATCAAAATTCATGCTAAAACGATACTAAATTTTGAACCTTTACACAGACTACACTTACGATATTTTATGCTATTTCTGTTTCAAATTCAGTCAAACAAATTCATTTCCGGAAATTATGCTTGCAATGAAATGAAAAACAAGTATTATACATCACATCCAGACGCGGGGTGGAGCAGCTTGGTAGCTCGTCGGGCTCATAACCCGAAGGTCGTCGGTTCAAATCCGGCCCCCGCAACCAAAATTCCTAGCCCTCGATAATATCGAGGGCTTTTTTGTATTTGCAAAAAATAACTGAAAATTTACCGCTTGCACCTTATCTTCTTTTACCAGTAAACTTTCCATAAAAACCTCGGCAACTTTCTAGATATGAACAATATTCTTACTATTACGCAACTTAACTATTCGGTACGCAATTTACTTGAAATGGAATTAGGGCAAGTTTGGCTTACCGGTGAAATTTCCAATTTTTGCCAACCCGTTTCCGGACATTGGTATCTCACCCTTAAAGACGAAAATGCCCAAGTGCGTGGTGCGATGTTCAGAATGAAAAACCAACGAGTCACTTTCCGCCCGCAAAATGGTATGCAAGTGCTGGTACGTGCGAGTCTCAGTTTATATGAGCCGCGTGGCGACTATCAAATTATTATTGAAAGTATGCAGCCTGCCGGTGACGGTTTGTTACAACAGCAATTTGAACAATTAAAAATGAAACTGGCTGCCGAAGGGCTTTTTGCACAAGAAAAGAAAAAAGCTATTCCGCCTTTTGCTAAACGAGTCGGTATTATTACCTCTTCAAGCGGTGCGGCATTACAGGATATTTTAAATATTCTAAAACGCCGTGATCCGAGCTTGGCGATCATTATTTATCCGACGCTTGTACAAGGTAAAGAAGCAACACAAGATATTGTAAATACGATTGATTTAGCCAATCGCCGCTGTGAATGCGATGTGTTAATTGTCGGTCGAGGTGGCGGTTCGCTTGAAGACTTGTGGTGTTTTAATGAAGAATCCGTTGCTCATGCCATTTTCCGTTCGGATATTCCGATTATCAGTGCAGTAGGACACGAAACCGATGTGACGATTGCCGATTTTGTTGCAGATTTAAGAGCGCCGACCCCCTCTGCCGCAGCAGAATTGGTTAGCCGAGATCAACAAGAGTTAGTACGTCAGTTACAACATCAATTTGACAAATTAAGCCTTGCTTTTGACCGCTTGTGGACGGAGAAACAAACATATTTCGAACGTTTAAAACTACGTTTAAATGCGCAGCATCCTGCTCGTCAGGTTCAAATGCAGCAGCAACGATTAGCTCAATTTAGCTATCGCTTAGAAAATGCGATACATAAAACTTATTTAACCGAAAAACAGAAACTCGAACAATTATTGCTACGTTTAACCAATCAGCACCCACAGCGTCAGTTACAACAGCAACAAATGCAATTAAAGCAAGCAGAATATCGTCTGGCGCAAGCGATAGAACAAACCTTAATCCGCAAAAAAAACCAGTGGAAACATATTACCGAACAAGTGAAGCGTAATCCCTTACCACATTACGTAGAAAAGAAAACTCAGCAATATGCTCAACTCGCACAACAGCTGCAATTTGCGATTGAAAAGAAATTAACCAAAGAACAGCAAAAATTCCAAGAGCTTTGCACGAAAATAGACGGTTTAAGCCCGCTAAAAATTTTAGCGAGAGGCTATTCCGTGACACAAACCTCTAAAGGCGAAATCTTGCGTTCAACCGAAAATCTTAAGGTAGGCACGCAAATTACCACTAAACTTTCGCAAGGCGAAATCGTGAGTGAAATCATTAAAATCAATTGATTAAAATACAAACAAACCTAATCAATTTGCTTTTTTTCTTTTTCAAATCAAGAAGTTAATCATCTATACTCTATATTGTTCACGAAGTTATCCACAATTAATGTGAATAACTTCGTGAGTTTCGATTGCAAAAGTGTTGCTTTTTACGGCAAACAATGATTCTCTGCTTTTTATTCCTTGCGCAAGCGGTCTAATTTACCTATAATCTTACCCAACCTAGTTCTTAGGTTATTCAAAATCATACACCTTTGCCAGTGTGGCGAAATCGGTAGACGCAGCGGATTCAAAATCCGCCGTTGAATAAACGTGTCGGTTCGAGTCCGACCACTGGCACCATTAAAACTTTCCTTATTCAATATGTATTAATGTTTAAATACATATACGTGAAATACAATTAGCTTCCTCTATAAGTTGAGTATCCATAAGGCGATAATGTGATCGGAACGTGGTAATGCGAGTGATCATTTAATTCAAATGACACTTCGACAAATGGATAAAAACTTTGTTCTTGCAGACGTTCAAAGTAATCTTTTACCTGAAACTTCAGTTTATAAACTCCATTATTATTTAAACCTTCTTGAATCGGTAAAAATTCTGCAATGCGCCCGTTCTTATCGGTAATATTTTTAGCAATTTGTTGCCAATTTCCATTTTCGTTATTAAGTTTGTAAAGTTCAACTTGGACATCCGCAGCAGGCTTTCCTTTGTTAATATCCAAAATATGAGTACTTAATTGATAAGGGCTAGCAGCACAAACGGAAGCGGTAAAAATTACAATCCCGCTCATCATATAACGATTTAACTTCATTTTTCCTCCTAATAGTAATGAAATTCATCGCCTAATTAGTCTGATATCAATGATTTAACTTTCTCCTGTACATTAAAATATTAATTATCGTTAGTTCCAATACCTATTTAGTACCTCATTTTATTACCTAAAACTCCTTACTTGTATTTCTGAATCTAGCAACTAAAAACAAGCGGTCAAATTTCGCTAAAAATTTGCAAATTGCAAAAGATTTTAGAGAAATTTGACCGCTTATATATCATAATATCCGCAATTATCTATTTCTCTTATCTACTTCCCATAAATAATATATAGATATAAGGGGGGACATAATTGCATACCCTATATAATATTTAGACTCAGAAAAATCTATAGGATTACTATTAATAAAATAGCCAACTAATTCCGTTCCTATTGACAATATTGTATGAGCAAATCCAAAACAAAGAAAAAATATAATTGTACAAAATGCAAATTTCATTATTTTATTTTTCATCATTACGCCCCTTATAATAACTATCAATTTCATTTTCAACTTTATTCTCTACAGATTTAGAGGAAATATTATCTATAGTATTCTCATATAAAGATGGAATTATGCTTGGCTTATAAGGTTCTGATATTTCATAAGGCAAATGCCCTTTCATTTCAGTATAATTTTTCCAGTTTGGATTTATCTTATTATTTAATGGAATTTCGATACCTTTTCCAATAACTCCGCCTACTGCGGTCGTAATCATCGATGTACATCCCTTGACTATCGGGTTTTCTTCTGTTCTAACGGAAGCATCAATAACTTCTGTAGCTGTATTTACTACAGTTGTTCCTATAACTCCCATATCTTTAGTAACAACTCCAGTTACTGTAGATATACCAATTTTTACAGGGTCTACTTTTGAAACATCTCCACCTTGCTCTATCAATTGTCCTACTATTTCAGATATGCCACTTAAACCACCAGTTATAATCATTGAGCTAGATGAGACAGAAGAAACGCCTCTTCCAAATATAAGAGCCAAATACTCTTGTAATTGTAACTTTTTAACCTCTTTCTCATGTTGTTCATAATATGTTTCCGCTTTTTGTTTATCGCCATTGAACATTGCTTTAGCCATCATTTCTATCGTTTGCTCACGCTCTTCCGTTGGATATATATCATCTGCAAAATGATTATTCTCTACCGCCCGTTTACCAATCTCCGCCCCTACAACACCGCTCGCCGTACTATCTCCTGTAAGACCTCCTGCCAACCCTGCCGCAATTTGACTCAAGTTCGCCACATTCCGTTTTTGGCTGCCTGTCAGGCTTTCAGGTTCGTCTGTGTTGTAAAGCACTTTCATGATTTCAGGCGCTGCTGCTTCTGCCGTTAAGGCTCCAACCGCTCCCGCTACCGCATTATTCCCTGTAACATGAGCTTCTACTGTACCTAATACCGCATGGGCTATCAGGTTCGCCTCTTTATTATCACCGGTTTGTGCTTTGATTAGTTTGTTAAGATACGGTGATGCCGCTCCTACAGCTGCACTTTCCACACTCCCTGTCGCTAACCCCTGTAATGCCGCTGTCGCCGCCCTAACCCCCATTTGCAGATGACTGCCCATCCCATATTCCGCTTCTATCGCTTTCGCTTCATTGCGTAAAACTTCCGCTTTTTTTAGGATGCTACCTGATAGCACGCTACCTGATACTCAACATTACTAGCCTTATACTTTTTGATCAGTTTTCCACCTCCTAGAGCTATAACTTGAGACTCACTTAAAACATATGAGCAACAAGCAAATTCATCATCATCAGGATGAATATACAAAATTGCTATATTTTCAGGTAATTGGATTAATATCGACTCTAACAACTCATCAGTATTATTACTATACACCTCTATGTATCTCTCTAATTTCATCATGGCTCTACCCTTCTAGTCGGATCTGCATTCTTAGTTTGCTCCCCTGTTTTATAATTAAACTCACCAAGGTGTTTCCCTTTAGGATTATATTTTTCTATATGTACCATGCTGGGAATCCCATTCATAAATATTTCCTTCACTATCTTTCCACCTATTTCGTAGTTTTCCTCCTCCTTGGATTGAAGTTTTACGTTTTGCCTCAGTTAACCCTTTAATTCCTGTAATCTCATCTTTTTTAGGTGCTGGAATATATTTCCAATCTCTATTTGAAACATTAGGATTTTTGACTTTCTTAGCAAAACCAGCAATCTTAGGAGAAACATTTAATCCTTGATTTTCTCGTCCCTCAACAAAAGCATCAACTAAGAAAACAATCGCTTTTTCTGCTGGCGTTCTTGTTCCATTGATAAAATCTAACTCTTTTGCATTCTCTTCAATCACAAATTCAACAAATCTTTCTTGAGCAAGAGCGGATAATGTTGATAGTTTGGAGTTAAAGAAACTCACAAGTTCTAAAGCCTTTTGATTCGCTTCTTCTAAGTGGTCTTCTACAAGATACTACATCTATTGGATATCGACTCTTAACACAAAAACAAGCGGTCAAATTTCACTAAAAACTTGCAAATTGCAAAAAATTAGGGAAATTGACCGCTTATTACGAGAATTATTTATCAACTGAATAAAATTTCTCTACTGTACCATAGAAATAAAGCTTACTTTGAAAAGCCTATCGGCAAAAATCGCGTGTCATTAAGGACTACTGAGATACAGCCATTTCAATTACAGTATTAGAATAGGTTACTTCATTAGTGTCTATACTACCCTTTCTTTCATCGTGAACATAGAATATAGAAACTTTACTTTTTAACTTAAATAAACTTTTATTTTTAATATCAGTCAAGTATATGCTTTCACTCCACAACTCTCCTGAGTCTAGGAGTAAATCAAAACTGTTATATTCATCCATGTCATCTTGACCCGCTTTATATAGACGTACAATTTCTCCTTGTACCAAACTAGTTTTGATTACAGCATTCTCTATATTCTGCCACCATTCAATACTTCCGAATAATCCATATCTCCCTTTCAACCCTATATTGGGCTTATTATCATCTAAAGTTACCTTTTGAATTAACTCCATATATGAAGGTTCTTTTCTTAACCTATCTTTTAGATCATAAACCAATACCATTTTTTTATCTAAATTTAGAAACATATTTTTTCCTTACTTATCTACTTTTTCAAACTTAATAATATTATCATTAAATTTATTTAAGCCTTCAGTTTTACCTAGTCCAGTATTTACGACCCCATTTCCGTTATTAATTTCTGGGGAGTGTCTTCTTCCTTCCAGCTTAAACAATGCCTGATTATTAGTTGACCATCCTTTTTGTGCTCTATCCATATCAGGAAAAACTTCTCTCTTTGTCGCACCGCTTCTGTTGGTTTACCTGCGATAGCTAAACTGATTGCAGTAGTAACCGCATCAACTTTGCGTTTATGCTCTCCCGAAGTTTGCCATTTCTCTGCTTCTTCTTGCTTCTGTTTTGCTAGTATTCAACTCTCATCAAGTGAGTAAAACCAACACAAAAAAGCGGTCAAATTTCGCTAAAAATTTGCAAATTGCAAAAAAGTTAGGAAATTTGACCGCTCGAAGTTTCTACCAAATAAGATAGTTACCCGCTGAAACCATTATATTACCGGATAAACTACCTAACGTACTTCTTGCTTCGCTTTGTTGCCAGCCTTCCGCTTCAGTTTCATGCGTTTCGGATTTTTTCCCAAAGGTAATACCTAGTCCACCGCCGCCAACTGCACCTGATTTTGATTTTTTCTCAAAATGTGTTTCTTTAAAATAGTTAGTATCTGCCGTCAAAGTAACATTATTCCCACCTTGAATCAGTACATCTTTATCTGCAATCGCTTGCAGATTTCTTGCTGTCACATCATTACCTGCAGAAACAATAATCTCATCACCACCTAAGCGAACACCTTCCTTGTCTCTGTATTGATTTGTATCTCGTGTCGTTTTCTTTGAACTACCGAATGCTCCGCTACTTTTTGTTCGATGATATTCTTCATAAGAACCTGAACGAGTTGCCGAATCAAGTACAAGATCGTTCTCTGCATATGCAACAAGGCGTTGTTTTGCTTCAAAATCACCACCTTCTGCATAGAGATCTTTCGCAACTAAAGTCACATTGCCGTTACCCGATATACGGCTTACCACTACATCTTGTACTGCTTCATTACGATAGTGATTGCCGCCGCCCATTTTCTCATCAAAACCGACTGCAACCGTGCCTAAATGCATTTGGTCTTTTGCTTTGAGATAAGTTAAACCTTGACCGTCATTAATAATATCCGAGCCGTTAAGGGTGATATTGTTCGCCGTCACCTGTAAGGTGCCGTTTGCATCTTTTACATGTAATAACGCTTTACGATCTAGCGTGGTTTGTTTACGTTTAAAACCGTCTAAATCAATTTCAGTATCTCGGGTGGTTGAAGAATGTGTAAAATTCCCTGCAACATCAAGGAATAATGCACTATTTGCTTCCATAACACCGCCATTGTTTTCCGCATCACCGGAAACTTTACCTTGCAATATACCGCCGGAAATCTTACCGCTATTTACCAATTTATCTGCTGCGAATTTTACAAAATTACGGCCGGCAATCGTCCCTTCATTAATTAATGAAGTAGAATTTACATTCATTTTATCAGCAGAAATCAATGTACCTTTGCCGCTAATATCACCTTTGCGAGCAACCGCATACACTTTCGGCACTAAAACTTGTTCTACTTGACCATTTGGTAATGTCACACTTTCGGTCTCTAACCAGACGATATCGGAAGTTAGCTGAGCCACCTGACTTGAGCTTAATGCAATCCCCGGACGTAAGTTAAATTTTTGCGCAAAAGTTACACCGGCATCCATTAATGCTTTATATTAGTCGTCAAAAGTTTCAAACTCACCTAAGAATTGTCTTCCGGTCAGCTTATTGATTTGCTCTCTCACTAAACGCTGTTCATAAAAACCATCACCTAAGCGTTTATGCACCGCTTCGTGTTCTGAACGAAGGGCGTTATACATATAATCGCTTGCTAACCATCTTTTTCGGTCGGTAAAATCCGGATCCGTCTCAATTAAGACATGACTATCCGCATCAGGGTTAATTTTATATAAACTCTGATTTGGTAAGCGGGTATCCGCTTTCACGCTGCGGATTTCTATTCCGTCTTGGGAGGTTGGAATTGCCGAAATAGTTAATTCTTTAAATTTTGGGGCATCTTCTTGTAAAGGCTTAAGAGCCAATTCATTTCCTTGAGACGAGATCCCATTTGCTTCTACTGAATTAACATAACCATTGAACTCACTTGGTGTAATATCATTTCTTTCTTGCCAAATTCCCATATCCTTATGAGTTTCATTAATACGCATTAATGGACCATGGCTATTATCTTTACGCTGGAAATAACGTCTATGACCACCCCGCCATACTGTATAAGAGAAATGACGATTCCCTTCCTCAATATCTTGATGGATAGCATCTTCATCATCTCTATTTTCTAACTTACCGATCCCTACTTGCTCAATACCTTTAGCAATTACCCAGCTTTTATCATTTAAGAATCGCTCGCTGTTATATGTAATTCCTTCTCCTGAAAGGATCTGCGCAGGCGCAGTACGAGTAGTTACATTCTCTTTAACATATTCCTTTTTAACATTAATTGCCCAGAAACGATCATACACATCCCCAACAATCTCTTTATTATGCGTATCAATCGCTTCTGTCAATGCTTTGAGTTTATCGCCATATTTATTTGTCCATTCTTGTAATGGCTTCATTAACTCATAGTCTTTTTTGGCTTGGACGGCTTTATCATAAGCCTCTTTTTCTTTGCGATAATTTTCTAGTTTTGTCTGAAATACTTCTTCACTTTCATTAGCTTGTTTAGCTGGTTGTATCGGTAATAGTGGAATTACAGGCAAAGTTTGATTCTCTTCTTGCTGATCTAATTTTACAAGTTCTTCATCTGAAAGAGAGCTTAACTTCTCATCATTTAATTCTAAGCGTTTTAAATATGCAGCCATTTCTGGAGTAATTTCAGGCACATCTTCTGTTGGTGCCTCAATACCAAAATATCCCCAAACTGGGCTATCTTTTTTATAAACACCTGCATCTAATGACTTACAATTCTGATTGTCGTCACAATTAACCTGATTAGGAGATGCTAATACCTTACTTTTGATTTGATCCGTATCCGTAATAACTTCCAAATTATTCACATTGTATTTGCGCATCCATTTCCATGTACGGCTAAATCCGATCCGCTGTAATTCATCAGTACTGATATACAGCAACTTACCGTTGTTATAAGGTTGATCAACTTTAGTTGCCTCTCCCTCCGGCAAAATATAATTCTTATCGACTTCATTTATAGGACCGACAATTTGTAATTCGGAACGATAGTACTTATTAATATTTTCAATATTCTTAATATTCAGTACCGTATGTCCTACCGCTTCTATCACACTACTAATATTTTTAAATGAGTCTGCTTGTCCTTCTGCAAGATCTTGATCATTTAGTTCACTACCAAAAACAATGTCTCCACCACTATAAATATAGCCGCCACCTTTTAGGTTTTGATCATAAGTAGCCATTTCATTCGCAATCGTTTTACTTGCTAAATCTAAACGTTTACGAGCCGCAATTGTTGCAGCTTTACCGCTCTCATCTTGATTAAGAATATTTTCAGCTCCAAGTGCAACATAATCACCATAAATACGGCCGGAACCTTTATTCTCGATAACTTTAGCTTTAACGACAGTTTTTGACGTATCCTCTTCATTAAAACTATTAATTAAGCCTCTATTTTCAACTTTGTCATTTACCGTGATACGAGTATGCCCTGAACTAATACGACCGTCAGCCGCATTGTTTAAACTTTGCGCCGTTAAGGCTAACTTATCACTAGCTGATAATTTATGATTATTGACCACATTACCAAGCGTCTCGATAGCAAGGGTACTTTTTGCATTAATATTATTCTTAGTATTAAAATCATCTTTCTGTTTAATACTTAGATCTTTAGCTTCTAAATGTCCATCTTCACTGATCGCTTTAGCCTCAACAGATAATCTCTTTTCTGCTTGGATCTTACCTTCTTTATTTGTCACTATAAGATCAGTTTGATAACCTGAAATCGATAATCCTCCCCAACTTAAAATCTCACCAGCCTGATTGTTCACTGCCTTAGCAATATTCAGTAAACCCTCGCTTTCCAGATAAATACCGCCTTTTTCGTTTTCTAAACGATCCGAAGTTAGCGTCAGTTTTTGTGCAATAATACCTTGTGTCGGTATTTTACCTTGAGCGATAGTGCCATTATTTTCGAAAATTGGTGAATTCACCACTAATGGTGCACCGGCTTCAATTAATGAGCCGTTTTCCGTCACTTTGTTATTCAAGATATGTGATGCCGTGATGGTTCCGCCCTGCTGCGTTTGAATAAAACCACCTTGGTTATCAAGTAACGCTGTATTAATAATAAGTTGCGCTAAACTCTGAATTTTTCCATCCTGAGTATTCGTAAGCTGCTGACTATTGGTATTGATCTGCTGATTTTCCGTAGAGAAAAACGTACCCTTCTGGTTATTAATTTCAGCCGAATCAATTTGTAATGTCCGGACAAAATCTGCCCTTGTTGGTTATTCAAAGCTTGTTTCTGTGCATCTAAAACAAGGTTATCTTGCGCTGTATAAAGCGTTCCTTGCTTATTATCCACTCCGTAAGCGGTTAAATTTAGCTGATTTTTTGCAGAAATCGTGCCTTGTTGATTATTCAGTAAACTTGAGACATTTAAATCCACACTGCTGTTTTGGCTGGCAATCACGCCTTGTTGGTTATTTAATTTTTGACTATTAACCGTTTGTGCTTTATTGCTAACCAAATAACCTAATTGGTTATTCAGTGCTTGCGTTTTGATATTCATTTCCGCATTCGAGACTAAGCGCCCTTTCGTATTATCGAGTTGCTCCGCTTCAACGGTAAATTTACCTTGTGTTTTTATCGCACCGCCTTGGTTATTTATTGTTTTGGCTTTGAGGGCAAAATCTTGCTCACCGGTCTGCTCCCAAACCGCATTTTTTGTGTTTAATTCGGCTTGTGTCGTTTGAATATGTGTTGCACTGACGTGGCTACCTTCAGTAGATA
This sequence comes from Actinobacillus lignieresii, assembly GCF_900444945.1. Classification (NCBI taxonomy): domain Bacteria; kingdom Pseudomonadati; phylum Pseudomonadota; class Gammaproteobacteria; order Pasteurellales; family Pasteurellaceae; genus Actinobacillus; species Actinobacillus lignieresii. The sequence continues at coordinate 536,329 of NZ_UFRM01000001.1, read as the reverse complement.
AAGTTTTAGGCGTGTTTAAACGTAGAGTCTCTTTAGCGCTGAGTTTGGCTTGGTTTGCTTGCATATCGCCCGTTTTAGCATGAACGTCAATTCGGTTGGCACTGGTTTGGCTTTTATTTAAATCAGCTTTATCCGCTTTAATTTGTAGCGTACCGCTTGCAATATTTTTGCCGTTTAACACCGCTTGTTGGCGTGTGCTAATCTGAATATCCTTACCATTATCCGTTTGTGGTGAGAGCTGGCGAGCTTCACCTTGCGCCGTCTGCTGAATCTCTACGCCGGCAGCAATCAGTGACGATTCACTTGCTTCCACTCGATTAGCATCAAAACTGATTTTTCCTTTCGCAATAGTTTCACCGCTTTGACGAATGCCATTTGCCGCTCGTTGTTGGATATCGCCTTGTCGTGCTACAATTGAGCCGTGTTGTTGGATATCCGCTTGGCTAGTTAAAATGATATTGCCTTGGTTGGTTTCCAATTTTCCGTGGTTTTCAATGCCTTTTGTACCTGCAAGTTGTACTTCTTTTTGGGCGTTAAATGTACCTCGATTGACAATTCTGCCTTGACTGTCAATTTTTAAAGTTTCGCTACTTGCACCAATATGTCCAGCATTGCAAACACCTATGCCGTTCTCCGTGCCGATAAGGTGGATTTTGCCCGAGTACATTCCGCCTAATTCGCCCACATCCACCGCAAATTTAGGTTGATTTTCGTCTGCACGCGGTTGATTTGTGTGAATGATTTGCAACTCTTCCGTATTATTCGACCGCTTGATGGTATTTTTACCCGCCACGACTTTGGTTTCTTTTTTCGACCAAATACCGGCGTTCACTTCTGCTTCACGGGCTAAAACCTCGGTATAGTCCACTCGGCTATTATCCAAACCTTTACCGGAGACCTTAACCTTACCTTTTTCCACTACAAAACTTTCGAGATGACCATTTTGAACCTGCGGTTTACCAGTGGTTAAAGTGGCTCGGTCGGAGTTAATTACTCCGCAACCTGCACAGTGGATGCCGTTCGGGTTGGCAATAATCACATCGGACTTTTTACCTGCGACTTCCACATAGCCTTTTAATACACTTGGATTATTTGAGGTGACTTCATTTAAAATAACCTTGGCTTCACCACGGGCAAGATAGGGGTTACCTTGTACCCAACCGCCTTGTTGCGTTTGGGTATTGGTGCGACTATTGTTCAGAACGGCACCTTTGGTATCGACGCTAAATTGATTGTATTTATTGTGCGATAAACCTTTATCATTCGGAGTTTGGATATTAACCTGAGGTAAACCGTTGGCAGTTTGTAACACAATCGGTTGTTGGTTTTTCGGTGCGGTTTTATCCGCTTGAATAATCAAAGTTTCTGCAAGGACATTATCAGAAAACGCCACAAAACCTAACGCACAAAAGAGGCTAAAGGTAAGCGGTCGCATTTTGGAAAAAATTTGCGAAAGAGAGAATGAGGATTGTTCAGTAGACTTACCTTCAGACTTGGCAAGTTCTGACACGACCACTAAACGTTGTAAAGTCTTGCTGAAAATGACACGGAAACATTGTTTATTCATTTTTTATCCTGTTCAAAACTAGAAATGGTAATTTAAGTTAAAACCGGCGACGGTATGAGAAGTTTTAAAACCGGTCGGTTTACGTAGGGGTTTGCCGACAAAAACATCGTAGCTAAAACGGCTAAAACCACCTCGTAAGCCGAGTGCCGTCCCCATCAAATGATGCCCTAATCTACTTTCCGCATCTCTGCCCATTACTCGACCGCCGTCTAATGCCAAATAAAGTTGCTGTCCCCAACGATTCACATTCCAAGCTAATTCGTTACGCCATAACCAACCACACTCACCTGAAAGCGTGAGTTCTCCGTCAAATCCTCGTACGGTATAGCGTCCACCGATACTAAAACGGTCTTGTGCAATTAACGGGGTTTTATTCCATTGTGCATTCCAACCGGTATTAAATTGCCACGCTTGCTCCCCTAGCATAAACGGTTGAGTAAAATCAATGGAAGCCGTGATAATTTGCGGACGTGAAGTCCCCTCATTCCAAAACTCTTCCAGTGCTGATAATGCCCCTCTTGCACCTGTTCCACGTTTATAACTTCCCGATAATTCCAAAGTCGCATCGCCTAGATATTCTTTATGTGAAATACCGGCCTCCCAACCTGCCATACGGCGTTTTTGTACGTCAATTTCCGCACCGTCAATATAGTTTTGTGATTGGCGAGACCAAAAACCGCCTGATATAGACGTTTTACGTTTACTATCTCGATAAAGTAAATAAGAAAGGGTTGCCTTAGTAGTATTGCTTTTGCCTGAGTAAATATAATTATTATCGAACGCCCCAAAGACTTCTTGATGGTAACGGCTGTAGCTTTGCGAAGCGGATACGGTCCAATAACCGAAAGGGATAGAATAATAGAAAGAGAGGCTTTTATTGGCTCGCTCGCCTTTATCATCATTGTGCGTTTTCAGGCTGTGCGTAAAAGAAGTGTAGAAAAGGTCATTAGCGGAAAACAGATTATCAAAGGAAAACGTACCGTTTGCCTGATATTTTCCGGTTGAAGTCGAACCGGCATCATCTAGCCCGACACTCAGTCGGAATGGAAATCCTTGCGCATAATGGATTTTTAAATCGCTGTCGCCTACGGAAGCCAATTCATCTTCACTTGGTAAAATCTCAATATTCGCTTCTGCCGTCGGCACGCGTTTTAGATTTTCTAAAGACTGCTCAATATCACGTACATTGAGCAAATTCCCCCTTTTCAAAGGTAAAGGCGGTTAAAGCATGTAGTTTAGTAAAGCGAGGTACAACACCGCTATCCGCTATAATCGTATTACGCACTTTCCCCAAAATGACGGTTAAATTTAACTTACCGCCACGTAAATCTTGCTCTTCCGTCACCACTCGGGTCGTCACATAACCTTGCTCAATAATATTATTTTGCACCTGCTTCATTAAAATGCCTAAACCCTCACCCCCAAGGCAATGTGGTAGAGTAAGTTTTAAATCGTGTGCAGCTTTATCTAATGCCCACTGGAATTGGCTGGTTGAAGTGCTTGAACCGTAATCGGTCAATGAAATGTGGTGGATAGGATAACAAGGGGATTCTTGTTTTAAAAACGAAAAAGGTTGTTGAACGTCCGTGTCTAAACGAATATCCGCTGAGGCTTGTAGTTGTTTATCTTTTGATTGTTGATATTGCTGTTGCCTTTTTTGCTGTGTAGCATCTAGCCGATTTAACTCTGATAAACTCGAATATTGATTCGCCGAAACGCTAATTGAAACAGCAGCGAGTGGTATGTTAAGAAATTTTGGTTGGAAGTACATTATGTTTACCTAGTTCCATTTTAATTTATGGATTAAATTCTATATTATTAAAATTGTTTCAATGAAGATTAGATAATTATAAACTCCAGGATAACATCTGTTCAAAATTAATTATTGTTGAATACCCCGTATCAAATCTGATCAGACCATTACACCTATTTTTTCTCTTATTTTTTACTCTCTTTATTCTTTACATATTTATTTTAAGAATTTCCTCTCTTAGCTGAGTAATTTTCGTTATAATAAGAGTTTATTTTGATATTAAAAAGAGAACAAAATTATGGCTACAATTAAAGACGTTGCTAAATTAGCCGGTGTTTCGACCACCACCGTTTCACATGTAATCAATAAAACCCGTTTTGTAGCAGAAGATACCAGTAAGGCTGTATGGGACGCAATCCAACAATTAAATTATTCCCCGAGTGCCGTTGCTCGCAGCTTAAAAGTCAATACCACTAAATCCATCGGGATGATCATCACGACCAGCGAAGCGCCTTATTTTGCCGAAATCGTATTAGCCGTAGAAGAACATTGCTATCAACAAGGCTATTCTCTTTTCTTATGCAATACCCAAAACGAGCCGGAAAAAATCCAAAACCATTTGGATATGTTAATTAAAAAACGAGTGGATGGCGTATTGGTAATGTGTTCCGAATATACTCGAGATTCTTTAGAACTATTCAACGGTACAAATATCCCGATGGTGGTAATGGATTGGGGTAAAGCCGATGATCATAGTGATCGTATTTTGGATAATAGCTTTGAAGGAGGATACTTAGCTACCCAACATTTAATTGAAAACGGTCATAAAGATATCGGCGTTATCGCCGGTCACCTGAGCAAAACCCTTTCCAAAGAGCGTTACGAAGGTTTCTTAAAAGCGATGCACGAAGCGAATTTACCCGTGCGCCAAGAATGGATTTATGAAGGAGATTTCGAACCAGAAAGCGGTTTTGAGCAAATGAATAATTTATTACGTTTGGAAAAATTACCGACGGCGCTCTTTTGTTTCAGCGATACGATTGCATTAGGCGCCATTTCGGCATTAAGTGAAAAAGGATTGTCCGTGCCGCACGATATGTCAATTATCGGATACGATAATATTCATTCGTCACGCTTTTATTCTCCGCCGCTCACGACAATCCATCAATCTAAATCGCGTTTAGGTGTAAAAGCACTTAATATCTTACTTGAACGAATTAAAATAGATAAAACGCAATATCAGCCTCAAACGATTGAGTTTCATCCCGAGTTAGTCTTACGTCGTTCTGTGAGAAACCTAAATAAATAATCCGTTTATAGAAGGAGTAAATATGGAATTCTTAATCAGCTTTTTCAGTAGCTATGGCTATTGGGCTGTATTTTTGGTTTTGTTGGCTTGTGGCTTCGGCGTACCGATTCCGGAAGATATTACTTTGGTTTCCGGCGGTGTGATTTCAGGCTTAGGCTATACCAATGTACATTGGATGTTAGTCGTCAGTATGCTCGGCGTACTCATCGGCGATAGTACGATGTATTGGCTCGGACGTATTTACGGTGAAAGAATTCGCCAGTTTCCGCTAATTCGTAATATTGTGACCGAAGAACGTTACCAGATGGTGCAGGAACGTTTTGAAAAACAAGGCAACCGCTTATTATTCTTAGCGCGTTTCTTACCGGGGTTACGTGCGGTGGTGTATCTGGTATCCGGTATTACTCGTCGTGTAAGTTATACTCGTTTCGTGTTGGTTGATTTCTGTGCGGCGATTATTTCCGTGCCGATTTGGGTCTATTTAGGCGATTACGGCGCACAAAACCTCGATTGGCTACACGAACAAGTAAAAAACGGACAGCATATTATTTTTGCCGGTTTAGGTGTGATTGCCATCTATGTAGGCTGGAAATGGCGTAAAAGCCGTAAGAAAAAACAGGCTTAAGTTTAGACCGCTTATCAACTAAGCGGTCTTTTTTTGCTTAAAATTTGCAAAAAGAAACCCCAAAGCAAAACTTTGGGGTTTGATTTAGTTTATTTACAAATTAAATATCTAACTGAGCGTATAGCGCATTGCTTTCGATAAAGTCACGACGAGGTTCAACTTCATCACCCATTAGGGTACTAAACAATTTGTCGGCCGCAATCGCATCGGTGATATTCACTTGTAACATCTTACGTGCCACCGGATCCATTGTGGTTTCCCATAATTGTTCCGGATTCATCTCACCTAATCCTTTATAGCGTTGAATAGTTAAGCCTTTACGTGATTCACGTACCAACCAATCTAACGCTTCGGCAAAGCTGCTCACTTCTTGGCGACGTTCACCGCGTATTACATAAGCACTTGGTGATAATAGGTCGTTTAACTCGTTACCTAATGCGGTAATTTTGGCGTATTCGTTACTGCTGATAAAGTTAAAATCAAGACGATAAGTCGTATCCATACCGTGAGTCGTTACCACAATTTCCGGCTCATATACTTGACGCTCGGTATTGAAGAAAACTTCACTACGGTAGAAACTACCGCCGGTTTCTTTTTCCATTAATTTCGCTACAAATTGCTCGTTCCAAGCGGTCACTTTTGCCTGATCTTTTGCAAATTCAGCCGATAATGCCGGGCTATAAATCAGTTCGTTTAACAACGCAACCGGATAGCGACGACTTAAACGCTCAAATAATTTTTGTACGCCGTTATATTGTGAAATGAGGCTTTCAAGTGCCACACCGCTTAACGCCGGCGCACCTTCGCTCACAAATAAGCCTGCACCTTCTAACGCAATATCGATTTCATATTGCGACATTTCATCGTTATCTTGAATATAACGCTCTTGCTTACCTTTTTTCACTTTATAAAGCGGCGGTTGAGCGATATAAACATAACCGTTCTCAATTAATTCCGGCATTTGGCGGTAGAAGAAGGTTAATAATAATGTACGAATATGCGCACCATCCACGTCCGCATCGGTCATAATAATGATTTTGTGGTAACGTAATTTTTCAATATTGTAATCATCACGACCAATACCGGTACCTAACGCCGTAATCAAAGTTGCGACCTCTTGTGAAGAAAGCATTTTGTCAAAGCGTGCTTTTTCAACATTTAAGATTTTACCTTTTAACGGCAGAATCGCTTGGTTTTTACGATCACGACCTTGTTTTGCCGAGCCACCAGCAGAGTCACCCTCCACTAAGTAAAGTTCCGATAACGCTGGGTCTTTTTCTTGGCAATCCGCTAATTTACCTGGTAAGCCGCCTAAATCCAGCGCACCTTTACGACGTGTCATTTCACGCGCTTTACGCGCCGCTTCACGCGCACGCGCCGCATCAATAATTTTGGTGACGATATTTTTCGCATCGTCCGGATTTTCCGCTAAGTACTCCGCTAACGCTTCATTCATTGAGCTTTCCACCGCACCACGCACTTCCGATGACACTAACTTATCTTTCGTTTGTGATGAGAATTTCGGATCCGGTACTTTGACCGAAATTACCGCAACCAAACCTTCACGCGCATCATCCCCTGACGCATCAATATTCGCATCCGCTTTCTTCACTACACCGCTGTTATCCATATAGTTTTTTAATGCGCGGGTTAATGCACCACGGAAACCGGCTAAGTGCGTACCACCATCACGTTGCGGAATATTGTTAGTAAAACAGTAAACGTTTTCGTTATAGCTGTCGTTCCACTGTAATGACACTTCAACACCGATACCGTCTTTCTCGGTTGAAAGATAGAACGGCGTATTATGAATATGGGTTTTACCTTCGTTTAAATACTCAACGTAAGCCTTAATACCGCCTTCATATTTGAAGTGTTCTTCTTTGCCGTCACGTTCGTCAATTAATCGAATCGATACGCCCGAGTTTAAGAAAGAAAGCTCACGTAAACGTTTTGACAGGATTTTATATTCGAATTCGGTTTTATTTTTGAAGATATCTAAGCTCGGCCAGAAACGTACCATCGTACCGGTTTTATCAGTATCGCCGATAACGGTTAATGGCGCATCCGGTTCGCCTAAGCTATAAAATTGCTCGTGAACATGACCTTCACGGCGAATGGTGAGCTGTAATTTTGATGAAAGCGCATTTACCACCGACACACCCACACCGTGTAAACCGCCCGATACTTTATAGGAGTTATCGTCAAATTTACCGCCGGCGTGCAATACCGTCATAATCACTTCCGCTGCCGATACGCCCTCTTCCGGATGAATGCCGACCGGAATACCGCGACCGTCATCTTGTACGGAAACCGAATTATCCGAATGAATGGTTATGATAATATCTTTACAGTGTCCCGCTAACGCTTCATCGATCGCATTATCTACAACTTCAAACACCATATGGTGTAAACCTGTACCATCATCGGTATCACCGATATACATACCCGGACGTTTACGTACCGCATCTAAGCCGCGTAAGACTTTAATGCTCGAAGAATCATAACTATTTGTTTGATTTTGTTCAGACATTCGTTATTCCTATACTTTATGAAATGGAAAAGGCTTATTTGTTACGAATAAATTTAAAGCCAAAAAATTATTGGAATTATAGCAGAAAAATGCGGAAAAGTATTGGAAACAAGCGGTTAAAAACGCAGGAAAATTTGTAAACTTAGGAAATAAAAAAGCGGCTAACTTTCTTGGAAAAATCTCAGAAAATTCAACCGCTTGCTCTTTTCGCATTAAGCATAGATGCCGACTAAAATCGCAAGAAACACACCTAAACCGAAATAGTGATTATTCAAAAACGCTTTAAAACATTGCTCTCTGACTCGCTGTTTGGTCAGCCAACATTGATAGCTAAACAAACTTGCACTCAAGCCGAGTATGACAAAATAACCCCAATGATATTGACTTATCCAACCAAAAATAACTAATAGCACTAACGTAATAAATTGCAATAAGGAGATAATTTTATTGTCGTATTGCGCAAATAAAATCGCAGTGGATTTTACCCCGATACGCAGATCATCGTCACGATCAACCATCGCATATTGCGTATCGTAAGCGACCGTCCAAAAAATATTGGCGAAAAATAACAACCAACACTCCAACGGCAACGATTCGCTTACCGCACCATACGCCATCGGGATCGCCCAACCGAACGCCATGCCTAATACCACTTGCGGTAAATGGGTAAAGCGTTTCATAAACGGATAAATAATCGCTAACGCGACCGCAACAAACGACAGTAAAAAAGTATATCGGTTAAGCAATAAGTCCAAAACAAAAGCGATACACAGCAACAATACGAACAGTATTTTCGCTTCCGTAGTTGTTACTCGTCCAGTGGCAAGCGGGCGCTGTGAGGTACGTTTTACTTCACCGTCAATATGGCGATCGGCATAATCGTTAATCACACAGCCGGCGGCACGCATAACGATTACGCCTAACACGAAAATCACTAACACGGACAACGGCGGCATACCGCCTGCGGCGGCAAATAACGCCCATAATGTCGGGTGAAGCAAAAGTAAAGTTCCAATCGGCTTATCAAAGCGCATTAATTGTGCATACGCCAGCCATTTATTCCGAGAAAAATGTTGTTGAAAAAAAGTTGTCATTAATTACCGCAGATTTGTACTGCTACTTTGGTTGAAACTAATCGTTGCTGTAATTCTAAAGGTAACGGCAAATCTGTAAACAAATAATTCACTTCGGTAATGTCGCCTAAACGCACAATTGCGCTACGACTGAATTTTGAATGATCGGTTACCAAAATCACTTGGCGGGAACTCTGCATCAAAGCGCGTTTCACTTGCACTTCGTGGTAATCGTAATCGAGCATTGAGCCGTCACTATCGATCGCACTAATGCCCAAAATACCGAAATCCAAGCGGAATTGACTGATAAAATTCACCGTTGCTTCACCGATTAAACCGCCGTCGGTACGCAAATTACCGCCGGCTACCGTAATATGGAAATCTTCCTTCTGCATTAAAATATGTGCGGCATTAAGGTTATTGGTCACAATACGCAAATTTTGATGCGATAACAGTGCATAAGCCACCGCTTCAGAGGTTGTACCGATATCTAAGAATAATGAAGCACCGTTCGGGATCATTGCCGCTACGTGGCGCGCAATTTCATTTTTTTGTTCCGAGAAAAACTGTTTACGTTCGGTATAATCACTGTTTTCGCTGTTAGACGGCATACCCGCACCACCGTGATGGCGACGGATCAAATTCTTTTCGGCTAATTCGTTTAAATCACGGCGAATCGTTTGAGAACTGACATCTAATTGGGCAACTAATTCTTCCGTACTGACATAACCTAACTGATTAACCAGTTCGATAATTTTATTGTGACGAATAGATTGTTTCATTTACTTATTCCTCCGCAAAGTTTTCAAAAAAATGACCACTTACCAGCGGTCATTTTTAACTTAAATTTTACAATTTTTCAACAAGTTCTACCGCATAACCGATATAACTTGCCGGCGTCATCTCTCTTAAGCGCACTTTTTCTTCCGCCGGAATCTCAAGTTTCTCGATAAACTCTCGCATCGCCGCTTCATCGACACGTTTACCGCGCGTTAATTCTTTCAGTTTCTCGTATGGTTTTTCGATACCGTAACGGCGCATTACCGTTTGAATCGGCTCTGCTAATACTTCCCAGTTTTGATTTAACTCGTCACGTAAATGTTGTTCGTTTACTTCCAACTTACTTACACCTTTTAAAGTTGCAGCATAAGCGATTAAGCAATAGCCTAAACCGACACCTAAGTTACGTAATACGGTTGAGTCGGTTAAGTCACGCTGCCAACGAGAAATCGGTAGTTTTTGACCTAAATGGTTCATTACCGCATTCGCTAAGCCAAGGTTACCTTCCGAGTTTTCAAAGTCGATCGGGTTCACTTTGTGCGGCATGGTGGACGAACCGATTTCACCGGCAATCGTGCGTTGTTTGAAGTGATTTAACGCAATATAGCCCCACATATCACGGTCAAAATCAATTACGATCGTATTAAAACGTGCCACACAATCAAAGAATTCCGCAATGTAATCGTGCGGTTCAATTTGTGTGGTGTACGGGTTCCAAGTTACGCCTAACGATACTACAAACTCTTGGCTGAACGTATGCCAATCCACATCAGGATAAGCCGATAAATGCGCATTATAGTTACCTACCGCACCATTGATTTTCGCTAAGATCTCTAAATTTTCGAGTTGTTTGTATTGACGTTTGAGACGATATGCTACGTTTGCCATCTCTTTACCGATGGTTGTCGGGCTTGCCGGCTGACCGTGCGTACGAGAAAGTAACGGAATATGTTGATAACGTTTTGCTAGTTCTACTACCGCATCAATCACTTTTTTCCATTCCGGCAATAATACTTCTTCACGTGCCGTTTTTAGCATTAGTGCGTGTGAAGTATTGTTAATATCTTCCGAGGTACAAGCAAAATGAATAAATTCATTTACTGCTTGTAATTCAGGTAACGCTTCACATTTTTCTTTTAAGAAATATTCCACCGCTTTTACGTCGTGGTTGGTAGTGCGTTCAATTGTTTTGATACGGTTTGCATCTTCAATTGAGAAATTTGCTACAATTTGATTTAGGTAATCGTTTGCTTTTTCAGAAAAAGCAGGAACTTCTTTGATTTGTGCTTGAGAAGCCAATTTTTGTAACCAACGAACCTCTACCGTTACACGGAATTTTAGTAAACCGAATTCACTAAAAATCGGGCGTAATGCGGCAGCTTTGTCTTGGTAACGACCATCGATTGGGGATAATGCTGTTAAAGCGGTAAGTTCCATTGTTTTCTCCAAATAAATAAATGTTCGGAACAAGTTCTCCATTACGGAGAACTTGTTTAAATACTTTTGTAAAACTGTTGTGCCTGATTAAGAATCTTTCTACGGGAAAATAAGAATTGCCAGCGAGTTCCGCCGACTTGTTGCCATAAAATACCGGCTCGAATACCGGCTAATAGACTGGCTCGGATTTTTTGCTGAATATCCGGACGCACCAGATAATCTTGTAAACCTAATACATGGATTTTTGAACCGAGTGGGCTAATCACATCGCTGTAAATCGCAGCTAAATTCGCAATCATTTGATCCGCCATAATATCATTTTCATAGAGCGGTAATTGATGTTCAATTTGCTGTAAACGCTCCGCCAATTTGGCTTTGGCTTCAGGATTTTTATTTAATTTTTGGCTGAGTGCGAGGACATTAATCCAATAGCGACCGATTTCCGTATCCAATTTACCGTTTTGGCTACCCATTTGCGCTTGAGCCGTTTCCAGTCCTAATTTTAAATTGGCTAACTGACCGTCAAACACCGCTAAGGTCGAATCCGGTTGAGTAACGAGTAAACTCTTAATTGAATTGGAAAAAATCTCACGATCCGCAGTACCTTTGTGAGCAAATTGTTGAACTAAACTAACCGCTTGGCAAACACCTGCAAAAGCAATCGTAATATCGTGATAATTGGTAGCCATAAATCCAAAATAAATGAAATGATTAAGAAAAGATAAAATCAAAATTGATTGTCAATATAACACTTTTTTGTTTATTTTTGAATGAAAAAGCAAGAAATTTATTGTTGAAAAGAATAGAAAAGACGCCAACGTAACCGTTTGCGTCCTTTTAAAGCGTATTGGCTTAATTAATAAATTTACCGTTGTCCATTCGATAGACTTTATCGAATTTATCCAAGCCGTGTAAGCGATGAGTAATCATCAATAGCGTTCGATTTTGGCTATGGGCTAAAATTAACGCCAAAATTTGCTGTTCGGTTTCACGATCCAATCCCTCGGTCGGTTCGTCCAGTAACACGATTTCCGCTTGGCTTAGTAATAAACGTGCCAAACCTAAGCGACGTTGTTCACCGCCAGAAAGCGGTCGGCCGCCTTCTCCCAGCCATAAATCCAAACCTTGCTCATCTAATAAATAAGCTAATCCCACTTGATTTAACACCGTAATTAATTGGACGTCCGTCGCCTGTGCATAGCCGAATAATAAGTTATCTCGCAAGCTACTGTTAAAAATATGCACTCGCTGACTTAACGTCACGATATGCTGACGTAACACGGGTTCCGCATAATCGGCAATATTGCAAGCATTTAGACGAATTTGACCGCTTGTCGAGTCATAATTACGATTAAGTAATTGGAAAATAGTACTCTTACCGCTACCCGTTTTACCTAAAATCGCCACTTTTTGTCCGGCACAAATTTCAAATGAAATATTTTGTAACACCGGATCAATCCGATTCGGATAGGTAAATGTCACGTTTTCAAATTGGACAAGCGGTCTGTTTTGCTCGATTTTTTGCCAATCGTTTTTACTGCCGAAGCTGACCGACGGCTGTTGTTCGGTAATTTCATTTAAACGTTCTGCCGCAGTAATCACTTGTCCTAAATGTAAGAATGCTAAGCCAATCGGCATTAAAATCTCCGCCGATGCCATGACACAAAAAACCACAAGTGCAATCAACGCTTCCGGATATTCGGCGGAAGGTACGTTAATTGCGGTGGACGCTAAATAAATCACCACGCAAAGCAAAATGCCGTTCGAAAAGATCAGCAATGCGTTGGATAAGCCGGTTAATCTGCTTTCTTTACTTTGTGCATTCAACCACTCTTTTTCCGTTTGATTCAGTTTGTAAGTTGCTTGCGCCACCACACCGAATAATAAAAACTCAGCGTGCATTTGGATCCATTCAATAAATTGACTGCGATAATTTGCTCGCGCTTGTATAACGATTGCACCGGATTTTCGCCCTAAACGATAAAACAACATAGGGAAAATAATCAGTAATACGGTTAGCGATCCGCAAATAACTAAAGCAAGCAATGGAGAAACAAAAGTTAAACCGATGCCCATAAATACAATGAGCATAATCGCACTGACAAACGGAGAAATCAGGTTTAAATAAAGCGTATCCAACGTATCGACATCCGCCACCAAGCGATTAAGCAACTCACTGTTTCTAAAGCGATTTAAACCGCTCGGACTTAACGGAATCAACTTACGGAATACGGTAACGCGTAAATTTGCCAATACTCGGAACGTCGCATCATGCGTCACTAAACGTTCAAAATAACGGGAAATCGTCCGCCCGATCGCCAGGCCTCTTACGCCCGAAGACGGATAAAAGAAGTTAAAAATAATTGCAGAACCGGCTAAGAAAGAAGCCGATAAAAACCAACCGGATAAACTTAATAAACCGATACTTGCGGTTAAACCCGCTATTGCTAATACAATACCCAATAATAAGCGTCCCCAATGGGTGCGATATAGAGAGAGAAAAGGAAAAATTGATTTCATGTATCACCTATTAGTATTGCTGCAATTCTGCAAAATAACCTTCTTTTTCAACCGCTTCAAAACGCCCTTTTTGTACGATCTCGCCTTGTTTCATCACCCAAATTTCATCACATTGTTTAAGATCTTCAATACGGTGCGTGATCATTAAGGTGGTTTGCGTTTGGCTTAAATGTTGCAATGCGCTTAATACTTGTTGTTCGGATTGCATATCCAAGCTGGCGGTCGGCTCATCTAGCAAAAGCAATTCATAATCTCGTAACAATGCACGGGCAATCGCAATACGCTGTGCCTGCCCGCCGGAAATCCCGGCATTCGCATCTTGCACTTGGCTGTCTAAACCTAAACGGTAAACGAATTCGTCCGCTTTGGATAAAGCCAACGCTTGTTTGAGATCGGATTCGGTCGCATTCGGATTACCTAATAAGATGTTTTCGCGCAGCGAACCTTTAATCAACTGCGGATTTTGTCCCACCCAAGCTAATTTCCGGCGATACTGCGTCAAATTTAACTCTCGTAATTCCACACCGTTTACCGTGACCGAACCTTGATAAGGTAAGAATCCCAATAACATATTCATTAACGAGCTTTTACCCGCACCGCTTTGTCCGACTAGCGCAATATGTTGTCGAGCGGCAAGAGTAAAGTTTAACGGTTTAGTTAAGACTTTACCTTGCGGCGAAAGAATTACACAATCTTTCGCGGTAATTGCAAGCGGTTGATTAGGCAAATCTTTTTGCAAATCGGTTTGTGCTTGTGTAACTTGTTGATTTAAAAATTTTTCAATATCGTCCGCCGCACCGATTGCCGCCGCTTTATCGTGATAAAACACGCCTAATTCACGTAGCGGTTGATAAAACTCCGGTGCCAACATTAAACAGAAGAACCCGATAAACAGACTCACTCCCGTGCCGTAATAGCCGAAATCCAACTCGCCCAAATAAATAAAGCCGAAATAAACCGCCATGACCGCAATCGATACCGCAGTAAAAAATTCCAATACCGCCGAGGAAAGAAACGCCATTTTCAGCACGTCCATCGTACTTACACGAAATTCTTCGGTACTTTGATAAATTTGCTCGGTTTGTTTTTCTGCCTGACCGAATAAACGAATCGTTTCCAACCCTCTTAACTTATCTAAAAATTGCCCGCTAATACGAGAAAGTACCCCGATATTGCGTTGGTTCGCTTCCACAGCTTTAATGCCGGCTAACGCCATAAACAGCGGCAATAACGGTAAGGTTGCAAATAAAATAAGCCCCGCCGCCCAGTTAATCGGAAATACGAAACAGAGAATAATCATCGGCACTAACAACGATAAAAATTGTTGCGGCAAATAACGCGCGTAAAAATTATGTAGGTTTTCCACTTGTTCCAACATTAATGTCGCCCAACTTCCCGCCGGCTTTTGTTGCATACTCATCGGCCCGATTTCAGACAGTTTTGCCATAATTTGTTCACGTAAATGTAAACGCAACGTCTGACCCGCCTTAAATCCAGTGCGCTCGCGTAGCCAAGTCAGCAACGCACGTCCGCTAAAACAAACAAATAACAAGCCAAGCTCTAATAAGAAAGTTTGCGAACTTTGATGTTCGATAATCATTTTATGTAACATCGTTGCCAATAATGCCATTTGTCCGATCATTAATACGGCACTCAAGCTACCGAGCAAAACATTGAGGTACATCCACTTCTTAATGATTTTTTGCTGTCCTCGAAGCCACCTTTGCAACTGCTTTTGTCGTTGTTTTTCCATGTTTAATCAATTTCTGTTTAATTTGAGATAACGCTTTGAATTAAATTGGATTTTAGCACGATATTTGCCGTTTTTGGGGGGATTTGATCGAAAAAATAAGCGGTCCGTTTTGCCAAAAAGTTCACAAAAAGAACCGCTTGCTCAAAATAGTTGATAAAATTACTCAAACATTTCATCAAATTCAAAACGATACATTAAATCCACCGCTTGATTTACGCTGGAAACCCATTGTAAATACAGTCTCGGCGCAAGATTATAACGTAACGTTAATTCGGTAAGTGCGGCAAAGATCCCGACACCGTATTTTACTTTAAACTTAGGCGTTAAACTCGCACTCACTTCCACTTTCGTATTATCACCGATACCGGCGGTCGTTACATTTAAATCTTTCAAACCGAACGTACTGCCTACCGCTCCGACGGTTTTACTGCTTTTCGATAAGCTCATACTGATTAATGCCGCCGCCATAGAATTGCTCGATCCGGCATCGCCGCTATTATCTAACGAACGACCGGTCAGCACATGCGCAAGCGCTTCATTTTGCGACATCGCCGGTTCGGAAAATACTTTTACCTCCGGACTATCCGCCAAACCGATCACTTTTACCCCTGCGGTAATACTCGGATCTTCCATTGCTTCCGGATTACGAATCGCTTCAATGTTTAAGGAAGGTTGTGACGGAAGTCCGGCAAAACTGATTACCCCTTTACGAATCAGTAAATCTTGACCGAATGAGGCATAACGACCGTTTTTCAAATTGACTTGCCCGTATAAACCAAGCCCTTGTTTGCCTTGGCGTACCACAATCGTACCGTTTAGGTGGCTTTTCAAACCGTAAGCATTAATACTGACGTCATCGCCGATATGAATATTGATATTTGCCTTTATCGCCATACCGCCTGCGGTTTTCTCCGGGATCTGACGCTGAGCCAACGGAATTTTTTGTTTTACCGAACCGTCCATAATAACTTCATCGCCGCTCACGCTTACCGCACTTTCCGGCAAGGACTCCACCGCAATTCTCGCCCAAGGAATATCGATATTGCCGCCTAAAACAAGCTCGTTCGGCATTGCGGTTACCTCAATATTCGGGCTAAATTCGACTTTTGCCATATTCGGCACGTTTACGCGGAAGCGATGCGCTTGGGCGTGTACTCTGGTTTTCCACGCATCTAAACGTCGCCAATCCGCATCGCCGTCCAAACGCAATTCGCTTTCCGTGGTTTGTACTCGACCGGAAAGCGTTGAAGTCGCATCGTGGAAATTTAACACTAAATGACCGCCGGTGACATCAAACGGCATTGCACTCGCTTTCGCCCGTAACTCGCTAAGATTTAACGTGCCGTTTAATAACGGTGCGGTGACAGTTCCTCCGACCGACAAACGCGCATTGATATTACCATCAACCGATTCACCTCCGGTTAATAACGGTTTAATCAGTTTAAGCGTCAGTTGATCAATATGAATACTGCCGGATAATTTGCGTGTATTCGCCACAT
Source organism: Actinobacillus lignieresii (assembly GCF_900444945.1). Lineage (NCBI taxonomy): Bacteria > Pseudomonadati > Pseudomonadota > Gammaproteobacteria > Pasteurellales > Pasteurellaceae > Actinobacillus > Actinobacillus lignieresii. Next base: position 519,480 of record NZ_UFRM01000001.1, on the reverse strand, counting down.
CATTCATCACAAGATCGGTAGTCAGACGACCGTTATTTTCCACTTTAATATCGGTTTTTAATTTCAAATTATTATCCGCTAAATTCGCATTCACTTTAACCGGACTTAACGTCAACGGGAAGCTGTTGCCGCCATCAAGTTTTTGTACCAATTTCAATGTTTTTGAATCAAGCTCAACATTCACTTGCGGCTGTTTGTTTTTAAACCAAGCCGCATCGCCTTTTGCATTGATAATACCGGCTAATTGCGTATTTTGATCCAAAAATTCTTGAATTGTCGCCAAGTTAAATTGCTTGATTTCAAACGGTACTTTACCTTCTTGACCGGCATTAAACGCTTGCGGGAAACACAAATTAATTTTTGGATTATTCCAACAATGGGCAGAAACATTCGCATTGACTTGCTTGTTATCGTAGCTAACATTTACCGCTTGGTTGGTTTTAAACGACCCGAAATCTTTGCTCTCAATCGCAACTTGGCTTAATTGACCTCGCCAAACTTGTTGCAAGCGGTCAAATTTTCCGGAAAGTTGTAAATTTGCGCCAATAGGATTTCCTTTCGCACTCAATTTTAAGTTGTGATTCGCTTCGCTACCGCTTACAGCTAAGTCGGCGTTTTCTACCGTTACATCGCCGTATGCCAACTGTGCCAAGCTCACATCCAAATTACCTTGAATCGTTTTCTCGGTATTTACTTTTCCTTTTGCGACTAAGTTTTTTAGACTCAACTGATCATAACTTAAGCTTTTAGCGGTTAAATCCACATCTAAATTCGGCTCGGCCACTTTACCGCTCAACTTGATATTTCCTTGAATATTTGCCGCCAACTTAGGTAATAAACCCGTTAAATTCGGCGCATTAATTTGCGCGGAAAAATCCGACTCATCACTTAAGACGCCTTTCAGGGCAATATTATTTTCGCCGTAAATCAACGTGGCGGAAGGTACGTCTAATAAAGTGTCATTATTCGATTTAATCTCACCTTTGAGCTGTAAATTTTTTTGCAAAAGCGAACCGTTCAAATCTAAATGAGAAACCTCAACATTCCAATCCGAACCGTTTTCTCCTCGTCCCGCATAACCTTTAGATTGCAAACCGCCGGAAAGTACCGCTGCCCATTGCGGTGCAAGCGATTTGGTATTGATCGCATTTAGATCCGTTTGCGCATCCCATGCCACTCCGTTTTCCCAATTAATATTTCCGCTTAGATTTGCTTTACCCTCTAAGGCATTCAGCGCAAGCTGATCAATATTAAATTGGGTAATTTCGCCCTGTCCTTTTAAATGCGCACGGCTCGCCGGAATGCGCATCCCCGTCGCACTCACTTGCGTATCTAATTGATAATTGAGTAAATCTCCGGTGAGTAACAAATCGATTTTTTCTAATTTCAGCGGATCAGAGCCCTTTTCCGGCATAAACGGATAAGAAACCGCATCAGCGGTTAAATGCAGATTAAGCGGAGTTTTCGGCTCGGCAAGTTGAACATTCCCCTTTAAATTTGCTTTCACTGCGCCGCTTGTTTGAATATCGAGCGACGTTTTACCGAATAATTCGCCGTTTAACGCAATTTTTGCTTGGCTTGCCGGAATTTTTAGCTCCGTTAATAATGGCGAATCCGCATTTAACGCCCAATTGAGCGGATAATTTTCCGCGAGAGTCAGTAAACCGTTGCCGTGAATATCACCGCGATCACTTTTAAGCGATAATTGCGATAATTCGACCGCTTGTTGATCCGCCTTGGCTTGCAACAACAACGACGCTACTTTCACAATCGATTGAGCTGTCGTTAGCTTTCCTTCTTTGTCTTTTACTTTCCGTTCAATATGAATATTTTTGGCTTCCAATTGCGGAATCGATGCATCTAACGGTAATTTAATCGGCGCTTGTTTGGTCAATAGCGGTTGAGCCAATTTGGCTTTAATTTCCGCCCAATCAATTTCGGAAGCGGTCTGTTTTTCCGATTTTTTTGCAATTTCCTGTGTTTTTTCGACCGCTTGCTCCGCACTTGACGGTGCTAGCGAAAGAGTTAAACCGGCTAATTCGGTCGGTGCTAAATTAACCGCACGCCCTTTGCCGAAAATCCCCGAATGAAAATGTGTTAAGGCAATATCCATTTCATCGACTTTGACTTGAATATTATCCAACGCAATATTTTTCACCGCGATGCCTAACGGTAAATTCAGCTCGGTAAAAGGTTCGCGCTCTTTATCCGGCTGAGAAGGCGGTAATTTCGCCGTATCAATTTTAACTTCGGTATCTTTTAGGGCGATACTTTCAACGCAACTTTGCAACTTGAGCAAACAACTCAAATCAAGCTGTAGATCCGCTTGCCCGACCGTTACATCCACTCCGTCCGTAACAAATTTGGTATCGGTTAGAGTTAAACCCTCTTGTAAACTGCCTTTGATGTTACCGACGGTTAATGGTTCGAGAAATTTATCCGCCAGCTCAAAAGCGGTTCGTTGTCCTTTGCCCGTCATTAAAAATAACAGAGGAATTAAAAGCAGGCACAATAGGCCGAAACCGATACGGCGCAACCAGCGCCATCGACTTTTTTGAGTTGTGACGGGAGTTTGCTCCGTTTGAACGCTTTCTACTTGTTGGTTATGCTGTTCACTCATGAGTTTTCACCATTTACCTGATACAAAGAAAGCGGATAAATTTATCCGCTTGAATAATATTTATAATTCCGAACCTAAACCGATATAAAATTGTACGCCTTTTTCATTATTCGGCGATCTTACCGGCGTTGCCAAATCCAACTTAATCGCACCGATTGGCGAAGCCCAACGTACGCCGATTCCCGCTCCGGCGTGTAAATCTTTCGTTTCGAATTTATTTGAAGCCAGCCCCGTATCATAAAACAGTGCCGCCCACCAACCCGGATAAAGCTGATATTGATATTCGGCGGTTGCAGTCACTAGATGAGAACCGCCAATCAACTTACCGTTTTTCGGATCTCTCGGAGAAATATCCTTATAACCGAATCCTCGTATGCTCATATCACCGCCGGCGAAATAACGTAATGCGGGTGGAATACGATAGAAATCTTTAGAATGAATATGACCGACTTCGGCACGTAAGAAGAAACGATGATTCTTAAAATAGGTTCTGATCCAAGTGGTGGATGCTTTCCAACTATAGAAATTTACATCCGAAGCTAACGCTTTTGTCCCCCAGTTCACCGTTAATCTTTGACTATCCCCCCAAAGCGGAAAACGATTGCCGTCCGAACGAGTACGATTTAAGGCAGCGGTCGGATAAACCAATAAAGTACGATGCGATTCACCCGCTTGAGTAAAAGAATCGTAACGCGTTTTTATACCGGCGGAAAAAGACCAACCGGTTTCATGCGTCCAAAAACGTTGAAAACCTAAGGTTGCCGCTGTTGATTCGGTATCGTTTTGATCTTCGTTTTCTAACGAACCTGAAAATTGATAATAGTAATGCAACGGATCTTCACGCAACGGAATATTATAGCCGAACTCAAAACGCTGTTCCGGTGCGGAAATATACGTACGCGATTCAATATTATGACCGCGGCTATTCAGCCAAGGTTTTTTCCAGTTCAACTGAAAACGAGGTCCTACATCGGTTGCAAAACCGATCCCGACTTCTACGTCATTTTTTTTCTTCGGCTGAAATAAAACATTTAAATCGACAACTTTTTGCTCTTCGTTTAAATGCGGCTCAAACAATACGGAAGAAAACCAATTGCTTGACGAATAATCCGAAGTCATTTGCGATAGGTCATTAGCGTAATAATGTTCGCCGGATTTCACTTTTAAAATATTGCGCAGATATTCTTCTTTAATTTGATTATCCGTAAACGTAATTTCACCGTAACGATAACGAACGCCGCTGTCGTAACCTAAACGCCAATCCGCCGAATGATCCTTCGGATAAATTTCTAAGCGATGATATAGCCAGTTTCCGTCAAAATAGCCTTTTTTAAATGCTAAACTTTCAAGATTGCTTTTAAAACCGTCATACTGTTCATGATCCAAATCCGTTCCTTGTTTCGGAGCGGAAGCAACCAATTTAGTAAAATCTTCGTCTTTACTCGCCTCACCGCTGATTCGGATATCCGTTTCATCAATCTTGACTTTTTGACTGTCCGGCTCGACATTTAACGTCAGTAACGGCTTTTTACCGGCGAGAGGCGTTTGCGCAAATTGATAGCGAGTATTGTAATACCCTTTGGCACGCAACGCTTTATCTACCGCCGTTTGTACCAGATATTGATGACGCTCCGAACCGTCCGCATATTCTTTTGCGATCTGCCCAAGATAAATTTGGACATTCGCCCAAGCATCTTTATCTTTGTCCGCAATCCCTTTTACTTCCAAATCGACGGCGGCTTCAATCTTTGAATCTTGTACGGCTTCCTCGCTATCTTCCGATGATTCGAGCGAGTGATTTTCCGGTTGTACGGATTGTTGCGCATTAGCAATATGAGCAAATGCGCATAAGCAACAAACGGTTAAGAAATGCGGTTTAAAATTCACAATAACGTCCTAATCTTAATCTTGCGGTACGCCTCTTAATAGCGGTACGACGTTAAAAGGGGCGACGGAAGTCGGCGCGGGCATATCGTCAAATACCATAATAAACGGTATTTTCGGCACGACAGTATCATTACGCCATAAGCTGCCCATACTGACTAATTGAATATCTTCGGGTAAGTTTGCCAAACCTTTTTCTAAGACCTCGATACTGTTTTTACGCGGGTGACCGATTAAAATCGCACTACCGTGTTTTCGAGCGTAATGTAAAGCAAGATGAAACTGATTCTGTACTTCGTGCAACGCATCGTTATCATCTAAAAACAAGTTTCTTTCCAAGGCGTTTACCCCTAATTCACGGGCGACTTTTGCTGCAACGCTCGGACCGGTTTTACTGTCGAGGAAGAAAAGTTGTTGTTTAGACAACTCCGTCATTAAATGCTCCATCGTTTGACGATCCGCCGTCGCACCGCTTCCCATATGGTTATTCAAACCGATGGCATAAGGCACTTGATTACGAGCGGCTTGAATTAAGCGAGCGACGTTTTCTTTACTTGCCCCGACCATTAGCGCCCCCGATTCAATCGGTTGATGTCTGTTTTTCGGTTGCATCGGTAAATGGATCAACACGTCCCGTTTTTGTTCGTAGGCTTTTTGCGCTCTCGCCGTCGCATACGGTGCAACGGGAATGATTGCCACACTCACTTCTTTAGGCAATGCGTAAATCGCATTATCTTCTTTTGCACGATAGCCGATATCATCTATCACAATCGCTAATTTTCCCGCTTGAGCAAGCGGTGAAATCAGCAACAAAATTTGCCAAAAAACCGAAAAAATAGACTGCTTACTTTGAAATAAATTCCACATTATTTTACCCAACCCATCGGATTTTTTGGATTGCCTTTACGACGGATTTCAAAATATAACGCCGAACGATTTTGACCGCCGGAGTTACCTACGCTGGCAATTTGTTGTCCGGCGGAAACACGGCTGCCTTTACGTACCGAAACCGATTGATTATAGCCGTATAACGACATATCGCCGTTACCATGATCGATTACGACGACTTGCCCGTAACCTTGCAACCAATCGGCTAAAATTACACGCCCGCCGGCAATTGCTCGTACCGGCGCACCTGCGCTTGCCGCAATAACGACACCGTGCCAAGTCACTTCGCCCATTTGACGAGAACCGAAACTGTTTACCACTTTCCCCGCCACTGGCATACTAAATTGTTTCTTCGGCGAACCTAAACCTCTACCGGCTCTAACTTGTTGCTTTTCTTGCTCGGTCGCTTTACGTTTTTCCTCACTATTTTTTTTCTGCTCCAATTTGGCAATTTCCTGCTCTTCTTGGCGTTCGGATTCCGCCGTCGCTTTGGCTAATTGATTACGTAACGCCGCCTCATTACTTTTTAACGATTCTAAACGGCTTTCGTCTTGTTCTAAGGTTTTATTAATTGAGCGCAACGTGGTTTCACGTTCGTTTTGTACTTTCTTTAAATCTTTTTCTTGTTTCTTTTGTTCGCTTAATTGTGTCTGTTGCCCTTTCTGCTGACCTTTCAGCTCGTCGCGACGATCTTTTAATTCCTGTTGCGTACGTCTTAAATCGTTAATCGTATCGATTCTTACTTGATTGATATGCGCATAATAAGCGGTCATTCTGTCCGCATTTTTAGCACTTTCCGACATCAAGCGTTCCAATACCGAAGGATGAATACCGGAGCGATAAGCGGAATCCAGCTGCTCTTTCAATTTCTCTTTTTGTTCTTTTTCTTGCTTTTCCAGCCTTTGAATTTCCTGCTCGGTACGCTTAATCGCTTGGCGAGTTTCGGTTAAAGACATTTCGGTTTCTTTAAGTTTACCCAATACCTTACCCATCTCGATTTCTTGCGTTTTCAACGTAGATTGCAGCACACTACGTTTTTGACGTTGTTCGTTAATTTTACTTTGTTGTTGTTTAATTTTTTGCTGAATACTGGAAAGCTCAGTCGCATAAGATGACTGAACGAATACGCTAAAACAAATCAATAGCGGAATGACATAAAACGGACGAAAGACTTTCACAAAATCCACCTACGGAACTCAATTAAAGACGACAAAATAGCTTATTCTATCAAATATTTGAGGAAAATCAGCTTTTCTCTCGCTTTTCTAAAAAGAAATCGGCTAACTATTTCAAAGTAAGTGGATTTTTGCTATAAATACACGGTTTTCAAATCAACTTAAATACATAGGAGTCTTTATGGAATTAGTATTTATTCGTCACGGTTTCAGTGAATGGAATGCTAAAAACTTATTTACAGGCTGGCGTGATGTTAATTTAACCGAACGTGGTATCGAAGAAGCGAAATCGGCAGGTCAAAAATTAAAAGCCGCCGGTTATGAATTCGATATCGCATTCACTTCGGTTTTAACTCGTGCAATTAAAACTTGTAATATCGTATTAGAAGAATCTAATCAATTATGGATTCCACAAGTGAAAAACTGGCGTTTAAACGAGCGTCACTACGGTGCGTTACAAGGTTTAGACAAAAAAGCGACCGCCGAACAATACGGTGACGAACAAGTTCACATTTGGCGTCGTTCTTATGACATTTCTCCACCGGATTTAGATGCGGCGGATCCGAATTCTGCGCATAACGATCGTCGTTACGCTCACTTACCGAAAGATGTAATTCCAAATGCGGAAAACCTCAAAATCACGTTAGAACGCGTGTTACCGTTCTGGGAAGATCAAATCGCACCGGCGTTATTATCCGGCAAACGCGTACTGGTAACTGCACACGGTAACTCTCTTCGTGCGTTAGCAAAACACATCATCGGTATTTCTGATGCTGAAATTATGGATTTTGAAATCCCTACCGGTCAGCCGTTAGTGTTAAAATTAGACGACAAATTAAACTTCGTAGAAAAATTCTACTTATAATTTAGTTTGTTCCTCAAACAAAAACGCTCGAAGCCAAAACTCCGAGCGTTTCTTTTTGCAAAAATTCAATAAAATTTAACCGCCTACCAAGCAAAAATTTGTTTAGCCAGCTGAAAAGCATATGCCGTCAAACTGATTGCAATCGCATACATAATCACACCGGTAAGAAAATCTAAAATTTGCCATGTTCTGCGCTTTTCAAAATAAGGCGATAGAAAACCGGCTCCGTAACCGACACCAAAAAACCATAAGAACGAACAACTTAATGCGCCGGCAAGAAACGCCATTTTGCCGTCAAAATCCAAATGCCCGCCGATTCCGCCCAAAATCACTACCGTATCGATGTACACGTGTGGATTTAAAAAAGTAATCGCAAAGGTAATCATCAATGCCCTTTTCAAACTCGTCGCATTTTCATTACTTGCTTTCAGTGCTTCTACGCTCTTGAAAATACTGATAAACGAGCGACTGCCGTAGGTAAATAAGAAACAGGCTCCCAGTAAAGCGATGGCTAAACTTAACATAGGCAAATTCGCTACGACGGAACCTAACCCTAGTACACCTAACGTCATTAAAAATACATCACCTAAAAAACAGAGTAAAGCGACCCAAAATACGTGTTGTTTTAAGATCCCTTGTTTCAGTAAAAAAGCATTTTGCGCACCGATTGACACAATCAACCCGAAGCACACAATAAAACCTTGAATAAAAACGTCCATTTTTCCTCTCGATTGACCCCACAAGCGGTCGATTATACGCAAAATTTTACAAAAATGCGGTATAATCTCCCGAATTTTATCCTTTTCTTTGAGCATGAATATATTTAGGAACCGATTATGTCTGAAACCATTGAAAACCAAGCTTGTATCGTGATTGCTATCGCAGGTGCCTCCGCATCGGGTAAAAGTCTTATTGCTTCGACAATTTATAAAGAATTAAAAGAAGAACTTAACTCGGACGATATCGGTATCATTTCGGAAGATGCTTATTATAAAGATCAAACCCATTTGACCATGGAAGAACGGGTGAAAACGAATTACGATCATCCGAACTCAATAGATCATCACCTACTCGTTGAACATCTCCGTCAATTAAAACAAGGAGAAGCGATCGAGATCCCCGAATATGACTATTCGGAACATAACCGTAAAACGACAACCAAAAATTTCGCACCTAAAAAAATCATTATTTTCGAAGGTATTCTGTTACTTACCGATGAAGAAATTCGTAATGAAATCAACGTTTCTATTTTCGTAGATGCGCCGTTAGATATTTGCTTTATTCGCCGTTTACAGCGCGATATGGTAGAACGCGGCAGAACGATGGATTCCGTTATCGCTCAATATCGTAAAACGGTGCGTCCGATGTTTTTACAATTTATCGAACCGTCAAAACAGTATGCGGATATTATCGTCCCGAAAGGCGGTAAAAACCGTATTGCGATCAATATTTTAAAAGCTCAAATTAAACAGTTATTATCTAAACGATAGGATTTACTATGCGCTTATGTGATACCGATATCGAACGTTATTTAGACGAAGGGATTATTGAAATAATTCCCCGTCCTTCAAATGAAAAAATTACCGGCGCAACCGTTGATGTGCGTTTAGGTAATTCTTTCCGCGTCTTTCGTGAACACGCCACACCTTATATAGATTTAAGCGGCCCTCGTGAAGAAGTGACCGCACAGCTTCACAAAGTGATGAGTGAAGAAATTATTATCGCCGACGGCGAAGCCTTTTTCTTACATCCGGGTGAATTGGCACTTGCAACGACATTAGAATCGGTTACTTTACCGGATAATGTCGTCGGCTGGTTAGACGGTCGCTCCTCTTTAGCTCGCTTAGGTTTAATGGTACACGTAACGGCACACCGAATCGATCCGGGTTGGCAAGGTAAAATCGTATTGGAATTTTTCAATGCCGGTAAATTACCGCTTGCTCTACGTCCTAATATGGCAATCGGTGCGTTAAGTTTTGAGATTCTAAGCGGTCATGCGGCAAAACCTTACAATGCCCGTAAAGACGCTAAATATAAAAACCAGCAAAGTGCGGTTTCCAGCCGAATTAATCAAGACGATTAGCATATTTTCTCCGGCGTGCGGCATAGTAGTACAGTTGTACTTACTATGCCGAAAACGATCTCTGTGCATCATCCCATATTAAAAAACGATAACACATCCTCAATATTTTGATGTTCGATGTCAGGGTCAATCGTTTCCGTACCTTGAATGATATGCTCAAACATTCCAACCGAAATATAGGCAAATAATGTGCCTTGAAATTCCAGTTCTGCACTTGTGCGATCAAATTTGTGCCGTGACACACTGATATATTTATTTTTTACTAAGTTAAAAAAGTCTTTTTTCAAACTAATGCGCTGAGTATCAACTTGCCAAAGTATCCTAAATACCGAGCGGTGTTCGCTAATAATCGGCACGGCTACTAGAGCGAATGCTTTAGTCGGAATACTAAATCGTTGTTCTAATAAAGGTAAAATTATCGTTTCTTTAAGCCGTCCGATTATTTGCCCAATCAACTTTTCTTTGTTGAGATAATGCTTATAGAACGTAGAACGATTCACCTCGGCAACATCTAAGATATCTTGTACCGTAATTTCTTCGTATGCTTTAGTTTCCAACAATTTTAGGAAAGCGGTCTGAATCAACATTCGAGTACGCTTAATGCGAGGATCTTCTTTTTTCATATTTTCTCCTAAAAAGTTATTTAAGCGACAATTTAGCCAGTTTTGTCAGCTTAAGCAACATTATATTGATTATTATTGATTGCAGATAAGCGGTCATTTTTTTAGAATTTTTTACATACTTTTTAAGCAAGAGAAATTCTATGAAAAAATTTGCCATTGTCATTTTAATTGCCGCCGCATTAGCCGGAAGTTATTTTTTACAAAAAAATTGGCCTACCGATAATGGGTTGCAAGGCATCGCCAGCGTTAATGGACGTATAGAAGTGGAGCGTCTTGATATTGCTTCTCTTTATGCCGGTCGAGTAGAGGAAATTTATATCCAAGAAGGACAAGATGTAAGTAAAAATCAACCGCTTGTACGTCTTTCATCCAGCCAGTCGCAAAGCCAAGTTAATTCTGCTCAAGCACAAATTGCGGCAGCCGAAGCCTCTGTGAATAACGCTCAAGCACAAAAACGTCGAGCGACAGAAGCTGCCAGCCGTGCAAATGCAGAAATCGTAGCCCAACAGCAAAAAGCCAATATCGCTAAATTAGAATTGAGTAATGCGAAAAATTTGCACCGTGATAATTTAATTTCAAGCAGCGAATTGGAACGTCGTCAAGCTAATTACAAAGCGTCACTCGCAGCCGTAGAAACGGCTAAAGCGGCTAAGGCGGAAGCTCAAGCGACAATAACCCAAGCGCAAGCAACCATCTCGCAAGCCGAAGCTACGGTAAATCAAGCGAAAGCATTCGCTGAACAGGCCGATTCATAAAACGATGATATGTTAATCAGAGCGCCGTTAGACGGTCGTATTGAATATAAAATCGCTACGTTGGGTTCCGTAGTTGGCATTGGTGGCAAAGTAGTCAGTTTACTCGACACTTCAACCGTTTACCTCAATGTATTTCTGCCTGCCCATCAATCCAATTTAGTCCGCTTAAATGATGAAGCCCGCATCAAAATTGACGGCTCTGATTTTGTGTTTCCCGCGAAAGTGGTCTTTGTAGCTTCGGAAGCACAGTTCACGCCGAAATCGGTAGAAACCAGTGAGGAGCGAAGTAAGTTAATGTTTAAAATCAAATTACAAATTCCAACGGATATTGCTATACAACATAAAAACCTGCTTAAAGGTGGAATGACTGCAATGGGTTATGTCAAATATGATACACAAGCAAGTTGGTCGGACGATTTAGCTATTAAACTGCCAAGCGATAATTAAATTATGCAATCGAAAACTATTGCCCTACGCCTAGAAAACGTCAGCCATTTTTACGGCAAAAAAACGGCACTCGAACAGATTTCTTTTGAACTGGAAAAAGGTACAACCGTTGGCTTAATCGGTCCTGACGGTGTGGGTAAATCCACTCTCTTATCACTCATTGCAGGTGTGAAAATCCTACAGCATGGGTCTATTACCGTCTTTGGTCAAAATATTGCGAACCAAGCCGAACGTGAAGCTCTTACTCACAAAATCGCCTTCATGCCGCAAGGTTTAGGCAAAAATCTCTATCTCACGTTGTCGATTTACGACAACGTCGATTTCCATGCGCGCCTCTTCGGTCTTTCTCCGTTACAACGACGAGCTAAAATTCAACGTTTACTTAAAGCGACCGGCTTATTACCCTTTGCCGATCGTCCCGCAGGAAAATTATCTGGCGGTATGAAACAAAAGCTTAGCTTATGCTGTGCTTTAGTACACAATCCGGATTTACTGATTTTAGATGAACCGACTACCGGCGTTGATCCGCTTTCTCGCCGCCAATTTTGGCAGTTAGTAAAAGAACTACGTGCCGAATCGCCGGAAATGACGGTAATTGTTGCAACCGCTTATATTGATGAAGCCGAAAATTTTGCGCACGTCTTAGCGATGGATAACGGCAAAATTATTGCTCATAAACCCACTCGACAACTCATTGCAGAAATGCAAGTACAAAATCTTGAGCAGGCATATATCAAATTATTGCCACCGGAAAAACGAGGAGCGGAAAACGGTATTAAAATTCCGCCATTCCAATATTCACCGCATGAATCGCCCGTTATTATTGCTAAAAATTTAACCAAAAAATTCGGTGATTTTATTTCCGTAGATAATGTCAGTTTTGAAATTGCCAAAGGTGAAATCTTTGGCTTCCTCGGTTCAAACGGTTGCGGTAAATCCACTACGATGAAAATGCTAACCGGCCTACTAGATCCTACCGAAGGCGAGGCGACATTGTTAGGTCAGCCTATCAATGCCGGCGATATTGATACTCGTAAACGGGTAGGCTATATGTCGCAAGCCTTTTCGTTGTATGAAGAATTGAGTGTTAAAGAAAACCTTGCATTACACGCTAAACTTTATCAACTGCCGAAAGATGAATGGTCAAGCAGAATCCAAGCGGCATTAACGCAATTTGATTTATTAGAGGCGGCAGAATATACACCGGCCGATTTACCGCTGGGGATTCGCCAACGATTACAACTCGCTGCCGCTTGCTTACACAAACCTGAAGTCTTAATTTTAGACGAACCTACATCAGGGGTGGATCCTGCCGCGCGCGATATGTTTTGGTTCTATTTGATTAAACTTTCACGTGAAGATCACATCACTATTTTCGTCACTACCCATTTTATGAATGAAGCGGCACATTGCGATCGGATTTCTCTTATGCATCGAGGCAAAGTTTTAGCGGTTGGTTCGCCTGAAGCGTTACGCCTTGAAAAACAATCCGCCACATTAGAACAAGCCTTCATTAAATATTTAGAAGAACAGGCGGACGACATCACAATGCCAAGCGAATCCAACGAAGTTCAGGAGATTCAAGAAGAACCGGTACAAGCGGTCAAATTTTGGCAAAAATTTACCCATTACTTTTCTGTTATCACCACCTTTGCTTTACGAGAAAGTAAAGAATTACTCCGAGATAAAATCCGCTTATTATTCGCATTACTCGGGCCGCTGATTATGTTGTTGGCTATGGGTTCCAGTATTTCCTTCGATATTAATCCGTTAAAAATGGCAGTATTAGATCATGATAACAGTTCGGAAAGTCGTAAATTAATTGAAAGCTTTCGAGGCTCACGTTACTTCATCTTGCAAGAGAATTTATATTCGATCGATGAAATTAGCTCCGTCCTACAAGCGGGTAAAGTACGTGTTGTTTTAGAAATTCCGGCACACTTCGGACGGAATCTACTCCGCCGACAACAACCGGAACTGGGCTTGTTTATTGACGGAGCTTTTCCTTCCACTGCAGAAAATTTAAAAGGTTCGGCCACAGGTGTTATCTTACAATATGTAAAAGATATGCAAAAACAAGCAGGCTTTATACTATCACGCAAAATAATCTGATTGAGCCAAGAATGGTTTATAACCAAGATTTCAAAAGTATTTTTGCAATGACGCCAGGAATTATTATGTTAGCCATGGTGATGATCCCAACGATGATGACCGCACTAAGTGTGGTGCGTGAAAAAGAGATTGGTTCTATTATGAATCTATACGGCTCGCCGGCTTCGCCCTTTCAGTTTTTATTTGGCAAGCAACTGCCTTATATCGTTTTAGCCTTTGTAAGCTATTTAGTGTTGGTGCTAACTGCAATAATAGTATTTGATGTTCCGATTAAAGGCTCAATTCCGGCAATGTTCTTGGGTGTCTTGTTAGGCATCTGCGCATCCACCGGCTTTGGTTTGCTCGTTTCAAGTTTTGTGAAATCACAAGTCGCTGCAATTTTTGTAGCGGCAATTGTATCAATGATCCCGTCGGTCAATTTTTCCGGTGTGATGTATCCTGTTTCACGGCTGGACGCTAGTGTTCAACTGGTTTCTAAAATCTTCCCGGGAGCATGGTTTCAACAAATCAGCTTAGGCGGTTTTACTAAAGGATTAAGTTTTACTCAATTTGAGCAGAGTTATTTAGCTCTAGCCCTCATTTATTTTGTTTACCTCACTCTTGCCACTTTGGCATTAAAAAAACAGGAAAAGTAATATGTTACGTTGGTTCAAAAATGTGGCATTTCTTTCAGCCAAAGAATTTAAAAGCCTCTTTAGTGATAAAGTGTTGGTGGCGATGATTATCTATATGTTTTCCGCTGCCATATTGACGATTGCTAAGCAAGGTATGACGGATGTCAAAAACGGCTCCGTTGCAATTGTCGATTATGATCACTCCACACTGTCTTATCGTTTGCAAGATGCTCTGATTCCGCCCTACTTCAAAACCATTGAAGAAGTAAAAGCCGACCAAGTCGAATATCTAATGGATAACGGTAAATTTACGTTTGTAGTCGAAATCCCGGCTAATTTCCAACGAGATCTCTCAAGCGGTAAGTCGCCGCATTTACAACTTTTAGTGGATGCCACAGCAATGACACAAGCGAATATCGGTTCTTCTTATATTACACAAATTTTTAACCGAGAAATTCAGCAATTTCTTGGTATCAGTACATTACAAGCTCCCATAAATGTGGTCGCTAATGTTTTATATAACCCTAACCATTCAAGCGAATGGTTTATGGGAACGGTACAAATTGTCGGTAATTTAACGCTTCTAACTCTACTTTTGGCGGGCTCGGCAGTGATTCGAGAACGGGAACGAGGTACGCTAGAACATTTATTGGTAATGCCCGTGCGTGCCAGTGAAATTATGACGGCTAAAACTCTTGCCAATGGTTTGGTACTATTAGTAACCGCCGGCTTTTCTTTAAAAATCGTAGTCGCGGGCATATTAGGTACGCCGCTGGCAAATCAGCAAATTGCTATTTTCATCTTAGGAGCGGCAATTTTTCTGTTCTCCATTGCTTCATTGGGTATTTTACTCGCTGTGTTTGCGCCGACAATGCCGCAATTCGGACTACTCTGTATGCCGATTTACCTCGTTCTCTATTTATTGTCCGGTTCAATGTCGCCACTGGAAAATATGCCTCAGCTCGCACAAAATCTAACTCAACTTTCTCCTGTCACCATGCTTGGCGCTTACGCTCAAGACGTGCTATTTCGTGGTGCGGGTCTTGATATGGTATGGCACTATTTAGCTAAAATGGCAATAGTGGGAGCCCTATTTTTAAGCCTTGCCCTCTATCAATTTAAATCAATGCTCTCCAAACAGGGATAAGTATATAGGAACAACTATGAAGATTGAGAAATATGCCTCTTTTGCAATTTTTTGCTTAATTTTGACCGCTTGTCAAAACCAAGAAGTTGTCAAATTGCAGTCCGATATTGAATTACCTGAACAATTCGAATATGCCAATACGACTAATAAGGTGACAAATATCCGCCAATGGTGGCAAAACTGGCAAGATCCGCAACTCACCGCATTAATTGAGCAAGGGCTGCAACATAATTTGGATATTAAACTCGCGCAAGCTCGCCTTGCCGAAACGCAAGCCTATGCAGACTATAGACAAGCCGACCAAGGCATTAATATTGGTGCGAGCGGTTCAACAGGTGCCGGCGTTAGTGATGTAAATTTGGATAGAGTTAATCCCGACCGTAAACAAATATCCGATGTTTATGGCGGTATTAATTTATCTTGGGAACTTGATTTCTTCGGAAAAAAACAAAGTGAAGCGGATAAAGCGGCCTCACTTGCATTGGCGCAACAAGAACAAATTTATGCCGCTCAAATGCTGATTACCGGCGAAATTGCTAATAACTATTTTCGTATAATCGCTACCGACAAGCAGAATAATAATCTCACGCAGCAACTTACTGCTCTGCAAGAGCTTAAACGTTATATCCAAGGGCGATTTAACGCAGGTCAAGCCACTGCTTATGAACTGAATGAAATTGACGGACAAATCAGCGCAATACAAGCCAAACAAGCGACATTATCCGCACAAGCGGACGAATTTCAGCGAAATATCGCTATTTTAATCGGTAAAGCTCCGCAAGCTTTCCGGTTACAAAAAAAACATCATGCTTTAATTAAAATACCGAATACACCAAGAGGTACGCAGCCTAGCAGCTTACTCGATCATCGCCCCGATTTACGTGCGGCAAAGCAACAAGTGCAAGCACAAGTAGCGAATTTAGCCGGCAAACAAGCGGATCTTTACCCTCGTTTTGATATTACTTTTCAAGGTCAAGGCGGTTATTTAAAACTGGATCAAGACTTAGGTAATATCTCGTCTTTGGCCGGATTGGCAAGTCTCGGCGTACAATTGCCTATTTTTACCAATGGTAGAATCGCCGCTAATATTGAAGCTGCGGAAGCAAGTTTAAAAGCCGCTTTAATTCAATATGACAAAACGCTTTTAACCGCTTTAGCCGAAGTGGATTCCGCCTATCAACAACAATATGCGTTAAACAATCAAAATCACCTGTTACAAAAGTATTACCAACAAGCCAATAAGCAAGCGATTGATTCGGAAAAACTGTTTAAATATGGCGATAAAACGTTAGATGTGGCACTTCGTGCTAAAATTACCGCATATAGCACACAAGAAAAGTTGATTCAATCACAACTCTCACAAGCACAAAATTTGATTCGTTTATATAAATCGATTGGGGGCGGTTGGTAGAATCTATACATTTCGAACGGAGCAATAAATACAAAACAAAAAAGAGATCCGAAGATCTCTTTTTTATGTCGCTGGATTAGCTATTTAATGCTCTTAAAATGTCATCCACACGCTCTTTCGCATCACCGAATAACATTTGGGTATTTTCTTTGAAGAATAATGGGTTTTGAACGCCTGCGTAACCAACCGCCATTGAACGTTTGAATACGATAACGTTTTGTGCTTTCCACACTTCCAATACCGGCATACCTGCGATTGGACTTGACGGATCGTCTAATGCCCCCGGGTTTACCGTATCATTCGCACCGATAACCAATACGACATCGGTTTCTGCGAAATCATCATTGATTTCATCCATTTCAAGCACGACATCATAAGGCACTTTTGCCTCTGCAAGTAATACGTTCATATGACCTGGTAAACGACCCGCAACAGGGTGAATACCAAAACGTACATTAACGCCTTTCTCACGTAATTTTGCCGTAATTTCCGCAACCGGATATTGTGCTTGTGCCACCGCCATACCGTATCCCGGAGTGATAATCACAGAACTTGCATTTTTCAGCATTTCCGCCACTTCTTCTGCGGTGGTTTCACGGTGTTCGCCTTGTTCTTCATCTCCTGAGCTTGCTTTAACTTCCGTACCGAAGCCGCCTGCAATCACGCTGATAAACGAGCGGTTCATTGCTTTACACATAATGTAAGACAAAATCGCACCAGACGAACCTACTAACGCACCGGTTACAATGAGCAAGTCATTACTTAACATAAAACCGGCCGCCGCCGCCGCCCAACCCGAATATGAATTCAGCATTGAAACCACTACCGGCATATCCGCACCGCCGATAGACGATACTAAGTGCCAGCCGAATACTAATGCGATTACCGTCATAATCAACACCGGGAAAATATTCTCAGGGTGATTTAAGAAGACGATCATTAATAATGCGGAAACGATTAATGCCGCTAAGTTCCATTTGTGTTTATGCGGAATATTTAATGCAGCCGAAGACACTTTACGACCGAATAATTTACCGCTTAATTTACCGAATGCCACTAATGAACCTGAGAAAGTTACCGCACCGATAAAGATACCGAGGAACACTTCAACATTATGAATGTTAGCGAGTGTCGCTTGTTCGGCTTGGAATGCCGCTAATGCGACTTCATCTAAATTTGCCGGCGGAATCGCATCTACGTGTAAACCGTAGCTATTAAAACCGACTAATACCGCAGCTAAACCTACAAAGCTATGTAGAATCGCCACTAGTTCCGGCATTTCCGTCATTTCAACTTTTACGGCTTTTCTCACACCGATAAAGCCGCCGATTGCCATGGCGATTAAGATCCAAAGCGTACCTTGCGATTGCGGGCCGAAAATGGTTGCGATTAACGCAATTGTCATACCGACAATACCGTACCAACAACCCGCTTTTGCCGTTTCGTGTTTAGAAAGCCCTGCTAAACTCATAATAAAGAGAATCGCAGCAATAATATATGCGGCCGTTACAAATCCAAAAGACATGAGTTTCTCCTTAACCTTTTCTAAACATTGCAAGCATACGTTGCGTGACTTTGAAACCGCCGAAGATATTAATGCTTGCGACTAAAATCGCAATAAACGCAAGAATATCCACGAAGAAATTACCGGTAGGCTGAGAAATCTGTAACACCGCACCGACAATGATAATGCCGGAAATCGCATTGGTTACCGCCATTAACGGGGTATGTAATGCGTGGCTGACGTTCCAAACCACATAATATCCCACCACACAGGCTAATACGAATACGGTGAAGTGTGATAAGAATGCCGCCGGCGCTACGGATGCCAACCATAAGAATAACGCTCCGGCACCTGCCATCACACCGTATTTCACACGAGGATCGGTCGGTTTTTCTTCTTTTTTCTCAATCGGTGCCGCAGCCGCTGGTTTTTGCGGTTGAGCCGAAACTTGAATCGGCGGAGCCGGCCAAGTTAATTCGCCGTCACGTACTACGGTTACACCACGTAATACCACATCTTCGAAATTAATGTCGATTTGACCGTCTTTATTCGGTGCAAGCAGTTTGAGTAGATTAACTAAGTTTGTACCGTAAAGTTGTGAAGATTGCGTTGGTAAACGTGCAGGGAAATCGGTATAACCGATGACTTTTACTTGATTTTTAGTAGCAATCGCTTTGCCCGCTTTGGTATATTCGCAGTTACCGCCGGTTGCCGCAGCTAAATCGACAATCACGGAACCCGGTTTCATTGAATCGACCATTTCTTTGGTGATTAAACGAGGCGCAGCTTTGCCCGGAATCGCCGCCGTAGTGATAATAATATCCACTTCTTTTGCTTGTTCGGCGTAAAGTTCCATCGCACGACGGTTAAATTCTTCCGACATTACTTTCGCATAACCGTCGCCTGAGCCGCCTTCTTCTTCAAAATCAATTTCTAAGAAGTCTGCGCCCATGGATTTCACTTGTTCTTTTACTTCCGGACGAGAGTCAAAAGCACGAACAATCGCACCTAAGCTGTTTGCCGCACCGATTGCCGCTAAACCGGCAACACCCGCACCGATAACCAGCACTTTCGCCGGCGGTACTTTACCTGCTGCAGTAATTTGACCGGTAAAGAAGCTACCGAATGCATTCGCCGCTTCGATAACCGCACGATAGCCGGAAATATTCGCCATTGAACTCAATGCATCAAGTGCTTGTGCACGCGAAATACGAGGCACAGCGTCCATTGCCAATACATTGATTTTCTTAGCTTGCAATTTTTCCATTAATTGCGGATTTTGTGCAGGCCAAATAAAACTCACTAGCGTTGCGCCTTCTTTAATAAGGGCGATTTCAGCATCGGTCGGTGCATTCACTTTAAAAATAATATCTGAATTCCAAACCTCTTGTTGCGTGCCGACAGTCGCACCTGCATTAACAAATGCGTTGTCCTCAAAACTCGCTTTAAAGCCCGCATTGTGTTCAACGAGCACATCAAAGCCGAGCTTTTTGATCTGTTCAACGGTTTTTGGCGTTGCCGCCACACGTGTTTCACCGTCTAACAGCTCTCTTGGTACACCAATAAGCATAAAGACTCCTGTATGGTTATGTTTATAATCGGGCTATGATGATAACCCACTTCGTTTTAAAAAACTCGCTTAAATGTATCATTAAATCGGAGAAATTTGTAAAAAATTCGACTTATCAATTTAATTATTTGACAGAATTTTGCGAATTTTCAGTTTGACTCAAATCTGCTAAAATCTTACAAAATTTCTTATTTATAGAATATAATGAATATTTTAGACCAAATCCGGATTATCTTAGTTGAAACCTCTCTACCCGCTAATATTGGCTCCGCCGCTCGTGCGATGAAAACCATGGGGCTTTCAAATTTACGTTTAGTGTCTCCGCTTAATCCGATTGACGAACAAGCCCAAGCACTTGCCGCCGGCGCCAAAGATGTGCTGGATAACGCCCAAGTTTTCCACTCGTTTGAACAAGCGATTGCAGATTGCCAATTAGTAATCGGTACCAGTGCCAGATTACGCCATTTGCAAAATAGTCTAATTGAGCCAAGAGATTGCGGCAAATTGGCGGTGGAACGTGCCGAAAAAGGCAAAGTGGCAATTGTATTCGGTCGGGAACGAGTCGGATTAACTAACGAAGAATTATTAAAATGCCATTATCATTTAAATTTTCCGACTAATCCTGACTACGGTTCGTTAAATTTAGCGATGGCAGTACAGCTGGCAAGTTATGAAGTACGTATGGCGTGGTTAGATTTGCAAAAAAATCCGCAAATTCGACTGCTTGTTGAGGAAAAAGATTATCCGAATACCGAGGCTTTGGAACATTTCTTTAATCACACCGAACGACTGTATAAACAATTAGGTTTTATTCGCAATGATACGGTAATGCTCAAGCTCCGTCGCTTATACCAACGTGCAGAACTTGAAACCAACGAGTTAAATTTATTAAGAGGAATGCTGACTTCCGTTGAAAAGCAAATAGGAAATAAATAGAAAAAAGCCCCAAAATATCGTTCTCGATTTTCCGAGGCATTTTTCTTACTGCCTTGCCATTCTTAAATTTTGCGGAACAGACTCAAAATTTGAACGGAACGGGTTGATATCCAAACCGCCTCGGCGGGTATAACGTGCATAGACCGTCAATTTTTCCGGCTGTGCAAATTGAATCAAATCGGTAAAGATACGCTCTACGCATTGTTCGTGGAACTCATTATGTTCACGGAATGACACTAAATAGCGTAATAATTTTTCTCGATTTAATTTTTTACCGACATAGTGAATTTGCACACTGCCCCAGTCCGGTTGCGAGGTAATCAAACAGTTTGATTTCAGCAAATGGCTGACTAAAGTTTCCTCAACCACTTCCCCCTCTGCCACGCTTACTAAATGCTCGTTAGAAAATTCGTAACTGTCAATTTGAATATCTTGTTCATCAATACATTCACCGGCAAAATCAACAATCGGTTGCTGAGTGTAAGCGGATAATTTGTAAACTTTTACCGAAACTTGACCGCTTGCACATTGGCTGAGATCTTTAGCCAATGTTTGCTCCACTTGTTCCAATGAAGCAAATTTGGTTTGGTTAAAGCTGTTTAAATAGAGCTTAAAACTTTTGGATTCGATTAAATTTTCACTACGAAAATCAATTGCCACATCCGCAATCGCCACTTGCGGTAAACCGTTTTCGTTTAACCAAGACAACTCATAACAGGTCCAAACATCTACACCTCGATCAAACGGTTGTTGTTCGGTAATCCCTAAACCGTCACGGTTTAATTTACGGGGAACAGGCTGTAAAAGCGTAGGATCATACTCGCTTTTATATTCGGTTTTTTGCCCTAATTTCAGAGCAGATAATGTTTTATCGTTGTAGTTCATCTTCTTTCTTTATTATTTAATATAACGGACTAAATCCACTAAACTGTCTAATACGAGATCGGCTTTCGCTTCGCCGTCTGCGGTAACCGGTTTACCGGTACGCACTAACACTTTCGTTTTCACACCGGCAGCTTCAGCCGCTAACAGATCTTCTAATTTATCACCGACCATATACGATTGTGCCGGATCAATATCCAAATCGGCAATCGCTTGAGTAAACATTCCTGCTTTCGGTTTACGGCAATCGCAATCTTCTTTATATTCGCCTTTGCCTTCCGGATGATGCGGACAATAATAGATACCGTCTAACACAACGCCGTAATCTTCATCCAGCGACCAATCCATCCATTCCGTTAATTGATTAAATTGTTCTTCACTAAAATAACCGCGCGCAATACCGGATTGATTGGTGACCAATACCAATAGATAACCTTTATCTTGTAACTGCTTTAACGCTTTGCCGACACCTTCAATAAATTGAAAATCGTCAATTTGATGTACATAACCGTGATCTATATTAATCGTACCGTCACGATCTAAAAATATCGCTTTATTCGCCATTATTTTGTTCCTTTTACAAAATAGACTACCATTTGATGATGCTCATTGGTTTTGAATTTATCGAATACTTGCTCAATCACGCCCTGTTCATTCACTAAAAAACTGATTCGGTGAATACCGTCATAGGTTCTGCCCATAAATTTTTTCTCGCCCCACACGCCGAATGCTTCGGCAACTTGGTGATCCGCATCCGACAATAGTGTGAAATTCAGTGCTTTTTTCTCGACAAATTGGGCTAATTTTTTCGGTAAATCCAGGCTAATACCTAGCACTACGATATTTAATTTATCTAATTCCGATTTACTGTCACGTAAGCCGCAAGCTTGTGTGGTACAGCCCGGCGTTAAGGCTTTCGGGTAAAAATAAACTAATACTTTTTTACCGGCAAATTGACTCAGCGAAACCGGTTGTTCGTGCTGATCCAATAAAGTAAATTGAGGCGCTTTATCGCCTGCTTTAAGTGTATTCATTGCAAAAAATTCCTAAAAAAAGACCGCTTGTATTCTACTACAAGCGGTCAAATCTTTGAATTTTTTTGCAAAAGCTATTCTAAAAAACCTTCCAATAATTCATTTAAAAACAACTTACCGTGCTGGGTAATCTGCCAATGTTTTTCGGTTTCTGTAATGTAATTTTTGCTTAATGCCCAATCCACTGTTGGTCTAACGATTTCACGATCAAGACCGGTGTAGAACTCAAATTCTTGTTTTGGGGTCGCCTCCAATAAGCGGAAACGATTCATAAAAAATTCAAACGGACGATCAGCAAGCTCAATCAAATCTTGGCTGTAACGATATTCACCTCGCATATAACCTTTCGGGTGTTTGGTTTTGCTGAAGCGGTAAATTTCGCCGGTCGGATAACTAATCTTACCGTGCGCTCCGCAACCAATCGCCAAATAGTCGCCAAAACGCCAATAATTGAGATTATGACGGCATTGATAACCTTTTTTCGCATAAGCCGAGGTTTCATATTGTTCATAGCCGGCAGCGGTGAGTAACTGATGACCTTGCTCGAAAATATCCCATAATTCATCGTCGTCCGGTAAAGTCGGCTGACGGTAATAGAACATCGTGTTCGGCTCAATGGTTAATTGATACCACGACAAATGCGGTGGTGCGAGCGCAATCCCCTGTCGTAAATCGTCCAGTGCTTGTGCCACCGATTGATTCGGTAAGCCGTGCATTAAGTCGATATTAAAACTTTGCAAACCGGATTTTGCAGAATCTTGCGCAAAAATGACCGCTTGTTTCGCCTCATTCGAGTCGTGAATACGTCCAAGTTTGAGCAGTTTTTCCGGCTCGAAACTTTGGATCCCCATTGAGATACGTGTTACACCGCCTTGTGCATAACCAAGAAAACGTTCCGCTTCCGCCGTGCCGGGATTTGCTTCAAGAGTAATCT
The DNA here is from genome assembly GCF_900444945.1 of Actinobacillus lignieresii. Lineage (NCBI taxonomy): Bacteria > Pseudomonadati > Pseudomonadota > Gammaproteobacteria > Pasteurellales > Pasteurellaceae > Actinobacillus > Actinobacillus lignieresii. The sequence goes on along the minus strand of NZ_UFRM01000001.1, from coordinate 495,996 downwards.
CGATATGCTCTTCAAACGGAATACGCTTTTCAACTTCCGCCAGTAGATAAGCGATTCCCTCTGCTGAAAATAAACTCGGCGTACCGCCGCCAATAAAAATCGAATGAATTTTACGATCGCCGATTGCCGTTTGATAAGCGGTCAAATCTTGCGATAAATCCGCAAGTAAATGTTGAATATATTCCGCTTCCGGAATTACGCCTTTTTGTGCATGTGAATTGAAATCGCAGTACGGACATTTTTGTACGCACCACGGAATATGGATATAAAGACTTAAGGGAGGGAGGGCTAAATTCACGCTCTAATTGCTCTGATTAAATAGAAATGATGATAGCGAAAAGTCTTCAAACTGAAAAGCAAAGTTTTCTGTGAGAGAGATCACAAATCTAACATTAGAGGCTTTACCCTCTTTAATAACTTGTTATGATAGATTCAATCCATTTTTAGAATTAATTTTGATTTTATCACTTCATTTTTAAATCTAAAAAAGAACACTATCATTGTTCAGATTAAGGTTGTGCTGAATATATCTAATCTAATTAAACATAAAGAGGTGTGCTATGACTTCTCATTTTTCTCATAACGACTCACGTCGCCACTTCATGAAACTTCTCGCCGGTGTCGGAGCGGGATTTGCATTCTCCGGTACCTTAGGTACTTTCTCAAATAATGCGTTTGCCGCAGCCGGTAAAACTATCGAAGCCGGTATCGCTTATCCGATTTCAACCGGTTTTGACCCGCTTACTTCAAGCGGCGCCTCTTCAATGGCGGCTAACTTACATATCTTTGAAGGTTTAGTGGATTTACACCCGGCAACTCGCCAACCTTATTTAGCTTTAGCGGCTAAAGAGCCTGAACAGAAAGATGAGGTAACATACCATATTACCTTACGTGAAGGGGCGACCTTCCACGATGGTAAACCGGTTACCACCGAAGATGTGGTTTACTCGTTTGAACGTGTGTTAGATCCGGCGAAAGCCTCACTGTTCGCTCAATTTATTCCGTTTATCGCTTCGGTAAAAGCACTTGACAATAAAGTGGTCGAATTCAAATTAAAATATCCGTTCGCTTTATTTAAAGAACGTTTAACCATCGTCAAAATCGTGCCGAAACATATCGTAGAAGCCGGTCAATCCGCCTTTGATGCCAAACCTGTCGGTTCAGGTCCTTATAAATTTGTGTCTGCAACCAAAGACGACCGTATTGTCTTTGAAGCGAATACCGCTTACAACGGTATGTATCCGGCTAAAGTAGATAAAATGACGTGGTTCTTATTATCCGACGATGCCGCTCGTGTCACCGCACAAGAATCCGGTCGTGTACAAGCGATTGAGTCCGTACCGTATCTCGATGCCGAACGCTTAAAACGCAAAGGTAAAGTCGAATCGGTTCAATCATTCGGTTTATTATTCTTAATGTTTAACTGTGAAAAAGCACCGTTTGATAACCCGAAAGTACGCCAAGCGTTACATTACGGTTTAGATACGCAAAAATTAATCGATATTGTGTTCTTAGGCAATGCGAAAGCGGCAAGTTCTTACGTTCAAGACACTCACCCTGATTATGTAAAAGCCGCCAACCAATATGACTTCGATAAAGCAAAAGCCGAAAGCCTATTAGCGGAAGCGGGTATCAAAGAATTAAAATTCGAATTACTCGCAACTGATCACGCTTGGGTAAAAGAATGTGCGCCGCTTATTCTTGAATCTTGGAATGCGTTAAAAGGTGTGAAAGTAACGCTTCAACATTTACAATCCGGTGCGTTATACGGCACGCACGTTGATAAAGGTGCGTTTGAAGTGGTTATCGCACCGGGCGACCCGTCCGTATTCGGTAATGACTTAGACTTGTTATTAAGCTGGTGGTATCGTGGTGATGTATGGCCGAAACGTCGTTTCCGTTGGGCAAATACGCCTGAATATGCCGAAGTACAAAAATTACTGGATGAAGCGGCGAAAAATCCGGCGGGTGCAAAAGAAACATGGACCAAAGCAATCAATATTATTGCCGAACAAGTGCCGCTTTACCCGATCGTTCATCGTAAATTACCGACTGCATGGAGCGATAAATCACTTACCGATTTCCAACCGTTACCGACAACAGGCTTGTCATTCTTAGGCGTCGGTCGTAAATAATGATATACAATGCCCTTTGTGCTTGCAGAGGGCATTCTTACAAAAATATTCAAAATTTAAACCGCTTTTTCTTACTCTTATCACAATAAAGAGGGAGTCCCAATGGAAATTATCCTTCGTCTTTTATTTCGCCGCTTGCTTGCTCTACCGATAATGATTTTGGGCGTAACCGCTTTAGTTTTTATCGTATTGCAATTTACACCGGGTGATCCTGCTACGGTTGCTTTAGGTGAAAGTGCCAGTGAAGCCGCTAAAGAAATTTATCGAGAACAACATGGCTTAAATGACCCGGTAGTCGTGCAATATTTTCGTTTTCTCGGCAATTTATTCGTTTTGGATTTCGGTATGACTACGCCACCGGAACAACCTATTATTGATATGATTGCTAAAGCATTTCCGCTGACCTTACAACTGACTTTTATCGGGGTATTCTTAGCGGCAATCGTTTCTTTCTCATTAGGTATTCTTGCTGCGCTTTATCATGACCGTTGGGTCGATCAAGTGATTCGTTTAATTTCGGTGGCTGCGGTTGCCACACCGTCTTTCTGGCTTGGTATCTTACTGATTCAATACTTTTCTTTAAAACTGGATTGGTTACCGTCCGGCGGTTTTGTACCGTTTAATGAAGATCCGAATGAATATTTTCGTTCAATGATTTTACCGTCACTTGCTCTTGCTGTACCGGTTTGTGCCTCATTAATTCGTGTCGTGCGTACTACTATGGTAGAAGAAATGGATAAAGATTATGTGCGTACCGCCATCGGTAACGGTGTGCCTTATTCAACCGTAATTCGTCACAATGTCTTACGTAACGCCTTAATTACTCCGGTGACCGTCCTTGGTTTACGAGTCGGCTATTTACTCGGTGGTGCAGTGGTTATCGAACAAATCTTTGATTTACCTGGTATGGGTAAACTTATCTTTAACGGTATCGTGAACCACGACTTACACTTAGTGCAAGGTGTGGTGCTTACTATCGCCTTTACCTTCGTATTAGTTAATATCATTGTTGATATTCTCTATTTGCTCATTAATCCAAAAATTCGGAGTCTATAATGTTTCGTCAAGGATTAGCCGCTCGACTAGCTAACGGTGGAGCTAGATTTAGAGCATTATCAACCAGTTCAAAAATTGCATTGATTTTCATTTTATTTGTGGCTTGTATTGCAATTTTAGCCCCTATTGTCGCCCCTTATGATCCATTACAAACCATTAGACCTGTGCAAGCACCAAGCGGTGACTATCTATTCGGGACTGACCGTTTAGGACGTGATATTTTTTCTCGTATGGTTTGGGGAGCAAGAACTTCACTCTTTATCGGTTTAGGTGCGGTGGGTGTCGCTATCTTATTCGGTGGTATTTTAGGTGCAACCGCTGCAACCGCAGACAAATTCGGTAACGAAGTGATCATGCGGTTAATGGATATTTTGATGGCGTTTCCGGGCATTGCTCTTGCCGCAGTATTACTTGCGACTTTTGGTAACTCCGTTCCGGTGATTATCATTACCATAGCGGTCGTTTATACACCGCAGCTTGCAAGGGTGGTACGTGCGAATGTCGTATCCCAATGGGAAGAAGATTACGTGCGTGCCGAACGTGTGTTAGGCGGTAGCCGTACTTATATTTTAGTTAAACACGTTGTACGTAATACTGCCGCACCGGTGTTAGTGTTTGCCACAGTAATGGTGGCGGATGCCATCGTATTTGAAGCGTCTCTTTCATTCTTAGGTGCGGGCGTACAACCGCCGTTCCCGTCTTGGGGCAATATCTTATCGGAAGGGCGTAACCTCGTCTTAAGCGGTTTCTGGTGGGCGACCACTTTTGCCGGAATTATGATTCTGCTTACCGTATTAGCATTAAATATCTTGGCGGAAGGTTTAACCGATGCGTTAGTGAATCCAAAACTTAAAACATCACCAAAAACCAAAGAAGATGTCGCAAAACCGCTTTCTACCGATGTGCAAGAAGCGATGGCAGAAACGCTCGCCTTAAAACGTTATTTACTGAAATTACGTGAAAAAGAAACCGCTCGTACTGACCGTATGCAATTAAATGCCAATGCGAAACCGATTTTACAAGTGAAAAATTTATCAATTCGCTTCCCGAATCGTTACGGTGAAATTCCGTTGGTTGATAACATCAGCTTTACTGTACATGAAGGTGAAACCATGGGCTTAGTTGGGGAATCTGGTTGTGGTAAATCTATCACGGCATTCTCTATCATGGGTTTATTACCGAAAACCGCCCAGATCACCGGTGAAATCTTATTTACTGATCGTAGCGGTAAACAGTATGATTTACTTAAATCTGATCAATTAAATGAGCTTCGAGGTCATGAAATTTCAATGATTTACCAAGATGCGTTAAGTGCGCTTAACCCGTCTATGCGAATCAAAGATCAAATGGCACAGTTAATTAGCCGTGGTGGAAAGCAAAGCGCAGAGACTTTATTGCAATGGGTAAAACTCGATCCGGAAAAAACGCTTAACCGTTATCCACACGAGCTTTCAGGCGGACAACGTCAGCGAGTCTTAATTGCCATGGCACTCGCTCGTGAGCCTAAATTATTAATCGCAGATGAACCGACCACTGCGCTCGATGTTGTGGTACAAGCGGAAGTGATCAAACTCTTAAATGAATTACGTGAAAAACTCGGTTTTGCGATGGTATTCGTCAGCCACGATCTTGCACTTGTGGCACAAATGGCACACCACATCACAGTAATGTATGCCGGTCAAGTGGTTGAAGCCGCACCGACTACACCGCTCTTAGCCAATCCGACTCACGAATATACCCGAGGTTTACTCGGTTCGGTTCTCTCAACCGAATTACGTGCCGAACGCTTATATCAAATTCCGGGCAGCGTACCGTCACCATTCGACTTTGCGAAAGGTGACCGCTTCGCCAGCCGTTCATTACGTCCGGAAGCAGATCCGGAGCAACATTTACAACTGGTTGCCACCGAGGATCACCCGCAACATTTTTGGGCATCACATTTAGCAACACAAGAAAAACGCGTGGAGGGATAAGTCATGAGTATGAAAGTGTTAAAAGAACAACCGATTCTTGAATTATCCGATATTGTGATGCAATTTGCCTCTAGAGACGGGACTTTGTTTAATCCGAAAAAATTCACAGCGGTAGATAATGTCAGTTTATCAATCTATGCGGGGGAAACGGTCGGGTTAGTCGGCCAATCCGGCTGCGGTAAATCGACCTTAGCCAGTATTATGATCGGTTTACAAAAACCGACTTCCGGCACGGTCAAATTTAACGGCTTACAAATGAAATACGGCAGCACCGAAGCCCGTAAACAGTTCGGTCGTCAAGTTTCAGTCATTTTCCAAGATCCGGCAACCGCTCTCAATCCTCGTATGCGTGTATTGGATATTTTAAAAGATCCGATGGATATTCATAACGTATTGCAACCGCACGAACGAGAAAAACGAGTGTACGAATTACTCTCTCGAGTCGGTTTACCTCGTTCCGCCGCTTTAGTAGAGCCGACCCGTTTATCCGGTGGGCAAAAACAACGTGTCGCCATTGCCAGAGCCTTAGCGCTCAATCCGAAACTGATTGTTGCCGATGAACCGACTTCTGCACTTGACGTATCGGTACGGGCGCAAGTATTAAATTTACTTGCTGATCTTAAAAAAGAGCTGAATCTTGCAATGGTATTTATCTCCCACGATTTACAAACCGTACACCAAGTTTCGGATCGCATTGTGGTGATGAACGGCGGAAAAGTGGTGGAAACCGGCAGTTCAAGCGAAGTATTTAATTCGCCGAAAGAGGAATACACTCGTACGCTGATTAATGCCGCACCGTCATTATTATAATTTATCTCATATTCAGGGCAGGTTTATCCTGCCCTTTTACTTATACTGATTATGCACTCAATTCAAATTACCCAAACGATTTATACTGATTTGCTGATTGTCGGTTCAGGTATTGCCGGGCTTGCGGCGGCAGTTGAAGCGGAACGACTTGGGATGAAAACTACGTTAATCAGCAAAACGCCTATTGGTTCGGGAGCAAGTTTCTTTCCGTTAAAAGCCACACTGGGCATTCAAGTGACCGGCGAAAATGATACGGAAAAATTCCGGCAAGATATTGAACGTGTCGGCAACGGCAGAACGAATCCGAAAGTAGTGAAAGCCTATATCGAAGATTCGCCCCAAGCGATTGAATTACTCGCAAAAATCGGCTTTAAACCTTGGCTACGCAACGATAATCGCCCGGCCTGTTTCGCCGAGTATCCCCGTCCTATTTATCTAATTAATCATTGGCGAGAAGCCGCTCAACGGACGAAACAAATTCTTGATAGCCAATCTACCGACGTTTATGAACAAACGACCTTACTGCATATTGTTACCGAACAAAATCAAGTACAAGGTGCGGTATTTAGCCTGAATACAAGCGGTCAAATTTGCTATATTTTTTGCAAAACCAGCCAAATCATTTTAGCCAGCGGGGGGATTGCCGGCTTGTATAAAGACAATCTTTACCCGGCAGATATTATCGGCTCAACACATTCCATCGCTCAACAAGCCGGTACGAAACTGGTTAATCTTTCTTTTATTCAATTTATCCCCTCTTTTGTCGAGCCGAAATACAAAGTGTTATTTGGCGAACATACGCTGAAGTACGTTATTAAAATTACCGATGAAAACGGACAAGACCTATTTCCTCATCTAACCGAAACACAATTTCAACAGATGATGTTAGCCCGTAGCCATTATGCGCCGTTTAGTGTGGATTTCCCTTGTGTCGAATTTGATTTGGTGATGATGAAGCATTTATTGACTAACCCACAGCAAAAAGGCATTTACCTGCACTATAGCCCAGAGCTTTATCAAGATAAGCAAGAGTTTTATACGGTTTATCTTAATTGGTTACGCCAAGAAGTCGGGATAGATTTGGTTAAAGATAAAATTGCGATTGCGCCATTTGCACATAGCTGTAACGGCGGAATTGAGATTGATGAGTATGGCGAATCCTGTGTCGCCGGATTATTTGCGATTGGCGAAATAGCCCATTGTATTGAGGGAGCAAATCGCTTAGGCGGTAATTCGGTCGGAGGGGGATTAGTATTCGCCAAACGAGCGGTGGCACAAGCGGTCAAAAATTTGCAAAAATTTGCTGAAATCCAACCGCTTGCAAACACTGAAACCTATCGTTTACAGGCTGAAAAAGTGCTTAATCAGTTAAACAATCCAATGGGAGATAATACGCTGCTTGCGAGTACGGTACTCAAACAAATTCGTGAACAAATGGCTCGTTTTGCTAATGTGTATCGCACCAAAGCCAACTTAACCTTACTGTTGAACGAACTGCAACAGCTCGAAAAACGTTTTAATCCGCTTGCTCATCATCAGCAACAAGGCATCGAAATCTTTTATGCACTAAAAACCGCACAGCTTGTCGTTTCTCAGATGCTAAACGAACCGCACAGTTTAGGTGCTCATTACTTAGCCGATAAGCAGTAAAACAAAATACAAAAATAAAGGGCAAGATTTTATCTTGCCCTTTTGATCATCCGTTTAGCGATTATTTACCCCAAACTTCTTCGCTAATTTCACGAATAAAGTTCAGTTTTGCCCATTGCTGTTCTTCCGTCAGAATATTACCTTCTTCGGTTGATGCAAAGCCACATTGCGGACTTAAACAAAGCTGGTTGATGTCCACATATTGTGCAGCTTCTTGGATACGAGCAATCACTTCATCACGATTTTCTAATTCACCGTCTTTTGAAGTAATTAAACCTAATACTACTTGTTGATCTTTAATAAAACGTAACGGCTTGAAATCGCCCGAACGATCAGAATCGTACTCTAAGAAGAAACCATCAATGCGGCACGTACCGAATAAAGTTTCCGCCACCGGTTCATAACCGCCTGCTGAGAACCAGGTTGAACGGAAGTTACCACGGCAAATATGCATCGTAATGGCAATATCATCCGCCGGTTTTGCATCCACGATTTTATTAACCATATAGACGTAATCTTTGGCAATTTGGTCTAAATCTAAACCACGTGCTTTATAGGCTGCACGTTTGTCCTCGGCACAAAATTCGCCCCAGCTGGTATCATCTAATTGTAAATTACGGCAACCTAATTTATAGAACACGTTCATCGCTTTGACATACGCATCGGCAATATCGTCTAACAATAGCTGGTTGTTATTTTCATAACGTGCAATCGGCTGATAATCTTCCGCACGAACATTGGTAATTAAATGTAACATTGACGGCGAAGGGATGGTAAATTTCACCTCCGTTTCGCCGGCAATTTTTTGTAGCGAACGGAAATGTTCTACAAACGGATGTGATTCAGAAAAATCCACTTTATCGACAATTTTAATCGTTTTCGGACGTACGCTGTGATGTTTAAATTGTACCGAGAACTTCTCTGCGTCCACTTCCTGAATACCGTCTAATGCGGCTAAAAAGTCCATATGCCAAAACGTACGGCGAAATTCTCCGTCAGTTACTGCGTGTAAGCCGACAGATTTTTGATGTTCAACTAATTTTGCTATTTCCGCATCTTCTACTTGAGTTAAATCCGCACAGGAAATATCGCCGCATGAACATTGCTGACGAGCCTGTTTAATCGGATCGGTACGTAAAAAACTCCCTACGATATCAAAACGGTAAGGTGCGGAAGTACGTTGTGTTGCGTTGGGGAAAAGTTTAGACATAGTAATCATTCCTAATATATAAATATAACGTTTTTTTTATTTTAACAAACTTCCGTTTATTTGGTTCTTGAAAAATTTTATATCTCTACATGAATTTGATTCATAATTACTTCACTTCCATAAATGAATTTGATTAATAAAAAATATGAAAATAATGAAATTGATTTAATTAGCTCGGCATTTTACAGTGTTCTCATCACAATCAGAATAAAACGGAGACACTTATTATGAGCTATGCAAAAGAAATTGATCATTTAAATCATACCCTTGCCGATTTAAACGGCAATATTAACGCTTCTTTTGAATTTTTCCCCGCTAAAAACGAAAAAATGGAAACGTTGCTTTGGGATTCGATTCATCGACTTGCTCCGCTTAAACCTAAATTCGTTTCCGTTACCTATGGGGCAAATTCAGGCGAGCGAGAACGTACGCATTCGATTGTAAAACGTATTCAACAAGATACCGGCTTACTTGCCGCACCGCATTTAACCGGAATAGACGCCACACCCGATCAACTTCGTGAAATCGCTAAGGATTACTGGGAAAACGGTATTCGCCATATTGTCGCATTACGAGGTGACGAGCCTGCCGGTTATACTAAGCAACCGTTTTTTGCGACCGATTTAGTCAAATTATTAAAAGAAGTGGCGGATTTTGATATTTCGGTTGCCGCCTATCCCGAAGTACATCCGGATGCCAAATCGGCACAATCCGACCTGATTTACTTAAAACAAAAAGTGGAAGCCGGTGCTAATCGAGCGATTACCCAATTCTTTTTTGATATTGACAGTTATCTTCGATTCCGTGATCGTTGCGTAACCGTTGGAATTGATGTGGAAATCATTCCGGGCATTTTACCGGTCACGAATTTTAAACAATTACAAAAAATGGCAAAAATTACCAATGTTAAAGTACCGCATTGGATGCACAAAATGTATGAAGGATTAGATGATGATCAGACTACTCGAAATTTGGTTGCCGCCAGTATTGCCATGGATATGGTTAAAATTCTCTCAAAAGAAGGTGTAAAAGATTTCCATTTCTACACACTGAATCGCTCCGAATTAACCTATGCGATTTGCCACGCATTAGGCGTACGACCGACTTAATAGCACAAAACGCACTAAATCCTAAAATTTAGTGCGTTTTTAAGTAACAACAAGCGGTTAAATTTCAATTAAACTTTGTAAAGTTTAAGATATATTATTCCGTTAGGCTCACATTATAGAAATAAGTATAACCGAACGGGCTTTGTACAAAGCCTTGCACACGTTTGCTGACCGGAACATAGTTAATCGCATGGGCAATCGGAATTATCGGTGTATTTTTTTGGAAAATTTCGACCGCTTGTCGATATAACTGCTGACGTTCAGCAGTATTCTGTGTTTGTACCGCTTTTTGTAATAAGCCCTCAAATTCGTTATCCGTCCAACGGGAATAATTGGTGCCCGGAATATTTTCTTTGCTTAATAACGGGAACAGGAAATTGTCCGGATCACCGTTACGGCTCGTCCAACCGTAAGTACCGGCTGAAAATTCGCCTTCACGAGTTCGCTTATTAAAATCCGCCCATTCGTGGCTGACTAATTTCGCTTTTACCCCAATTTTCGCCCAATCCGCTTGAATAATTTCTGCGGTACGTCTTGGATTCGGATTTGACGGACGCACCACCGGTTGCACCCAGATTTCGGTTTCAAAACCGTTCGAATAACCGGCTTCCGCCAATAGATTTTTCGCTTTTTCCAAATCAAATTCATACTGAGCTAAATTTTCATTATAACCAAGCACCGAATTTGGGAACGGATTCGTCGCTACCGTACCGCCGCCTTGGAACACCGCATTGACAATCGCTTTTTTATCGGTAGCGTGTTGTAGTGCTTGACGCACCTTCACATTATCTAATGCTGCTTTTTGGGTATTGAGTCCGAGATAAGCTAAATTTAACCCTTCACGCTCAAATAACGTCACTTTAGGATCTTGTTTCATTTGTGCAATATCGGCGATATTCGGGAAATCAATCACATCACACTCACCGGCGTTCAGTTTGGCATAGCGTGTACCGGCATCAGGACTAATCGCAAAAATTAATCGCTCAAATTTTGCTTTACCTTGCCAATAATTCGGGTTCGCTTTATAACGTACCGCTTGGTCGGTTTGATAAACTTGAAATTCAAACGGTCCCGTGCCAATCGGCTGTTGATCCAATAATTCCGGCTTGCCTTCCGCTAATAATTTATCCGCATATTCTTTGGAATAAATTGATAAGAAATCCATTGCAACTGTTGTCAAAAACGGACTATTCGGCTGATTCAGCGTCATTTTCACCGTATAATCATCAACTTTCTCAACCGATTTTAAAATTTTCGGTAGATTCATCCATTGATAATAGAAATAAGTGCCGCCGGAAACATTGTAGTAAGGGTGACTTTTATCCGCCTGACGTTGAAAAGAAAATACCACATCATCGGCATTTAAGTTGCGACTTGGGGTGAATAACTTATTACTGTGAAACGGTACGTCTTTACGTAGATGGAAAGTATAGGTTAAACCGTCTTCACTCACTTCCCACTTTTCCGCCAAACTCGGCTCAACCTCGATTTTACCGGCTTTGAATGCCAATAAACGATCATAAATTTGCTGCGAGCTGGCGTTAAAATCATTCGCATCATTGGTAATTGCCGGGCTTAACTTTTGAGGAGCGGTAGCGACACAATTTACTAAAGTATGTGCCGGCGCTGCCGCTAAAAAAGACGAGAAACTAATAAAAGGTAGGGCGAAAAAAATCTTAGAAAAGCGCATAAAAAAATCCTTAAATAGATTGATTTTGCCGAACATACGGCATTTTTAGATAAATTTGAAATAACAAAATCAACATTCTTATAACTAATAAATCGTATGCATTACAATTTTGTAAATTATTTCAATCCATTAATAAATCAAAAGAGAAAAGTAAAAAATTTAACGCTTAAAAAACAAAGTTAAGCAGTTTTAATCACTAAATAAATAAAGAATAATCAAATAATTATCTAAATATGATAAAAGTTTTAGCTAGATCATAAAATTGACATTTTTGACTTGTTTCATATAACCGAAAGATTATGATGCGTCCAAAATTTTATAAATTTATAACTCTAACATTTAAATAGGAGAATCTTATGGCTACGCCATCTCATCGTTTTTCCCTCACTTGGGTGCTAAATCTGTTCGGTACTGCCGTTGGTGCAGGCGTATTATTTTTACCGATTAACGCCGGTATGAGCGGTTTTTATCCGCTGATTGTCATGACCTTATTAGTCGGGCCGATGACTTATCTGGCACACCGAGGATTGGCTCGTTTCGTGCTGTCTTCCGGCAAACCGGGTAGCGATATTACCAACGTAGTACGTGAACATTTCGGCGAAAACGCCGGTAAATTTATTACCTTACTCTACTTCTTTGCGATCTTCCCGATTCTATTAATTTATGGTGTCGGTATCACCAATACGATCGGCTCATTTATTGAAAACCAATTACAGATGGCTGTTCCGCCTCGCGCATTACTCTCGGGCGTATTAATTGCCGTTATGATTAGCGTAATGTTACTGAGTGAACAAGCGATGTTAAAAATCACCACTTACTTAGTTTATCCGTTAGTGTTAATCTTGTTCGGTTTATCTATTTACCTGATTCCAGAATGGAATGGTGCGGCATTACAACAAATGCCAAGCACAGGTGATTTCTTAACTACCTTATGGCTAACGATTCCGGTATTAGTATTTGCTTTTAACCATTCACCGGCAATTTCATCATTTGCGCTTTCACAACAAAAACATTATCAAGATCCGCAAAAAACTGAAGTTGAATCTAGCAAAGTATTACGTTCAACTGCAATGATCTTAGTGTTATTCGTTATGTTCTTTGTATTCAGTTGTGTACTTACACTAACACCTGAAGAATTAGCACAAGCCAAAGCACAAAATATTTCGATTTTATCTTACTTAGCGAATAAATTCGATAATCCGATTATTTCTTACTTCGGACCTTTCGTGGCATTCTTAGCAATCGGTAGTTCTTTCTTCGGCCACTATTTAGGTGCGCGTGAAGGTTTAGAGGGGTTAGTGAATCAATTACGTGATAAACCGATTGAATCGGCTAAATTCAAAAAAATTACTGCGGTTGTTTTCTTTATCACATTATGGATTGTAGCAACCATTAACCCGAGTATTCTCGGTTTTATCGAAAGTTTAGGTGGTCCGATTATTGCGATGATTCTGTTTATTATGCCGGTTTATGCCATTTACACCGTGCCGGCATTAGCAAAATATAAAAGCAGTATCGTCAGCAATACTTTTGTTGCCGTGATGGGAACCGTCGCTATTTCAGCGATTGTGTACGGATTATTATAATCGCTGTATAATCGCTCCCTTTCCAATTTTCAGGCAATAAACCTAATATATCTTTGGTGTTTATTGCCTTTTTAACATAGAGTGTTTTAGATATTATGATTAGTGTATTTGATATTTTTAAAGTAGGCATAGGCCCTTCCAGCTCACATACGGTCGGGCCGATGAAAGCCGCCAAACAGTTTATTGATGAATTACTGGTTCGCAAACTTTTGGCTAAAACAGACCGCTTGCAGGTCGATATTTACGGTTCGCTTGCGCTAACCGGTCGAGGACATAGCACCGATATTGCGGTAGTTATGGGCTTAATGGGTTATTTACCGGATAATGTGGATATCGAACGAATTGACAGTGTTATCGAACAAGTGAAGCAAGAAAGCAAATTAGTTGTTGCTGAAGCTGTACCTGAAATGGCAAAAACCATCACATTCGATTTCTATAAAGATATGCCTTTTCATTACGATTTCTTAGCTCGTCATGAAAACGGAATGATTTTAAAAGCGTTTGAAGGCGAAACACTGTTGTTTGAAAAAACTTTCTATTCTATCGGCGGCGGTTTTATTGTTGATGATGAAAATTTTGACAGTCAAGCCGACGATACCGTATCGGTGCCGTTCCCTTATAAAAATGCGGAAGATTTACTTAAGCATTGTAAAGAACAAGGATTACCGCTTTCCAGTTTAGTATGGAAAAACGAAACGGCTCTGCGTCCGAAACAAGAAATCTCTGATTATCTTGCAAAAATTTGGAAAACGATGGAAGACTGTATCCAACACGGTTTACACACGGAAGGATTATTGCCCGGTCCATTAAAAGTGGTACGCCGCGCGCCGTCTTTACGCAGAACATTAGAAGCAACTGGCAAATTTAATACTGACCCGATGCAAATTATTGACTGGGTAAATATGTTTGCGCTTGCAGTGAATGAAGAAAATGCGGCGGGCGGACGTGTTGTTACCGCACCGACTAACGGTGCTTGCGGTATTGTACCAGCAGTATTGGCTTACTATCAGCAATTTATCGCACCGCTTAATCAAGAAACGATCGAGCGTTATTTATTGGCGTGTAGCGTTGTCGGCACGTTATACAAAATGAATGCGTCTATTTCCGGTGCGGAAGTGGGGTGTCAAGGTGAAGTCGGCGTAGCTTGTTCGATGGCGGCCGCCGGTTTAACCGAAATTATGGGCGGAACACCTGATCAAGTTTGTATCGCTGCCGAAATCGCAATGGAACATAACCTCGGCTTAACCTGTGATCCGGTAGGAGGACAAGTGCAAGTACCTTGTATCGAACGTAATGCTATTGCTTCGGTTAAGGCGATCAATGCAAGTCGTATGGCTTTACGCTTAACATCGCAGCCTCGTGTAACTTTAGATAAAGTGATCGAAACTATGTATGAAACCGGTAAAGATATGAATGCTAAATACCGTGAAACTTCAACCGGTGGTTTAGCAATTAAAATTTTACCTTGCGATTAAGCATTGTATTTGACAACGAGTGCTTAACAACTTATGATTTGAAGAGCTGAACGGATTAACCGCTCAGTTGAGTTATTTCTTATTAGTAGGCTGGCGAGCTCAAGACTAACAAGAAAATAACTAGGATAATGTATTTAAACATTTGGTTATCCTCTTCAAAGTTGGTGGGATTAAAGGTCGCCACCAGCTCGTTTTAGCTTTATTGCTAAAACTTGTAAATTATAGTAAAGACAGTACGTTTTTACAACCAACAAAAAAACCTCGAATATCATTATTCGAGGTTTTGTTTTTTTAACTATTCTACTTTTGATCCCTTCAACAATTTTCGTATCCAAGTACGATTTGGGCTTAGTACGTGCCAAATATCTTCACTGATTGGTAACGGTTCATCACAGATCAAACTCGCTAGCATTTCGCCTAATAACGGTGCGGTAGTTAAGCCTCGCGAAGCTAAGCCGTTCACTAGATATAAATTTGCAAAATTTTCTGCATTTTCAACCGCTTGTTTACGGCGTAGCTGATTATACAAATTCTGATATTGTGCTTTTTGAAGGCTAAAATTCGGCATTTGCCCAACCATCGGCACACGATCTCGCAATGCAGCCCTTACCCCTTGTCTAGCAAGATTTTGTGAAAGATCGATATTGCCCGTCCAATCACAAACGGTCAAATTTTGCTGAAGTTTTGCTACATTCTCATGGTGCTCTTCCGGCGAAAAATGCGTTTCGGCATTATCGCGCACATGGCTGGCACCAATACAATGAGTATTGGCTTTAGAAACTGGGGTTAAATAACTGTCATAACACACCACACATTTTAGCTGCTGTAGAGCCGGTGTGGTCGGAATCTGGCTGACTTGCCCACGCACCGGATACAATGGAATCCCCTGCGCGTGCTGGAATTGCGTGAGAGTATGCCCGTTTGCCAACACTAAAATCTGATGACTAAAGGTTTTGCCATTGTGCTGCCACTGCCACTTCCCTTCACTAAATTGAGGATCTTTCACTTCGTGATTTAGCACAATCTGTAATCCTTTCGTTTGTAAATAAGCAAACGTACCTTGTACAAATTGTATCGGTGATAACCAACCGCTTTGCGGCATAAACGCACCGCCGTTCGGCACGTTCAGCCCGATTTTTTCACTTAACTCAGCCGCATTACATAGCTTAAACAAACTATCATCATTAGTTTGCCGAGCTATTTTTTCCAATTTCTTCGCCGTTTTATCGTTATAGGCATATAACGCTACACCGGTTAAAGCATGCTCGAAATTAACAAGCGGTTCAATTTGTGCCAAACGTTGCAACGCATAATCGAAGCAATGCACATAAAAACGGATATTACGTGCGTCATCGTCACTCAGTTGAGGGTAAATCGCACCTTGCAAATTGCCGGAAGCATTTTGTGCCAACGCATTGTCTTTGCAATAAAGTGTGACTTTTTTGCCTTTTTCCAGTAGTGATAACGCGACAAACAGGCTGGCAACACCACCACCGACAATCGCAATATCATTCGCCTCGGTTTGTGGCTCGCTATAAAAATACGGATAATTTACCGGTATAGTTTCGCTTTGTTGCGGTTTTTCGCCCCACAGCATTTCTCGTTTTTTGCCAAAGCCTTTGCGTTTTTTGACCTCAAATCCGACTGCTTGTAAGCCCTTTCTCACCGTACTTGCGGCAGTAAACGTTGCAAAACTGCCACCGTTTTTCGTTAAACGGAACATTTGACGATAAAGCGTTTCATTCCACATTTCCGGATTTTTATCCGGTGAAAAGCCGTCTAAAAACCACGCATCAATTTGATTACTATACAAGTCGCCTAATTGCGGTAAATTGTCTAACATATCGCCGAACCATACATCAAGATAGATTTGTTCAAAATGATAGCGCTGACAGCCGGTTTGGCGCGGTTGCCAACAGGCGGTCATTTTTTGTGAAAGTGTTGCAAATTGCGGGTAATTTTTATGAATGGTCGCTAATTGCTCAGAAGTGAGGGGAAATTTTTCAAACGAAATAAAATATAAACGCTTAAGTTTGCTATTGGGGAACTCACTTAAAAACTGCTGAAACTTATCGGCAACCGCCAAAAAATTCAGTCCGGTGCCAAAGCCGGTTTCGGCAATCACAAAAGATTCACTCGTATGAGTTTGCCATTTTTGCCAAAGTTGATTGCCATCTTGGAAAACATAATAGCTTTCTTCAAGACCGTCTTGGGTGGAGAAGTAAATATCGTCGAATTGTTCGGAAACGGGGGTATTATTTGAATTGAAAGAAAGAGATGCGAAACTGAGTTTGTTCATAACATTTACCACGAAATAAACGGAAAAGCACGGAAGTTACTGATAACATTCTGTGCTTTCCGTGCTTTTCCGCAGTAACATATTAGAAGATATTGTAAGCGAAGACTACGATCATACCTAATGCGCCTACAACAGCCATCATTGAATAACCTAAAGTACCCATTTTTCCTCTCCTCTCTTGGTTAAGTGTTATTTGCTAAAGTCTATCACAATTCTTAGGCTTTGAGAATTTTCTCTGCGCAAGCAGTAATTTTTGCTAAATCTTTTACGCCTTTACGCTGCTCTACACCGGAATTAAGATCAACGCCTAAACAACCTTGTGCTAGAGCCTGTTCGATATTTTCAACCGAAATCCCACCGGCAAGTATTGCTTTTTGTTTTAATTCGCTTGGAATAATATTCCAATCGAATACCTTGTCCGTACCGCCTTGCTGTGTGCCGTGTTTGCTATCCAGAATATAACGGGCCACTAACGGATTATCGTGATACTCAACCGTTTCCGCCTGAACATCCACCGAAATTGCCTGCCAGATTTGCGTTTTTCCGGCTAATTTTTCAGACAATTCGGTAATATAGGCTTCATCTTCCGTACCGTGCAACTGCACCGCATATAACTCAAGCTGTTTTGCTATTTTTTCGACAAATTCGACCGCTTGATTTTGGAATACGCCGACATAACGCAATGGCGCATTCACCACTAATTCTTGCGCTTGGCGTAATGATAACTGGCGAGGCGAATTTTCAGCAAAAATTAATCCTCCGTATAAAAAGCCGTTTTCATACACTGCTTTTACATCTTGCGGGCGAGTTAATCCGCATACCTTATTTTCGCCGAAAATTACCGAACGTACCGCATTATTTAAATCGGAACTGCCCATCAAACTGCTGCCGATTAAAAATGCGTGTGCAAACGGTTTGATGGCTTTCACTTGCATATGATCATAAATACCCGATTCGGAAATCAAACGGACATCTGCCGGAATTTGATCCTGATATTTATCCACCAAACGTATAATGCGATTCATATCAACCGTCAGCGTATGCAAATCACGGTTATTCACACCGATCACTTTTGCGCCTAACGCTAACGCTCGTTCAAATTCTTGCTCGGTACTGGTTTCGGTTAAAACACCCATACCTAAAGAATGTGCTAACTCCGCCAATGTGCGATAAGTTTCGTCATCTAGCACCGATAACATCAGCAAAATTGCATCCGCATTCGAATAACGAGCCAAATACACCTGATATGGCGAAATCATAAAGTCTTTGCATAAAACCGGCTGTGTTGTTTGACGCTTAACTTGCTCAATATAACGAAAATCGCCTTGGAAATATTGTTCGTCCGTCAGCACGGAAATCACACAAGCGTAATGTTTATAGACTTGCGCTATTGCATCCAAATCAAACTCGGCACGAATTAATCCTTTGGACGGCGAGGCTTTTTTACATTCCAAAATATAAGCGGGTACTTGGTGCGAAGCTGTCGCTAATACCGCATAAAAATCTCGGTCGGCTTGAATAATTTGATGTTGGAATTGTGAAAGTGGAAATGCTTTTTGTTTGTTCTCTACCCAAACGGCTTTATCTTTGACGATTTTTTGCAGAATAGTTGGCTGATTTTGCATATTTTCTCTTTTTATTATGAATTGGTGGATAACACAGATAATGATAGAATACGGCACATATTTTTATTTATCAATAAATTCACTATGCTTATTACCAAACTTCATAAAATGCAGACTTTGCTTGATAAGCATCGTCCTCTCAATGTCGCAGTAATGAAAAACATTCAAGCGGATTTAATGCTGAAATATAATCAGCAATCCAATGCGATAGAAGGAAATACATTAGATATATTTGAAACTCGCGTGTTACTTGAAAGTGGCATTACCGCCAACGGTAAACCGTTTAAAGATCATTTAGATATTATTAACCATCAAGAGGCGATTGGTTACTTAACCGATCTCGTAAAAGAAAATGTACCGCTAACAGAAGCGACAATAAAAAATTTCCATTATTTGTTACTACAAAAAACCGATAACGCACGAGAAGCTGGGCAATACCGAAATGTACCGGTAGTCATTAACGGTGCGGAACATCAACCGCCACAACCTTTTTTAGTTCATCCGCAAATGGAAGAATTAATGCATTGGAACCAAGAAAATCTCAATATATTGGAACCGATTGAACGCATTGCTATGCTACATAACAAATTTGTGGCGATTCACCCTTTTATTGATGGTAATGGACGTACCGGGCGTTTATTGATGAATTTAGAATTAATGAAAGCCGGTTTCCAAGTGACTATTTTAAAAGCGGAGAATCGAGCTGACTATTATCGTGCATTGGCATTAGGTGATTTAGGCAATTATCAACCGATCACGGAGTTTATTGCGAAAGCCGTTTATGAAACTATGGAACGTACCTTAAACCTGATTTACCCAAACTGGATTAACGAACTTAATTAAATATGAAAACCAAAGTTAGACAACACTTAACCGATTTAGAAATTGCATTACGTACGCATAAGCAATGGGATGCGGTTGCACCAAGCTTGGAAGATTTAGCCAACGATCAGCCGTTTTGTATCGGAACGCTTAGCCCGACTCAATGGTTACAATGGATTTTTATTCCTCGGATGCACGCACTTTTAGACGCCGGTGCGGATTTACCCCACAACTTTTCGATTACGCCTTACTTGGAAGAAGCCCTAAAAGACGAAAGCTATTTAAAAGCGATTCATCAGCCGGTGTTATTGATTGAATTATTATTAAAGGACTAAATGGAACTTGAGATTTTATATCGTGATGATGAACTGATTGCGATTAATAAACCGGCGGGAATGTTAGTGCATCGCTCGTGGTTGGATAAACACGAAACGCAATTTGCGGTGCAAACATTACGTGATCAAATCGGTCAGCACGTCTTCCCGATTCATCGCTTAGATCGCCCGACTTCCGGTGTGTTATTGTTTGCGCTAAATAGTGAGATGGCTCGCCTAATGAGCGAACAGTTTGAACAGCACCAAATGGAAAAAGGCTATTTAGCGGTAGTGCGAGGTTATCTGCTCGATAAAGGCGAGATCGATTATCCGCTAAAAGTCATTTTAGACAAAATTGCCGATAAGTTTTCGCAACCGAAAGAAGCGCAACAAGCGGTCACTTTTTACCAAAATCTTGCAAGTGTCGAAATGCCCTATCCGGCGGGGAAATACCAAACGGCACGTTACAGTTTGGTTGAATTATTACCGAAAACCGGACGTAAACACCAATTGCGCCGCCATATGAAGCATCTATTTCATCCGATTATGGGCGATACTAAATATGGTGACTTACACCAAAATCGTACTCTAACCGAGCAAACCGGTTGCGACCGATTAATGCTACATTCGCATTTTTTGAAATTTACGCATCCGAAAAGCGCGCAGAAAATCGAAATTTTTGCACCGCTTGACGAACAATGGCAAAATGTATTTCTTACCTTTAACTGGAATTTCCCAATATTCTTTCAATCTGATATAAACTAATATGGATAATGCATTATTGTCTTTAACACACGAGCAGCAACAAGCTGCGGTTGAACAAATTCAAGAATTGATGGCGCAAGGCGTAAGTAGCGGCGAAGCAATTCAAATTATTGCTAATCGTTTAAGAGAAGCACATCAAAACAATACATCGAAGAACAATTTATGAAAAAACTACTTGCTATCGCTTTAAGCTGTATCAGTATTGCCGGTCATGCCGAAACAAAAGCACCGACTATGCAACCTATGCTGAAACTACAAGTATTGGATATGAGTAATAAAGTCGGAAGAGCGGTTGAAAATAATAAACTTTCATTAAGCAAAACGCATCAGCTTTGCTGGGTGGCTTTTAATATGCCGTTTAAAGCTACGAATGAAGTGGTTGAGATTTTTAAATCTCCGGCGCCCTCAAAATTCGGCTCTGCTGCCGGCAGCGTAAGCACTTCTGCGGATCGCTTAACGCATAAAATTACCACTCGTATGCCAAGTTCAAATAATGAACGCGTAGATAACTGTTGGCGATTTGAAAAGAGTGACCCGAAAGGAAAATACAGCTTAACCATTCAAGTGAATGATATTATTTTCCCACCTCAAACATTTGAAGTAACCAAATAAAGCAAACGCCACTATATAACTATATAATAGTGGCGTTCTTTTTTAGTTTTTTGCTAAACGTTGTTCGATTTTTGCTAGATTTTCTTCAAAATAGACTTTGCTTGTTAAATATTGCTGCGCTTGCGTCCAACTGTTTAATTGCAAACCGGCTAATTGATTAAAATAGCCTAATACTTCCAAATCTTGCTTAACGGTACGAATATAATCCGCTAGTTGTTGCAATAATACCTCGCCGGAACTACTCTCGATTGCCTTGCTAATTTGTTGCTTAAATTTAACCGCTTGTCCAACTAAATAGCCTCGCTGCGCTTTGCTTAAATTGCTAAACCACATACCGTCTTTACGTGGCATTTGCATTAATAACAACAAGATATCATTTAGGCTGCCGCTTTTAAGTTCCAACTCCAATTCACAAATCGTTTCTTCTCCAAAACCGTTTTTGATCATACCTTGATCCAACGCCACTTCAATTTGCGATTGATTAAGCCCAATTAGCCATTTACGGCGAGTAAAATCGGTACTGAAAGTCGGCGAAAGCTGCTGCGCAATCTGTTCCGCTTGCGGAATTTGCAAATTAAAGTGCGAATTTAACCGCTTGAAATCCGGCTGATAGCTTTCCAACGGTAAGTTATATTCGGGGCGAATATGCAAACCATCGACAATCTCACCCTTCGTTTTTAAAGTCATCTCGTACTTTTGATTATGGTTACGCACTCGCAAACCCATTTTTTGCTGGGCAAAAAACTGTTCCGGCGTATCAAAATAAGTATTCCCTAATATATCGGTCGCTTGCGACAAAACATTCTGTTGCGTAAACCAATCCGCCAATGCTTCTACATTCTCCGCTTTTAGCATGATTTTTAGCTCGATTTCATTTTCCATTAAGGTATCCCGTTTATTTAGTTGTATAATTCATTTTATTTTAACAATTTACAGCATATTCGAGAAATGTTTAACAAAATCCAAAGTAAACTGCACAAATTTGTGCAACGTGGTTTAGATAATCATCTTCGCCTTGCCGTGACCGGTTTAAGCCGTAGCGGCAAAACTGCATTTATTACCAGTTTTGTCGATCAGCTATTGCATATCAATAAAGACCGCCATGCACACGTCAATTTATTCGGTGCGGCACGCAACGGGCAAATTCTCTCGGTGAAACGAGTTGAACAAGGTGATTTAACCATTCCTCGTTTTGAATACGATAAAAACCGTCAATGTTTGGAAAATGATCCGCCGGTATGGGCGCCTTCCACCACCGGTATCAGCGAAATTCGCTTAGCGATCCGCTACCAACGCCAAGACGGTTTAATCAAACATTTAAAAGAAACCGGTACGCTCTACTTGGATATTTTCGATTATCCGGGCGAATGGCTGCTGGACTTACCACTACTCACACAATCTTTCAAGCAATGGTCGCAAGCTCAGCAATTAGTGCATAAAGGAAAACGTGCGGAACTGGCGCAGCCTTGGTTACAAGCGGTCAAAAAATTAGATCTTTTTGCCAAAGCGGACGAAAACCAACTTGCCGAATTAAGCGAAATTTACACGGCTTATTTGTTGGAATGTAAACAAGCCGGTATGCAATATATTCAGCCGGGACGATTTGTATTACCGACTGAAAATTCAAAAGGTGCGCCGGTTTTTCAGTTCTTTCCGTTATTAGATTTAAGTGAAGCGGATTGGGAAAAACTCGAGAACTCGCCGGCAAACAGTACGTTCCAAATGCTTAAAAAACGTTACAATCAATATCAGCAAAAGATTGTTAAACCGTTTTATGAAGACTATTTTTCACAATTCGACCGCCAAGTGATTCTTGCCGATTGTTTAACGCCGTTAAACCACGGCTTAGAGGCATTTTTAGAAATGAAAATCGGCTTGCAGCAATTGTTTAAACATTTTCATTATGGCAATCGTTCGTTATTTCATCGCCTATTTTCGTCCAATATCGATAAGCTATTATTTATTGCGACCAAAGCGGATCATATCACTAGCGATCAGCTACCGAATTTAGAAAGTCTGATGCGTCAATTAGTACAGGAAGGCGGACGACATGCTGCTTTTGACGGTATTGAAACCGGCTATCACGCCATTTCGGCAATTCGAGCGACCGATCCGGTGGCGGTTACCCAAAACGGTACGCAAATTAAAGCGATTCGAGGCATTCGTTCAACCGATAAAAAGCAAGTGACGCTTTACCCCGGCACGGTACCAAGCCGCTTACCGGATGCAAATTATTGGCAATTTAACCGTTTTGAGTTCGACCAATTCGAACCTAAACCGCTCGCCTATGGCGAACCGATTCCGCATTTACGTATGGATGCGGTATTACAATTCTTATTGGCGGATATGCTTGAGTAACAATGGCAAGCGGTTATTTTTGCAAAATTTTTCGCAAATTTAACCGCTTGTCGCTTGATTTTAAACGGTTACTGTTCACTGTTAGGCGGCTTTGCGGTAGAATCTTATAAATTTTTCTCAATCTTTTTAAATTATGGCAAAAAAACCAAAAGTAGCTTCGAATACGATTGCACTAAATAAACGTGCTCGTCATGAATATTTTATCGAAGAAGAAATTGAAGCCGGCTTAGAATTACAAGGCTGGGAAGTAAAATCGCTGCGTGCCGGTAAGGCGAATATCGGCGACAGTTACGTGACATTTCGTAACGGCGAAGCGTTTCTATTCGGTGCAACCATCACCCCATTAAATATGGCTTCCACTCACATTGTTTGTGATCCGACTCGCACCCGCAAATTATTATTGAATAAACGGGAACTGGATTCGCTATTCGGTAAAGTAAATCGAGACGGTATGACGGTTGTCGCACTGTCGCTCTACTGGAAAAATGCGTGGGCGAAAGTGAAAGTCGGCGTGGCAAAAGGTAAAAAACTACACGATAAACGTGAAGACATTAAAGACCGTGAATGGCAAGTAGCGAAACAGCGTATTATGAAAAACGCAAATCGTGGCTAATTTCAAAAACTACGGATAACAGCAAGCACGGAACAAGCGGTCAAATTTGACCCGTTTTTTGTAACTCCGTATTGCCTGTGCCGTCCGTAGTCACAATTAAAAATTAAGGAATAAAAAATGATCGACCAAAATCTTCTTCGTACTAATTTAGACGATGTTGCAAATGCACTTAAAGTTAAACGTGGTTTTACCCTTGATGTAGAGCGTGTGAAAGCATTGGAAGAACAACGCAAAACACTTCAAGTAAAAACAGAAACCTTACAAGCGGAACGTAATGCCCGTTCGAAAAATATCGGTGCGGCAAAAGCACGTGGCGAAGATATTTCTGCGTTATTAGCGGAAGTAGATAATATGGGTAACGAATTAAACGAAGCGAAAGTCGCTTTAGACCAAGTACAAGCGGAAATTCGTGAGTTACTCTTATCTGTGCCGAACTTACCGGCTGACGAAGTGCCGTTAGGTAAAGACGACACGGAAAACTTAGAAGTGTCACGTTGGGGCGAACCTCGTCAATTTGACTTTGAAGTAAAAGATCACGTGGCATTAGGCGAAGCGTTAAACGGTTTAGATTTTGCTGCCGGTGTAAAATTAACCGCTAGCCGTTTTGTAGTCATGAAAGGCAAACTTGCTCGTTTACACCGTGCCTTATCACAATTTATGTTAGATCTTCATACCGAACAACACGGCTATGTGGAAACAAACGTACCGTTCTTAGTCAACCACGATACGCTGTTCGGTACTGGTCAATTACCAAAATTCGGCGAAGATTTATTCCATACTCAACCATTAACCGGTCAAGATCCAAACGAAACGCAACGTCCGTTCAGCTTAATTCCAACGGCAGAAGTACCGGTAACTAACTTAGTACGTGACGAAATTATTGATGAAGACAGCTTACCGTTACGTTATACGGCACACACGCCGTGCTTCCGTTCTGAAGCAGGTTCTTATGGGCGTGATACACGCGGTTTAATCCGTATGCACCAATTTGAAAAAGTAGAAATGGTACAAATCGTTGCTCCGGAAAAATCAATGGAAGCGTTAGAAGAATTAACTGGTCATGCTGAAAAAGTATTACAACTTTTAGGTTTACCATACCGTAAAGTTTTATTATGTACCGGTGATATGGGCTTCGGTTCGGCGAAAACTTACGATTTAGAAGTTTGGTTACCGGCACAAAATACTTACCGTGAAATTTCTTCTTGCTCAAATATGTGGGATTTCCAAGCTCGCCGTATGTCTGCCCGTTGCAAAGCAAAAGGCGATAAAAAAACTCGCTTAGTCCACACCTTAAACGGCTCAGGTTTAGCGGTGGGTCGTACTTTAGTTGCAGTACTTGAAAACTACCAAAACGCTGACGGCTCGATCACTGTTCCAGAAGTATTACGTCCATATATGGGCGGTGTGGAAGTAATTATTTGATATTTATGTACACACAAATTACTGCATAATTAAAAATAAAAACTAATCAACACAAAAAGTGATTCTAAAATTTTCGAAAAATTTAGATGCAGTCTTTTTAGACTGCATCTATTTATTTTAAGGTTATATATGCAAAAGACGATAATTTCTTTAATCACAGGAATTATAGTAGGACTATTTCCAGTAATTTATTCAAATTGGGTTAACAGCAGAGATTTAAAATTAGATATTTTTAATGATGAAATTCGATTTACTGCACCTTCCCTAAGGCAGAATACAGAAAACAAGATATCTATATTAGTCATTCAAGAACCATTATATATAAGTGCATACTCTATAGATAAAATATCCGTTACAACTGAGAATACTATTGGCTCTCAACCATATTATCTATTTTCAAAAGCTCATAAAGAAAATACCATTTTTATACTCATTTTTACAACATTAGGCTCTTTGATTATTTTATTAATAATAGCTTTTGTTATAGACATATTAACACCTTATAAAAAGAAAAAAGCCTCGCAAATAGAATCTTTAGAAAAACTAATTAAGGAAAATGGAAGTGAAAAAGAATTAAAAGACTTCCAAACAAGTATTAAAAAATTAATATAGCTATCTAAGCGAATTCTTGTACTACTAAAAGCAGTCTGAATTTGTTAATTTTTGGCAAGTTCAGACTACCTATTTTTTTATTACTACATTACAACATAAACAACGCTAAAAATAACGTTGCTAAAATCATACTGGGTGCGGTACGTTTTACCATCTCAACCGGACTGACCATTGTCCCCCCTGCATAAACAATCATTACCCAGCAATCGCTACCGCCATACCTAAATTCACGTGGGTAATAACAAATTCCTTAGTAGTTAAATGTTGAATTTACCGCTTTCGTATCAAGCTGCATTTTTTCACTAAAACAGAGAATATCTTGTGCACCGAGTACGGTCGCTTGTTCGCCTTGAATATGTAATGCGGTACCTTCCGGCATTGCATAAACCAAAGATTGCGGATTAACGATTAAAAATTCTTCTAAACGCTCTTCTCGACTTTCGCCGTTATGCCCTTGCATTTTGCCGGAAATAAAGTGCGGATTAATTTGATGTGGAAAGAGATTTAACGCATTAAAAGACGGCGGGTAAGTAATCGGCATATCATTGGTAGTCATAATCGAACTGCCTGCGACATTCGCACCGGCACTCCAGCCGAAATAAGGCGTTCCGCTATTGACTTTAGCTCGAATGGCATCCAATAAGTCATGCTCATACATTTGCTTCAATAAACAAAACGTATTACCGCCGCCAATTGCGATTACATCCGCTTGTTCGATAATATCGCGATGTTGTTTACCTCGATGCACCGATACGATTTCAACATCTAAAGATTGCAATGCGTTTTGTACGGTCGTTTCATATTCATCGAAAGAACGACGTACTCCCGCATAAGGTACGAAAGCGACTTTCTTACCTTTATAATCTGCTAAGAATTGCGCTAACCACGGTAATGTATGTACTAGATAAGCCGTATCCTTATATTTGGATCCGCTCATTAACAACATATTTTTCATATCGACTCTCCTATATATTCGATTTGTTCTCATTATCCCGTTAGATAAATAAAAAGCAAAAACAAAACTTCTATTTTTTGACAGTTGTCACAAAATAAAATACGTTTCCTACAAATTACTTTTTTACTTTCGGATAAATTCTTTCACTTGCAAAAAATCCCTAAAATCCAACCGCTTGCCATTCAAAAAAAGTCGTTTTTAGGGTATGCTAACAGTAATTTTTTTCGATAAGATTCAAAGGTTAAAATTTATGCAACAACAATATAACCCAAGTGCAATTGAGCCTAAAGTTCAGCAATTCTGGGCAGAAAATAAAGTTTTTAAAGCGGTTAAAGATGTAACAAAAGAGAAATACTATTGCCTTTCAATGTTGCCGTATCCATCAGGTAAATTGCATATGGGTCACGTACGTAACTATACAATCGGTGATGTGGTTTCTCGTTATCAACGTATGATTGGTAAAAACGTGTTACAACCAATGGGTTGGGACGCTTTCGGTTTACCGGCGGAAGGTGCGGCGGTAAAAAATAACACTGCACCGGCAAAATGGACTTATGAAAACATTGAGTATATGAAAGGTCAGCTTAAAATGTTGGGCTTTTCTTACGACTGGGATCGTGAAGTAACCACTTGCCGTCCGGAATACTATAAATGGGAACAATGGTTCTTCACTGAACTTTATAAAAAAGGTTTAGTGTATAAAAAAACATCAACAGTAAACTGGTGTCCGAATGATGAAACCGTGCTTGCAAACGAGCAAGTTCACGAAGGTTGCTGTTGGCGTTGCGATACGCCTGTGGAACAGCGTGAAATCCCACAATGGTTTATCAAAATTACTGACTACGCAGAAGAATTATTAAATCACTTAGATAATCTTCCACAGTGGCCTGATCAAGTAAAAACTATGCAACGTAACTGGATCGGTCGTTCTGAAGGGGTTGAAATTACCTTCAAAATCGCCGGTTCAAATGCTGAATTACCGGTTTACACTACTCGTCCGGATACGTTCTTCGGTGTAAGCTATGTAGCGGTTGCTGCAGCTCACCCATTAGCCGAAATGGCAGCAGAAAATAATCCTGCACTTGCAGAATTTATTCGTGAAGCGAAAAACACCAAAGTTGCCGAAGCAGAATTAGCAACAATGGAGAAAAAAGGTATGGCGACAGGCCTGTTCGCTATCCACCCGCTAACAGGTAAAGAAGTACCGGTTTGGGTTGCTAACTTCGTATTAATGCACTACGGTACAGGTGCAGTAATGGCTGTGCCTGCACACGATGAACGTGACTTTGAATTTGCTCAAAAATACGGTTTGCAAATTAATCAAGTAATTCAACCGCTTGACGGTGCTGAATGGGATTTCTCAAAAGCCGCTTATACCGAGCACGGTAAATTGATCAATTCAGCTGAATTTGACGGTTTAGATTTTGACCAAGCATTCAATGCGATTGCCGATAAATTAGAGTCAATGGGCGTAGGTAAACGCCAAGTAAACTTCCGTCTACGTGACTGGGGTGTGTCTCGTCAGCGTTACTGGGGTGCGCCAATTCCAATGATGACTACCGAAGACGGCGAAGTGGTTACCGTACCAATGCAAGATTTACCGGTGATTCTGCCTGAAGACGTAGTAATGAATGGTGTACAAAGCCCGATCAAAGCTGATCCTGAGTGGGCAAAAACCACTTACAACGGCAAACCAGCGCTAAAAGAAACCGATACATTCGACACCTTTATGGAATCGTCTTGGTACTACGCACGCTACACTTGCCCGCAATATCACGAAGGGATGTTAAATTCTGACGAGGCAAACTACTGGTTACCGGTGGATCAATATATCGGCGGTATCGAACACGCAACAATGCACTTGCTCTATTTCCGCTTCTTCCACAAATTGTTACGTGATGCAGGTATTTTGAACTCCGATGAACCGGCAACTAAACTTTTATGTCAAGGTATGGTGCTTGCTGATGCATTCTACTACACTAGCCCGACTAACGAGCGTATTTGGGTTAGCCCAACACAAGTGACGTTAGAACGTGATGAAAAAGGCCGCATTATCAAGGCGACTGATCCTGAAGGTCGTGAGTTAGTTCACAGTGGTATGACCAAAATGTCGAAATCGAAAAATAACGGTATCGACCCGCAAGAAATGGTGGAAAAATACGGTGCGGATACAGTACGTTTATTTATGATGTTTGCTTCACCGGCAGAAATGACGCTTGAATGGCAAGAGTCAGGTGTGGAAGGGGCAAAACGCTTCTTAGGTCGTGTGTGGAATTTAGTGTATGAATACAATCAAAATCCTGCGACAGCAGCATTAGATGTAGCCGCATTAAGCAAAGCACAAAAAGAACTTCGCCGTGACGTACACAAAACCATCGCGAAAGTATCTGATGATATCGGTCGCCGTCAAACATTCAACACCGCAATCGCGGCGATTATGGAATTGATGAACAAGCTGACGAAAGCACCACTTGAAAACGATCAAGATAAAGCGGTAATGGCGGAAGCATTAAGTGCGGTAGTTCGTATGCTTTACCCGATTACGCCGCATATCTGCTTCGAGTTATGGCAAGCGCTAGGTAATAACGATACGATTGACTTTGCGCCATGGGTAGTTGCAGATGAGTCAGCAATGGTTGAAGACGAAAAATTAGTTGTGGTACAAGTAAACGGTAAAGTTCGTGGTAAAGTTACCGTTTCGGCAACAGCAACCGAAGATGAAGTCAAAGCGATTGCGAAAGCGGATGCCAACGTAGCGAAATTCTTAGAAGGCATAGAAATCGTGAAAGAAATCTATGTACCGTATAAGATGTTAAGTTTTGCAGTAAAAGCCTAATAACCGTAGGGGCGAACTATGTTCGCCCTTTATTGTGAATATTACGGAAATGAGTATATGTAGCACTTCTCTACAACCCTATTTTGATTGGAGTTCCCAATGTTAAAAAAACTCTCTCTTTTAGCCGTTCTCGGTTTAACCGCTTGTGGCTGGCATTTCAAAAACAATGAAGTATTGCCGCAGGACTTACGTACACTGACTTTTGAAAGCGCCGATCAGCATAGTGATATGTCACGTACTTTACGTCATCAATTACAACTTAACGATGTAGAATTAGTTTCCGCAACGGAAGGCGTCGCTAAATTACGCCTTGTCGGTGCATCAAGCGGCAGTAAAGTCGTTTCGGTGTTTAAACAAGCGCGCGAAGCGGAGAAATTACTGACATTGAATGTACAGGCGATTGTTGATGTACCGAAAAAAGGTGCATATCCGTTAGAAGTTTCCGTTCACCGTACTTTCTTTGATGACTCTCGTGCCGCATTGGCAAAATCGGCGGAACAAGAAACGATTATGAAAGATATGTATGAGCAAGCTTCTCGCCAATTAATTATCAAAATGGCTGGTTTACATAAAGAATTAAATCAAGCTAAGTAATTCATTAACCACAGATAACACGGATTTCACGCAAACAAGCGGTTAAATCTTGCACTTTTTTACAAGCAGGTAATCCGTGTTTATCCGTGTAATCCGTGGTTTTCAATATGCAAAAAGTTTTCCCTGAAGCACTTCCTAACCTTTTATCTAAAAGCCTCTCCCCTTTCTATCTACTGACAGGCAATGATCTTCTACTGATTAACGAAAGTAAAGATCACATCGTGCAAGCCGCTCGTTTAGCGGATTTCGATGAGAAACAAGAAGTCAGTATTGCAAATGATACAAAATGGGAAGCTCTGTTTGAGGCGGCACAATCAAACGGTTTGTTCTTTAACCGCCAAATTATTATTCTCAACCTGCCGGAAGCGCCAACTGCAGCACAAATGAAAAATGTTGCGGAGTTATGCCGTTTTAGCCATCCGGATCTATTGCTGATTCTCTGCTTACCGAAATTCAGTAAGGCAATAGAAAAACAAGCATGGTTCACACAAATCGAAGCGCAAACGGTGCAAGTCAATTGCCAAACTCCGGAAATAGCTAAATTACCGACTTGGCTCTCACATAGAGCCAAGACGATGGAATTGCAGATTGAACCAGAAGCGGTGCAACTACTCTGTTATAGTTATGAAGGAAATTTATTGGCACTAAAACAAGCGTTACAAATGCTACAACTCCGTTTTACCGACGGAAGAATTTCACTGGCTCGCGCTAAAGAAGTGGTAGAACAATCTGCGCAATTCTCACCGTTTCAATGGATTGATGCACTGTTAGAAGGCAAAATTGCCCGTGCGGAACGCATTTTAAAACACCTACAAAATGAGGAAGTTCAGCCGGTTGTCTTGTTACGTATTATTCAAAAAGAACTACTGGTGTTACTAGAAATTACTCGCTCTCCGCAACCGGTGCAAAATAGCAATCAGCCGTTATATATGGGTAATTTACGTGCGGAATTTGACCGCTTGAAGGTCTGGCAAAATCGTCGTCCTTTTTATCAAGCAGTAGTGCAACGCTTAACGTATAAAAAATTGTATCAACTTATTCAACTCTTGGCAGAATTAGAAAAGCAAGTAAAACAAGAATTCAGTGATGAGATTTGGTTGGAATTAGAACGCTTTTCCGCCTATTTTGAAGAGAAATAAAAACGGAAGCGACTACAAGCGGTTAAATTTCATGATAAATTTACCATAGCTTCCGTTAAAGTTACCGATTAATAACGCCCTTCTAAATCAGAAGTCATCACATCATTTTCAACAGCAGCGATACGCTTTTCCTCATTTGCCCATTCACCCAAATCGATCAATTGACAACGTTCGCTACAAAACGGACGATATTTACTTTCCGGCTTCCAAATCACTTCTTGATTGCAAGTCGGACAATTTACGATAGTTTCTGACATTCGCTTTCCTTATCTTTTGCTAAATCTAAATACTGTTGGTGTAAGGCGAAGACTTGTGTTTTTATACGCTCAAGCCCCTGTTCCAACGGTAAATTATTTTCAATCACATCATCGGCATAACGCAGTCGCTCTGTTCGGCTAACTTGTGATGCCATAATGCTTTTAATCGTTTCAACCTTACTTTGATCTCGCTTGGTTGCTCGTTCCAGCTGAATAGCAGGCTCTACATCAATCACGATTACTCGGTCACAAAATTCAGTAAGGTTATTTTCAATCAGTAGCGGCACCACAAATAATAAATATGGTTCGGAACAGGCTTGTATTTGGCTTAACATCTCTTGGCGAATGGCCGGATGCAACAAATTATTTAACCATATTTTCTCTTGTTCCTGTCGGAAGATGATTTGGCGTAACTTGGCTCGATCCAGTTCACCTTGCGAGGTTAAAATCTCATCGCCGAAATGCTCGGCAATTTTGCTCAATAGCGGAGAGCCCTTTTCAACCACTTGGCGTGCAACAATATCCGCATCAATTAACGGCACCCCGAGTTCGGCAAATAAGTTTGCGACTGTCGTTTTGCCACTTCCGATTCCACCGGTTAAACCGACTACATAGCTCATTTGTAATTCCCATACTAACCATTAGATATAAATTTTATCAATAATTAGCACGAAAGTCGAAAAGCTAATAAAAGGAATAAAGGGTAATTTTTTAAGTGTTTTTTTCATCACTAAGAAATAGAACAGATAAAACGCGATACCGGAAAAGGAAGCGATCAATAATAAAAGAAAAACGTCTTCCAATGAGAATAAGGGCGAGAGAGCGATAAACAATAAACTGTCTCCGCTTCCCAATATTTCTTTTTTAAAGATTAAATGAGAGCATAAACCCAGCATACCAAAGAAAAGACAGCAAAAAAGCAGACTTTCTTGATAAGCTATTTCCACCGAACGTAATAATGCCAAAACAAAGACTGCAGCAACATAGCGAATATCCGTTAAGTAATAACAATAATCTAAAGCCGATAGAAAGCATAAAATCATCAGTAGCAACGCAACGACGGGATCAGCAATTCCAAAAGCAAGCAGAGGAAAAACGATATAAAAAAGATTGCCCCACCATTTATATTTCGGCTGTAAATTTGAAGCATTGCGAAAATCTTGATAGCTGTATGCTATAGGTAATAACGTCGAATATTCAGAGTAAATTTGCCGATTAATATATTCTGCAAATTGAGGAATACTTCGCTTACACCACCATGCGAAAATCGGAGAACTCATTACGATAACGAATTGCGCTATTGTCACTAACCGCCTCCGACTAGTCCGCCTAAATCAAAAATCGGTAAATATAATCCGATCAAAACCGTACCGATAATTAATCCGATAATCAGCATTAAGATCGGCTCGAGTAGCTGCGATAACAGGTCAACCTGATCATCCAATTGTTGTCGATATAACTCCCCGATATAGCTACACATCTGCGCTACATTCCCACTCTGTTCTCCAATGGCAAGCATTTGTACTACTTGAATACCGAACACACTCGCATTAATACTTTCGGAAAAGCGATAACCTTGTTTTAATTGAGCTAAAATATTTTCTATCTCTTTTTGTAACCTCAAATCTTGCGATTGTGTAGCAAGAAAGGTATTTAACGCCGTTTCCAGCCGAATATGCGCTTTTAGCATCAAGCCGAGATTTTGACTAAAAAATACTATACGAACGTTTTCGACTATCTTATTAAAAATAGGCAAAGCACTTAACATCCCGTTTTTTATAGCGGTTAAAAATCGATATTTTTTTGCAAAAAAACGGAAAAAACCGACCGCTAATAAACTGACTATCGTTACCTGTAATAAAGAATGTTGTAAGAAGTGCGATAATGTAAATAGCATTTGTGTAATTAAAGGAAGCGGCTTTTCACTACCGGAATACAGCTCGATAAATTGCGGCACGATAAAAAGGAGCATGGCGAGAGAAAGCGCAACGGAAATAATCAAAGTGACGACAGGATAAAACATTATCTTTTTTATTTTCTTATGTAATTTTTCGGTTTGATAGCGATTTACCGCGATATTTTGCAAAATTTCGCCTAATCGTCCGCTTTGTTCGCCAATCCGTACCAGCTGTATTTCCGATTTCGCCAAATATAAATTCAGTTTGGTTAAACTTGACGACATTGTATAACCCGATTCTATCAAACGGTTTAAATCACTTAGCCACATATAGATCCGAATATGATAAGTATTTTCTAACAACATATTCAGCGCTTGTTTTAAAGGGACTGCAGAATTCAATAAAAGCGCCAACTGTTTAATTACTTGAGTAATCGATTCTGAAGAAGCCTGTGTGACAAAACGAAAATTACGTTGGATACGGATCTGTGAATAGCCTTTTGCTAATAAACGCCGTTCCAATTCCGTTCGATGACAAGCTAACGCTTTCCCTTTTTGAAGTTGTTGAAAACGATTTTTAGCTTTCCAATGAAATTCATACACTTTCAACATGACCTAACACTCTCTCGATTTCTTCTAATGAAGTGATTCCCGTCTTAAATTTCTGTTGCGCACTTTGATATAAGTTTTCAAAATCCAAACAAGCGGTCGATTTCTCAAAAATTTTTCCATTTTTTGAAAACAGTTGATAAACGCCGATTCTGCCTCTGTAGCCGTGATAACAATGTTTACAGCCTTTTCCGCCGCATTCGGTACATAATTTACGAACTAAACGTTGCGCCACGACAAGTAATAACGAATTATTGATTTCATATTCTTTGATACCGAGCTGCAATAAGCGTTCGATTGCCGAAGGCGCATCATTGGTATGTAAGGTCGAAAGCACTAAATGCCCGGTTTGTGCCGCACTTAATGCAATTTCGGCACTTTCTTGATCTCGAATTTCACCTAACATAATCACATCCGGATCTTGTCGTAAAAACGTTCTTAATAGCCGGCTGAACCCTAAATCTATCGCCGGGTTTATTTGCGTTTGGATTATGCCTTCAAGTTCGATTTCTATCGGATCTTCGGCGGTCAAAATATGCCTTTTACTGTCATTTAAATAATCCAACGCACTATATAAGGTAATACTTTTACCACTGCCGGTCGGTCCCGTAACTAATATTAATCCTTGAGGTTGCCGCAATGCCCGCAACAACTTTTCCTTCTGCTCCGCCAAGAAGCCCAACGTAGTAAAATCAAAATGCGTCGGTTTATTTTTTTGTAGCCGTAAAACGACTTTTTCGCCCCA
Source organism: Actinobacillus lignieresii (assembly GCF_900444945.1). Lineage (NCBI taxonomy): Bacteria > Pseudomonadati > Pseudomonadota > Gammaproteobacteria > Pasteurellales > Pasteurellaceae > Actinobacillus > Actinobacillus lignieresii. Next base: position 460,828 of record NZ_UFRM01000001.1, on the reverse strand, counting down.
ATAAGTCGGTAAACTCGAAACACGGAAATCCAATGTTTCGGATAAGATTGTCTTAAAACCGAATTGCCCGTCTTGCGGAAGACGGGATTCACTAATATCCAGTTTAGCTAATAATTTAATGCGAGAAATAAGTCGATTGGCAAGTTGGAGAGAAAATGATTTATACGGATGTAACACGCCATCGATACGTAATCGAATCAACATTTTGTCTTTTTGCGGTTCTAAATGAATATCCGAAGCATTATGTTTTAAACCGTATTTAAACAGGCTGTCCAACACTTGAATAATCGGATCATTAACATCCGAATGCTGCGCTTGTGCTAAAGGTTGATAAGGTAATTCCGTTTCGTCATATACCGATTGTTGTTCCGGCATTAATTGCCCGAGCAGGTATTTCAATTCTTCGGAAGAGACCAATACCGGCTCAATCCGCTTATGCGTAAGAAAAGCAAAAATCTCGCAAGCACTGAGATTATTCGTATCATCGATTGCCAGCCATAATGTTTGTTCGTCTTCCCTAAGCGGTACGGTGAGATAACGTAATAAGATATGACGTTCATCATAATTTTTTTGCCACTGTTCCTCGGAGATCCGGAATACTTGCCGATTGTTTACATCACATACGGAATACTGCATATCTTGCTCCGAAAAATTTAATTTGATACGCAGAAATTTGCCGGAAATAAACTTAAGTCCTCCCCTTTACATTTCGTTTCCCAAGAAATAGTGCTACCGTTATGAATCGGTGTCATCGTATAACCGTATTCCTGTAGATTCCCTTTCCCCGTTACCGTAATCGTTCCGCCTTCCACCGTAATGGTATTTAAATATTTAGCCTGTCTAAGCTCCGTCATTTTTCTGACACCGTTTTGACCGCCGCTACAGTTTTTAGAATCTCCGGTGTTATATATGCAGATCTCGACATCCGTTTTATAAGAAGCCGATGCCGCCAATAGCTCCGAAAGCGCCGCTTTTTGGGTATAACTGTTATATGACGGAATCGCAACCGTAGCTAAAATGGCAATAATCGCAATCACGATCATCAATTCAATTAAAGTAAACGCGTTAGTAAGCGGTCGAATAAGACTTAGTTTTTGCATATCCCTCTCCTTATCATATCTAAGATCTGCTTACTAAACAGTCTGCAATAATTTGTTTTCTCTAACCAGTAAGATGACCGACTTCTGCGATCCGTATCGCAAAAACAGAATATTTATAACTGTTTATTTACTCAGTATCTTTTGCTATGATTATATCGTTTTAACAAATTCAGAGGTCAAAATGGCTAAAGCACCAAAAACAGCTTATGTATGTAATGATTGCGGCGCGGAATATTCTCGCTGGATGGGGCAATGCAAAGAATGTAAGTCTTGGAATACCGTGAGTGAAATTAGACTTATCTCGAGTAAAGAAGCAACAAAAAGCGACCGCTTCAGCGGATATGCCGGCGAAACCTCAGGTAAAGTTCAAACCTTATCCGAAATCAGCTTACAAGAAGTGCCTCGTTTTAGCAGCGGCTTTAATGAATTGGATCGCGTACTGGGCGGCGGTGTCGTGCCGGGTTCGGCAATTTTAATCGGCGGCCATCCCGGTGCCGGTAAATCCACTCTGCTTTTACAAGTAATGTGCGGTTTGTCTAAAGATTTGCCGACCCTTTACGTGACCGGTGAAGAATCCCTACAACAAGTGGCGATGAGAGCGAATCGTTTAGGCTTACCGACCGACAATCTCAAGATGCTTTCAGAAACTTCGGTCGAGCATATTTGTAATATCGCCGACCAAGAAAAGCCGAAAATTATGGTAATCGACTCAATTCAGGTCATGCACCTTGCCGATATTCAATCTTCTCCCGGTAGCGTTTCGCAAGTGCGGGAGTGTGCTTCGTTTTTAACTCGCTATGCGAAAACACGGCAAGTAGCGATTATTATGGTCGGACACGTAACCAAAGACGGGACGCTTGCCGGTCCGAAAGTGTTGGAACACTGTATTGACGCCTCGATTTTACTGGAAGGCGAATCGGACTCTCGATTCCGTACCTTACGCAGCCAGAAAAACCGTTTCGGTGCGGTCAATGAATTGGGCGTATTTGCCATGACCGAGCAAGGCTTACGAGAAGTAAAAAATCCTTCCGCGATTTTCCTCAGCCGTAGCGATAAACAAACGCCAGGCAGTTCCGTGATGGTGCTTTGGGAAGGAACCCGTCCGTTATTAGTCGAAATTCAAGCGTTGGTCGATCATTCGATGTTGGCTAATCCTCGCCGTGTCGCCGTAGGTTTGGATCACAACCGTTTATCGCTCTTACTTGCGGTGTTACATCGCCACGGCGGTTTGCAAATGTCGGATCAAGATGTGTTCGTCAATGTGGTCGGCGGGGTAAAAGTGACCGAGACCAGTGCCGATCTCGCCCTAATTTTGGCGTTAATTTCCAGTTTTAGAAATCATGCGCTACCGCAAGATTTGGTCGTATTCGGCGAGGTGGGATTAGCCGGAGAAATTCGTCCGGTACCGAGCGGTCAAGAACGTATCAGCGAAGCGGCGAAGCACGGTTTTAAACGTGCGATTATTCCTCACGGCAACGCACCTAAAAAACCGATTAAAGGTATGGAAGTCTTTACCGTTAAGAAACTAAGCGACGCACTGGATATCCTCGGCAATCTATAATACAAAAACAGACCGTGATAAGCGGTCTGTTTTAGTTAAAATCTTACGAATTGATTTCTTATGGTTTATGCCGATTTTTAAAGACAAAATAAAAATTCAGTGACGCCACAAATAAATTCATCACCATTACCGGAACGGAACCGATAAAAAAGCCGTAAATCACAAACAGTACGCAACCAATCGCATTAATCAACCGGAGCTTAATCACATCTTTTAATACAAAAGATAAACCGACAAATCCCATTGCCGCATAACCTAGCAGTTCAACGTAATCCATATTTACTCCTTTAAATAAAATTGTCGAACCGATTGTACGCTTTCTTTTTTATTTTGTGTTTAAGCAATAGAAATGCAAAGGTTTGCGTTTTGTAAAGATTAATTATTTGCTTATAAAATAAGCGTTTTATTTTCTCTCTAAAATCATAAAGCGGCAACGATAGGCGTTTTGTTCGTCAATTTCCGACCATTTTTCTTCGGATAACCGCCAATTTGATTCGTCAAACTCAAACAGCGTATCGCCCTCAATTTCAGCCTGAATTTCCGTTAAATAAAGTCTGTCCGCTTGCGGAATTGTTTGTTTAAACAACTCGCCGCCGCCGATTACCATAATCTCATCCGTATTTGCAAAAGTTTCGGCTAATTCGACCGCTTGCGCAAAGTTTTCCGCCATATAAGCCCCTTCCACACAAAATCCTGAACGCGACAAAATAATATTCGGCCGTTTCGGTAAAAGTCGCCCGATAGATTCATAGGTTTTGCGCCCCATAATCACCGGCTTACCTAGCGTATTTTGTCGAAACCAAGCCAAATCCACCGGTAAATTCCATGGCATTCGGTTCTCTTTACCAATCACATGATTTAAGGTTCTGGCAACAATTAAACTTATCTTCATTTTTTCTTCCTTTTCAACAAAATTAGGCGTGATTTTAACAAATAATCTAAAATCACTTCCGTAAAGCATTGAAAATACTGGGATTCTAGATATATCAACGGTTTCCGACAATCATCAAAACGACAATTAAAGACAAAAAGCGACAAAACAACACCAAGCGATCGCCACTTTATCGCCACATTTTAGAGATTGCTGAGCGGATTTAGCGTAACCGCCGATTCCAAGAACGAAGGCGCAAAATGCGCATAACGCATCGTCATCGTAATATCAGAATGGCCCAAAATATCACGCAATACCAATAAATTTCCACCGTTCATCATAAAGTGCGATGCGAAAGTGTGGCGCAAAATATGCGTATTTTTCCCCTCTGGCAGCACAATACCCGCTTTCTTAATCATTTTCGCAAAAGCCGTCATCTCAGCCGTAAACAACCGCCCGCTTTTATCGGGAATCATCTCATACAGTTCTTTAGAAATAGGCACAGTTCTCACTTTACCGTTTTTCGTGTTCGGGAAAGTCACTTTATACGGAATGATTTGTGAACGAGTAAGATTCACCACTTCCGACCATCTCGCCCCCGTTGCCAAAGCCAAGCGCACCACAATTTTAAGGTCAGGCGAGAATTTATAGTTATCAATCACGTGCAATAAACGCTTAATTTCATCATTCGACAAAAATACAATTTCACGTTCACGCACTTTAAAGCTACGCACATTTTTCAGCGGATTGCCACCGCTCCACTTGCCTAAACGCTCTAACTCATTAAACACGCCACCGAGCAAAACTTTCTCATTATTGACGGTCGATTCCTTTACTTGCTCACGATAACGCCAAAACGTCACATCGCCATTCAGCCGTCTAGCGCGATATTCTGCAAACATCGAAGCCGATACATCTTTTGCCAACGGATTCCCCATTGCCTCAGCCATGTAGCCCAAACGATTTAACAAGCGATTGCCATTTCGCAATGACCGACCGTGCAACTCATACCATAATTGAATCAGCTCAGACAATAACGGCGACTGCTCCATCTTCACAATCACTTTCTGCGCAAGCGGGCTATTTTCAGCCTTCAGCGCAGTAAAATATCGATTCGCTTCTGCCTTACTGTTAAACCACTTCCGCACACGCTTGCCGCTAATATAAGCCTCAGCCAACCAACGCCCACGGCTTTCATCTTTACGAACACCCATAATTATTTGCAATCATGTTTAAAATTATCAAAATCAGCCTTTGTAAATTCAACAAAGTAAGCTGGAACAGCTACTTTATTCATTGAATTTATGTTTAACAGCATTCCATCAACATAAAACGCAATCTGTTTTTTCTTGAAGTCATGCTTTGTAAATTGCAAACGAATAAACGTGTTATGGTTTTCTGACGGCATAAACGTTTCTTTAGTGTCCTCGCTCGTATAACGCAGACTTACTGGAGAATTAGCTTTTTCTTCAAACGTTACACTTTTTAACGGCATCTTTCTAAATTGCTCGCAAGTCATTGTTAAGCCAAACGCATTCTGACTACTATCCCCAAACACAATAGTAAATGCTGGTTTATTATTCTTCGTAAAACCACCAGAAACCAATAGCGGTGAATATACTTCTTTCTTGGATGGAGGAATTTCAGCAACTGCATTAAGTGATACAATACTCGTTAATAGCATTAAATTTCTTATGAACTTCATCTCTCTACCCCAACTTCTTAACCTTCATCTGAGAAAACTCCACTTTCCCATGAATAGTAAGTTTTCCCTCATTCTCTTTTGTCACTTCCCACGGCTGATAAAATTTATTATCAGAAATCACAAGTAGCTTCTCGCCCGCTAACTGTAAGCGCTTAACATAAAGCATCTCGCCATAGCTAAAGACATAAATACCATCGCCCTGGTACATCGGTTTATTTGTATCAACAAACAGCAGATCACCGCTACAGATAGTCGGCTCCATGGAATCGCCCGTCACATTGATAATCGCAAGCCCTTGACTGTTGGTGCGCTGGAAAACCTGCATAAAATAAGTTGGGTCAAATTCAACAGCGTGCGTCAATTCTGCTAAATCCCCAACAAAAGCCCCATTTCCCGCCGAAGCAAACACATCTAACACCTCAAGGCGAATACCGCTTTCTTCCTCAAGCTTAGTTTCGCAAGCGGTCGAATTTGCCGGTAAATTTGCAAAATCAGGCAGATTACCCTCACCAGTTTTTAACCATTCAATAGGCACTCCAAGTGAACTTGCAATTTCAAAAATTTTTTTAGGCTCTAAAGTTTGCCCTTCTACTATCTTTGCCATTGCTGGTCGGGTTATGCCTACTAAAGTTGCTAATGAATTGATATTTAAGCCTTTCATCTTCATAGCCCAACTCAGTCTACTAGCTAAAGTTTCCATTTTTTTACCTCAAAAAGAATCTAATGTTAAAAGAATAAAACTAAAGTTTCGCAAAAACAACAAAATAAAAATTACTAAATGCACTTGCAAATAGAAATTAAAGTTTCTATAATCCGAGCCATCAATAGAAACAAAAGTTACTATGGAGGTTAATTTGAATAGAGAAATTGCAAAAGCAGTTAATTTGGTAGGTAGTCAAGCCAAGTTAGCGGAGTTATGTGGTGTTAGTCATACCGCAGTAAAAAAATGGCTAAAAGGTGGTGGCATTGACGGAAAGCATCTACTAAGCATCGAGCAAGCAACCGAAGGAAAAGTAACGATTAGAGAAATTTGCGAGGCGTTAAAAGATGCACAAAACGCTTAACTTAATTATTGATGCCCTCATTATCGTAGCCGCTTTTATGGCAGCACTGACCGCAGGGTTATTTATTTTTCATCACTTAATTTTCGGGGGTTAGCATGCAGGAACAAGCTCAAACCATTATCAACTTAGGCCCTACGCTGCCGATGATGAGTTATCAAGAGTTCGCTAAGCAGATGAACGTATCTATTAGAACAGTGCAAAGACGCGTAGAAGAAGGCGCACTCCCCACCATCGAACTTGGCAAAGGCAACCGTATGATCAACGTAGCGCTACTCTGGAAAGAAGCATTAGAAAAACCTTATTAGGCGGTAATGATGAAAAGCATTGAAGAGCAATTACACCCAGCAATCCGAGCAGGTTTAGAAGCGGCACGCAAACGGGTGAAAAAATACAAAGAAATGGGCGTGATTGTCGAGGGCGACGCAACAAGCTTGCGCAGGCTCTACTTACAGCAAACACAAGATTTCAAAAAATTCAAAAGCAGAGTGCAAACACAAAAAACACTCCAACGATTACAACAACGTAGCGCAGCATTGGCAGGTTAAACATGGCAAGACAAACGCAACAGCAAAAAAGAAGAGAAATCGCACAGTTAGAAATCAAACTATCGGTCGCTAAACATAACTGCAATAGCTACTCAGCAAGATTTAGCAGAACAGGCAACCCACAAGACCAAACACGCTATTACTACTTTGCCGATGAAGCATATAAATACTTAACCCAACTTAACAAACTAAAAAGAACAATCACATGGCATTAATTTACGTAAGAAATTTAAAACTGGTACGAAGCCACGTGATCGACAGCCCAGTAAACCCTACCCCCCTGTTTAGCGTGTACCAAGGTGATGAGCTGAAATTAGACAAAGCCACCTTTGAACAGGCGTTTGCCTACATTATGGATAAGTGGAAACACGAAATAGGCACAGCCATAAAACATTCAGACAGCAACGCAAACTTAAAACTAACCACAACCATTCGATAACAAAGAGACATAAAATGAGCCGTGAAGTGTTGGAATTTAACCTTGAAGAGCAATCCCCCTACGTTGCAGAGACTCAAGCGAGAGTTCCAACCCTTCACGGCTTATCTATTGCGCAGCTTGAAGCGCAATTCTTATCACGCACAGAGCGTACAGAATTAGGTTTAACGCCAGATTATCCAATTCAAGGCGAACCAAACCACACATTCACACAGGCAGACGTAGAAAAAGCCTACATCAAGCCATTTCACCAAGATTACACCGCCCACGAAACGCAATTAGAGTTATTTGAGAGTGTACCGCAATACGTGTACGCAGATGTTGAGCGCTTACTCAAAGCCTTACCAACCAAATCACAGCAAAATCAATTTCGCCGCATTTATCTCAATGCCCTCAAACGCCATGCGCAAGACGAGCAAGGCAGACTCATTCCCGTTTGTGATCGCATTCGCAATGCAAACGACTATCTGCAACAGCGGGTCAGCACACTGGTAAACGAACGTTTAAGCAAAGTTTTCCCGCAATACAACTTAAACCTAGACATTCTTTCAGAAACGCTGAAACACAAATACCAGTGGGCAATAGAGCAAACTCGTTCAGACATGAACCTCTTCATGTTCGACTTTGAGCGAGATTACGACAAAGCGCAACGCACGGAAACGGGCGAGGCGCTATTGCCGTTTTATTTGCTCAGCGAGCGCAAACTCAAACAACTGGCAGACGACGTGGCAGGCGTGTTCGGGCACGCTCAAGCCGCATTCTTTGAAGCATTAGCACTCAATGACGAACAACCAACGCCAGAAAACGCTCACCTTGTAATGGAGCGCATTTATGTTAAATGCGGCGAAATGTGCGAGCAAGCAGGCTTTGAATTCCCATACTGGGAAAGCTATCAGCACTGTATCGAATCATGCAAAGCCCCCAAAGCACTGAGCATGGGCGTAGCACTACGTAAAATCGCCGAGGCGGAATACTGGTTCAAACAGTTCCGCATTCAGCAAAAACGCTTATTAGAACATATCCGTATCGCTTGCGGTGAAGTGCATAAGCACGCAGGCGTGTACGTCTCAAACACCGCAGCGAAGTGTTACGACCGAGCACAGAAACAAGCGGTCGAATTTCTCAAAAACAGCATACTGGTAAACGTAGAAAACGAAGAAGAGCAGGTAGAACTGTTTGATATGTGGTTTAAATCAAACAGCAACCCACGTATCCGCCGCTATGAAATGATGAACACCTTAAGAGGTATTGAAGAATGGGCAGAAGAAAAGAACCACGAAGCCCTCTTTCTTACACTCACTGCACCCTCATCATTTCACGCTATGCACAACAGCGGAAAGAATAACCGCAAGTGGAAAGGCACAAGCCCACGTAATACACAAGCCTACCTTGTAAAAGTGTGGGCGCAATTCCGTGCGCTTTTAGCAAAACGCAAAATTGCCTTCAAAGGCATGCGAGTGGCAGAACCGCACCACGACGCCACCCCGCACTGGCATTTACTGGTTTACGTGGAAAGCCAATACATCGACGAAGTGACCGAGTTATTCACCAAAAAAGCCCTAGAGTTAGACGGGGACGAACGAGGTGCAGCGGAGCACCGCAGTAAAGTAGAAAAATGCGATAAAACCAAAGGCAGTGCAACCGCCTACATTGCGAAATATATCTCTAAGAACATCGGGGGATTTTCTGATTTTGAAACCGAAAGTACACCCGAGTTGGATTTAGGCTTAACGCTCAAGGCGGATGAAGCCGATCTCAACATCAACGACAACGCCCGCAGAGTCAAAGCATGGGCAAGCTTGTGGGGTATTCGCCAGTTCCAATTCTTCGGCGTAGGCTCAATCAGCGTTTGGCGAGAACTCAGACGTTGCGTATTCGCACAAGTTGAGGGTGACAAGCTGATGGAAGATTTATTCATCGCCGCAGACATGGCGGAATATGCGCTTTACATGGAAAAACAAGCGCAGGGTTCACTACGTTCAGCGCCCGTGAAAGCGCATTACATTGAAACAGGTGAGAATCAATTCGGCGATACAACCAAGAAAATCATCGGCGTGCGCAATGTACTTGCGCAGGTAGAAGGGGAAGACGTGAAATTCATCAAAACCCGTCTTAAATCGTACCAAGTCCGAATTCAACCTAAAAAGACTTCAACCGCACCAGCGGTTGAAGCTCAAACAACACGGGGCGCAAGCCCCGCTCGGACTTGTGTCAATAACTGTAACCCTAGTGATAGCAAGGCTCCACAGGGTGAAAGCGGCACAAGTGTGAGTCAAACGGTAGCGCAATATCTGGAACAACACGCTGAAGCGCACAAGCGGTTAAAAAATGCGCTGAAATTGCAAGGCATACCAGAACGCTTTTTAAACAGTTACCGAGAAATGAGCCTCTTACAAGGCGGAACCATTATTTTATTTAACAACGTACGCGCCCAATTTAACGGCGTGGAGATTATCTACAACTAAAACATGGAGAAACTATGGCAGGTATTAATAAAGTGATCTTGATTGGTCGATTGGGTGCAGACCCAAAATTAAACAATGAAGCGGACATTGAAAAACTATGCGCCCGCTTAAGCATTGCAACCAGCGAAAGCTGGCAAGACCAACGCACAGGCGAAAAAATCGAGCGTACAGAATGGCACAGCGTTGTGCTATGGCGTCGCTTAGCAAAAATAGCGAGCGACTACTTACGCAAAGGCGACAACGTGTAGATAGAAGGCAAGTTACAAACCCGCAAATGGACCGATAACCAAGGCATAGAACGCTATACGACGGAGATCATCGCAAGCAGTTTGCAAATGTTAGGCGGTAAGAAAGACGTCCAACAAAGCGCATCCACCGCAAGCGCCCCCGCACCGGTAGCAAATGCACACGTAATGACAGACGAGGAAGCGAAAGAGGCTCAACAAGCGCAACAACCGCAGCCGACTTTTGATGATGAAATTCCGTTTTAATAATTAGGGGGAAAAATGAAAGAATTAATTAAAAATATTGAACAATGGGCCGAAGACCGTAATTTGATTGCAGGTTCAACACCGCAAAAACAATTCTTAAAATTGATGGAAGAATTTGGCGAGTTGTGTGCAGGCGTGGCAAAGAATAAACCTGAAGTGATTAAAGATAGTATTGGCGATTGTCTTGTAGTTACTATTATATTAGCTTGCCAAATAAAAGCTAGTAGATGGTTTATTGACAAGGCTTTGGTTGATTCAGATTGTTCAACTGAAAATAATGAATTTATTTGTATGAGATTAGCCGGTGTTTTGGGTAATTTATCTAAATTAATTATATTCAGAAATGGTATTTACCATATAAACGAGGTTTATTCTAATTTTTATGAAATAGTATATTTTCTAAATAAGTTGGCTCTTAATAAAGAAATGAATTTAGAAAGTTGTTTATATTTGGCTTGGCAAGAAATAAAGGATAGAAAAGGTCGTATGATTGATGGGGTGTTTGTGAAAGAGGCGGATTTATGATTATTAATTTCTCTATCAAAAAACTAATTATTGATTCAATTATTTTAGGCGTATTTATTTATGCCAATATTTTTGAAAATTCACAATTAATTAATGCGTTTTTATGGTTCTTCTGGGTAATGAATATTCTCTGTCTTTTCAGTATTTTCAGTAAACCCAGCGCCTATTTTTCAGAAAATAGAATAAAACAAGGTTTCTATACTGAGCTTATCGGCGCATGTGTATTTGCTTATTTTGGTTATTATTTTTTAGCAACACTAGGCTTTTTTATTACCTTAGCATTTTTAGGATCTAGAAGTGTTAAACAATGCAAAAAGGAAAATTCAAATGACGATTAAATCAAACACGGCAGCAGAAGACAAAGACAAATGGGCTACGCCGTGGTGGGCATTTTATTTTGCTGAGCATTGGTTCGATTTACCGCAATTTGAGCTAGATTGCGCAGCATCAGAACATAATACGAAATGCAAGCGATTTATCAGCGAACAAGAAAACGCACTAGAAATCGAATGGAACGCTCAGCACTGCTGGCTGAATCCGCCCTACTCTAACCCGCTTCCATTCGTAGAAAAGGCGATCGCACAATCGAAACAAGGTAAAACCGTAGTGATGTTATTAAACGTAGATAACTCTACACGCTGGTTCGATATGTGCGTGCAACACGCCTCCGATATTGTTTACATCACAAAAGGGCGCTTGCCGTTTATCCACAACGCCACAAGGCAAGAGATGAAGGGCAATAATAAACCGCAGATGTTCGTACTATTCAATGAACGAAAGTGGAAAAGCCGAGATAAAAAGGTCCGCTCACGCTACGTCTCTATTGATGATGTACGCAGAAAGGGAGAGTTACAGCAGGCTAAGAAGCAGTAAGTTGATATATTTAAAAAAAATAACTCCGATAACTCTTGACATAGAGAGTTATTGGGGTTATCATTACCACATAAGCAACCGATATGGAGGAAACGTTGGATAGTCACTCAGCAATCAAAATGATTCTAGCCGATGGCTGGTATTTAGACCGAGTAAAAGGCAGTCATCATCAGTATAAACACCCCACAAAAAAAGGTACGGTCACCATACCACACCCACGAAAAGATTTGGGGCATTTAGAAAAAAGTATTAAGAAACAAGCGGGGCTGGCGTAAGCCCCCTTTAATGTATAAGTTTTTAGATAAAATAGATTGATAAATATAAAATTTAATGAGGGAAGATAAATGTTTTATGTGGTTTGTTTAGAAAAAGTCAGTGATGGTTATGTGGTATCCGTTCCAGATGTTCCAGGTTGTTTTTCTGCAGGTGATACCTTTGCTGAAGCATTACATAATGTAAAAGAAGCAATCGCCTTCCATATTGAAGGAATGCTAGAAGACGGAGACGAGATTCCACAACCGCACGAGCTTGAAGAGCACTTAGATAATCCAGAATATCAAGGGTTATTATTCTCAGGCGTGGAAGTGGATTTAACCCACTTAATGGGTAAATCTGAAAAAATCAATGTAACCCTACCGTCATTATTAATTCGCAAAATTGACGAATTAGTAGCTCAAAATCCTGAGTATAAAACCCGCAGTGGTTTTCTTGCTCAAGTTGCGACCGAACGTGTATTCGCTCACAGCTAAAAAAAAGCCCGCAGTTGCGGGCTTTTTTACTATGCTTTAGCAAGATACGAATTGCAAGCTAAACTCAATTTTTTGACCGCTTCGTGCGGTAACGCTTTAATAAGCTGATCGAAATTATCTTCTTGTAGCTTCGACTTACGCACTTCGTGCGCAAATTCTACATTTTCCGTCCATACTCTCCCACAATCGGGGTTAGTGCAGTAAATATAATGCTGACTTAATCCGTCTGCGATTTTTACCGTTTTCTGAATACGTGCCACGCTTGCGCACACTGAACAATGTTTTTTGCAGTTTCTTGCCATAAAATCCCCTTATAAAAATACGGCGATAGTGTAGCATTTCTCGCTACGATATCGCCACAAAATAAAAATGAAAAATAATATTATTTTTCGTTGTTATTACTTGCAATTTCCTCAAAGATTAATCGTAACTCGCCACTAATTTCACGGTCTGAATTTACTGCATCAGCAATCAAATTTCGCATCGGGAAAACTTCGTCCGACTGATACGCTTCCCGAATTTTTAAGGGGTCGCCAAAACTACCTGTGGTCGGAATAATACCACTTAAGCCAGGGGGGAAACGGTGTGCAGTCAGAACGTCTTGGGCCGAAATATTTTTGATTGTGCCGAATTCGTCTTTTTTGCCCGTGTCGCCGATCGGAATCACTTTCACGCCGTCAGGGTCGCCCCCTGGAATATTAAGAAAGATTGAACGGAAGTTACCCACGCCGCGCGAATTTGCGATCTTTTCAGCGAGTTCATCTTCAATTTCCTCATCCATGTCGGGGTCAGTTGTATAAAGAATAAAGCCCATATGCGCCCCGTTCTTATAGTAGCGTCTGCGGAAGATAGTTGCATCGCTATTCAGCAAGGCAGACTGCAAACCGCCCAAATAATCAGGCAAGCCGTAAACTTGCTGAGCGGGGTCATACAAGCGGATAAAAATCACATCTTTCTCGCTAAAGTCCATTTCTTCGTTGAACGACGTGTCATAAATCGAATTACGCACAATATAGCGATACCCTCCATCTTTACGCTTACGCAGATAGAGCGATGACAGCACGTGCAACCCAACGACTTTACCAAACGCATTGCGTAATTTAAGCAAGCCCACATCGCCGAACTGAATCAAGTTAAGCACCAACGCTCGCATATCCATTAAGCTAAGCGCCCCTCGTTTATAGCCCGCTGCGATCATATTTGCACGGCTATTTAAAATGCCACAGTGTTGAGCGTTTTGATACGGCAATTTCGCCAACGCAAAGCGATTCACAGGCGTTTCATAACACTTAAATACATCGCTATAGCTTAAGCCAACGTAATCCAGTGCGGGCGCTGCCGTCTCGCCACCGTCACGGAACGGCAGAACCGAATAATGCTTTTTCGGCTTTTGATTTTGAGATTGTGTAAGATTTTTCGTCATTTTTTATCCTTATCCGCCGATAACCACGCGTGATCGGCGTTTTGGTTTACTATCATCTAACTGTTTACGATTGATTGCATTCGCAATCGCCCAAAACACGTCAGCGTGTTGTGATTTCATGTTGCGTTCCGCAACATACGTAATTTTTCCCGAATTGCGGGTAGCGGTCTGTTTCACCATTAGGAACGCTGCTGGAATATCGCTTTCTTGCTCATTCCATTCAATCATTGAATTTTCGACCAAGTTATGTACTTTCAGTACCATTTCTGTTTTTGCATCTGGCGTGTACGGCACGGGTTCAACGATTCGGCGTGCGGCGTTTTTCAGATTGTTGTAAACACCGTAGCCAACTCCGTTTGCATCAATACCGATATATGAGAAGTTATACCGCTTCATTAAGTCTTTAATTTGCCCTTCTTGCCATAAATAAGACAACCCGAACCACTGGTAACGAGCCAGTACCCGATATTTCTCACCGTGCACCATTGGGGGCGCAACAATCACAAAGCTTGCGCCGTCAAAACTCTCTGCGGGGTCGTACCCGCCCCATACCTCACGATTACCAAACGGGCGATCGCTTTCGGGGTCAAAATCAGACCATTTACCGATATCGACCGAACATTTCAGCAAGTGCAAAATCGTAAAAATGGAATCCGCATCATCTACCCAATGGCACATAAAGAGCTGATTGAATGCGTGTGTGCTATATTTTTGCTTAAGCGCATCAATATCAAATAATGAACCTGCTCCACCTTTCAGCGCATCTTCGATCGTAACCACATAGCGCCAAGCGCCATCTGGGCAATCACGCCCACCGTCACGATAATCGCTTACAGTTGGGAAAATAACGTCCTTGCGTGAGCGGTCTTCCCCTTTCCACATCTCTCCCGACCAGAAAGCATAAGATTCGTGCAATCGGCTTGAGGGGGTCGAGAAATACGTCTCACGCCATTTTTTATGCGTTGCCATTGCTGACGACACAGTGTAGAACTCTTCAAAGTTACGCAACCACGCAAATTCATCGCCGTACACGTGGCCGTGATAGCCTTGCGCCGTACTTTTATTGGTTGATAAGAAGTGCAGCTCAGCGCCATTACTTAAAATAATCGGATTGCCTTTTAGTTCTACATTAAAATACTGACGTGCCATTTTTACAATGTAGGTTTTAAAAATCTCAGACTGGCGCTTAGAAGCAGAAAGAAAGATCTGATTATCGCCCGTCTTAATAGCCTGTTCTAATGCTTCAAACGCAAAGTAATAAGTTGCGCCAATTTGACGGCTCTTTAAGAGAATACGCACCGCACGATCAAGATGCTCACGCATATGTAGCTGATACTTAAAGAGCGATTCCAAAAACGGTGCAAACATTTCATCCGTAATGTGCGAAATGTCATTCTTAACCGCTTTTTTGCGCTCTTTTTTGGGCGCATCGTCATCACGATCACTATTTGCAAATTCTTGAGAATTTCCGACCGCTTGCGCTTTTTTGTGTGCCTTTGCTCGCTGCGCTTTATACTGAATATCTCTATCAATCAGCGCATTCAGCTCTTCAATTTCTTCTTTTGTTTTGCTCTCACGTTCGATTAGCGTCACGATACGTAAAGCAATAAGTTCTTCTACCCCTCGTTCCCCTAGCATATTTCGCCAGTTGTATTTTTCTGCCCAGTAGTAAATCGGGCGTGGCGAATTCAAGCCCAGTTCTTTCGCAATTTCTTGCGGGGTATATTTCTTTAAGTACAAAAAACGAGCTTCAAAGATCGTTTCTTCCGAATAGCGTGATTTACGCTTTTTTAATTTCTCAGTTGTTTTCATTCCTCGCTTTAGCTCCGTAATTGGCGCTATTTTGCGGGAGAAAAAGCCTTAAAACTTGTATCAGTTTTCGGATATGTTCGGATAAGGATCTGTTTTGCGCCGATATCCACGAATAACCGAATTTTGCAGAATGAAACGCACGAAAAAATCCGTAAAAATCAGCACACTTATTTTTCGCACGAGAAAAAACGAATGGACAAAATCAAACTATCAACAGACTGGATTTGCATCGCAACCAGCGGTGCAACAGTGGATGGGCGCGAAATTAGCGCAAAAGACGTACTCGATATGGCCGAAACTTACGACCCGAAAGAGTACACGGCGCTGATTTGGGCTGAGCATTTCCGCTGGTCGAATTACGGCCAAGTGTTGGAAGTGAAAGCAGAAGAAAAAGACGGCCAAGCGAAGTTATACGCAAAAATCAGCCCGAATGCTCAACTGCTATCAGTCAATCAGCAAGGGCAGAAACTCTTCACCAGCATTGAAATTTACCCAAATTTCAATAATACGGGTAAAGCGTATTTAGGCGGTTTAGCAATCACAGACAGCCCCGCAAGCCGTGGCACAACGCAGTTAAATTTCAGCGCACGCAATATCCCAGACGGCACACAGTTCGGTGCGCCAGAGGAATTTAAATTCACGGTGCAAGAGCAAGAATCACAACTCGATGAAGAACAAGTAAAACGTGCATTTAGCGCTTTACGCAGATTCTTCTTCGGTGATGAGCATAAAAAAACAAAAGTCGAACCGACTTTTAACTTAGCCGATATTGGCAGCCCTCAACAACAAGAGGAATTTTCTTTGACTAAAGAAGAACTTACCGCAGCTATCGCTGCGGGTGTAACACAGGCATTCGCTGCTCAGAATCAAGCACAAGAGCCAAAAGCGCCAAGCAAACCTGCACCGAAGCCCGAAGAAGCGGAAACGGTAACGAAAAAAGAATACAACGCATTAAAAGCACAGTTTGATGAATTATCAAATAAGTTTAATGCGTTAAGCACGCAAGCAGTAACGCAAACCCCAGCAGGTGCGCCAGAGAATTTCACGGCTGCACAAACACCAATTTTCTAAGGGGGTAAACATTGTTTAATCAAGTTATTGATCTCGTAGCTAAACGCTACGGCATTGACCCAAATGTATTGCGCTTGGGTCAATCCTTTTCGGTAAAACCGACAGAAGCGGCAGAACTTGCAGGCAATATCCAACAGAAATCGGACTTTCTGAAAAAAATTAACGTGATTGGTGTAACCAACATTAAAGGCCGAAAAATTTGGGGCGCAACGGAAAAAGCCATTACGGGCCGTAAATCAGATGGTCGCTATCTTGCAAATATTGAAGCGTCAGAGAACGAATATGAATTACACGCAACAGACACGGGCGTGATTATTCCGTGGGAATACTTTGACAACCTTGCAGGCTTAGGCATCAACAAATTAATGGCAGGTATTGCAGACTTCGTCAGCACACAAACTGCATTAGACCAATGTCAAATCGGCTGGCACGGCGAAAGCGCTGCAAAAGACACCAAAGACGCAGAATTGAAAGATGTAAACATCGGTTGGATTAAGCAGCTTGAATTAGGTCGCCCGCAAAATGTTTACACCGGTGGCGAAGACAATCAAATCACTATTTTTGGTGAGGGTGCAGAATTCGCCAACTTAGACGAATTAGCGTTAGACCTCCGTCAAGGTTTAGATCAGCGCCATCAAAACCGCAATGATTTAGTGTTCTTAGTGGGCCGTGAATTAGCCTCAAAAGAAGCGAAACTCATCAGCAAAAAATACGGTTTAACGCCGACCGAGCGTGCGGCATTAGGCTCAAATATGTTGCTGGGTTCATTTGGTGGTATGGAAGGCTTCACACCGCCGAACTTCCCAGCGAAAGGCGCAGTAGTAACCACGCTATCAAACTTAAGTATTTATTACCAAAACACCAGCGTACGCCGTGCTTTACGTAACGATGAAGACAAAAAAGGCTACGTCAATAGCTATTACCGCAATGAAGGCTATGTAGTAGAAGATTTAGGTCTGATGACTGCAATTAAAGCCGAAAACGTGGTTCTAGGCTCGTAACAAACGAAGGAATTTAACAGAGAATGGGATTGATCGATCAACAGAATAGAATGAAAGCACTCAGCGCACTAGAAGCAGAACAAGTGACGCTGACCGCATCGGCACAGCAAGCGGATGTGAACAATCATGAATATTCTATTTTAGAAATTTCGTTAAATAACGAGATTAATAAAATTCGATCAATGCCCTCTCTTGAACTCCGCTCACAATATAAGCGCGACTACTTCTTGCCGAAGTGGTTGCCATATGCGCACGACTATTTCAAACAAGGGGTGAAATATCAAAATGATGTTGTTGGCTACTGCATTATCTATTTGTTTGATGTTGGAGATTTTACGCAAGCACTTGAACTGGCAAACAGAGCCATTGCAGACGGCCAAAAATTGCCGTTCCACGTCAAACGCACAATCCCCGCGTTTGTCGCAGACGAAATCTACAACTGGACAGAACACACTATTCGCATGGGTGAAAGCGTACAGCCGTTTTTTAATCAAGTATTTCAAAACGTGGCGATGTCGTGGCAACTCATGGAAATAATCAGTGCGAAGTGGTTCAAGCTTGCTGCAACACTGCTCATTCTTAGCAATAAGAAAGCGCATGCAGCAAGTTTTGACGACCCAGAACGCTTACTTCTAGCGATACAGCTTTTACAGCACGCTTACAAACTCAATCATAAAGCGCAAGTGCACACACTGATTGATCGTTGCGAAATGCGACTAAAAAGGCTGCAACAGCTAGGCGTAAACCTCGATTTTTATCGTACTCCACCAGAGGCAAGCAGTAATAGCCAAACCGTGGGAATCAATATTCCTCGCGTGCTTGAGCTACTACTCGCTTCGCCTCTCTCCCTCGAAGAAGTCTTAGAGAAACAAGGAGGCGCGATCAATGCTTAATGGGCGCACAACAGACTACAGCAATGAAACGATTGAGAACGATGGTTTCTGGGGAAGTATCGTAATTGCTGACTTTCAGCGTCAGCGGGCGATTCCGCTGCAAATCCCGCTGGACTTAATCCGCACCGTTTTAGTCGGTGCAATGCAAAACTTAACGCTTGATCTTGCGGAAGTTGAGCAACGCTACCGTGCTGAGGGATTTACCTACGCAAGTGAAATCCCAGGCACAAAAATTAATGGCGAAAACGCCGTACAAACGCTTTACAAAAAAGCCGTTTTTGCCCGAGCAAAGCACGATTTATTACCCGAATTCGCCACCATGTCCGCCCGTGATTTACACGAAAAGCGGGATGTCATCGAAGAACAAAAGCAACTACTAACCGAATCAGTACACGCCGTGCGCACGCTAAAAGGTAAAAAAAGAGGTACGGTATGGATGATTTAGAGGGTTGGGACGGATTAGATAAAGAAGGTTGGAACGGCTAATGAAGCAAATGAAATATCAACAGCTTACCGATTTTTTATTAACGAAGCTCCCCCAGTCATATCAGGCGCATTTTTCTTCGTGGATAGCAGAAGGCGAGCTTTTAGACGAAGGGCGAGATATTACAGAAAACGGCATTGAATTATTTCATTTGCCGTATTCAGCAATTTTCTACTTTGATGAATTGCCATTCCGTGAAATCTCAGCGCTTGAGCTGATGAGCTGGTTCAATATCTGGCTAAAAGAGCACGATTGCGAACGAGACGATTTAGCGCTTTCAGACCCTAAATTTGAAATTGATATGCTCGATGACAACACAGCGATCATCATTTTTAAAGTGGATTTCTATGAGCGCATTGAAGCAGTGAAAGACAGTAACGGTGCATTAAGCTTAGACGGTGAAAACTATCGACTTGATCAAGTCGAAATCGTCACAGCAACGCACATTACTGAAAAAGTGGTAACACAGTTTGATCACGATTACAGCTAATCAGAAATCGCTTAACGCTCTCCGCAACGATTTGCGAGTGTTAGCGCTGCCAAGCGATATAAAAAAACAGATTATCCAGCGCACCGCATGGGCGATAAAAAACGATGCATTGAAAAATGTGCGCCGACAACAATCGCCCGATGGAAAGTCGTGGGAAAAACGTAAGGTCGGTACAGGCAAAATGCTACTGCATCGTGCCCGCTATCTAAATTCAAAACTTGATGGCGATGCGAAAGGGCTACTCTACTACAAGCTACAGCGCACGGCAGAAATATCCGCTATCCATCAGTACGGCTTAGAAGACACCGTTAGTCAGAACCAAAACGACAAAAACAAAGTCGAGGCTGATAAAAACGACCCCGTAACACCTCAGCAAGTCACGAGATTGCTTGCTTTGGGGTATCAAATTCGCAAGCGTGGCAAATACAGAAATGCAACAGCGAGCGAAATTAAGCGCTCACTATCTATGGCGCAAGCGGGTTTAATTATCCGTGTACTGAAAAAGAAATTAAGCTCCGCTACAAACAGCGGCAAAGGTTTAAAAATTAAGATGCCCGAGCGTCCATTTTTGGACACTAACGAGCAACGAAACGGCAACCGAATGCGAGAGCAAATTGAAAAAGTGCTAACAGAAAACGGCATCCGTTTCAAATAGGCATATTGCCAACCCTAAACACAAAAGGAAAAGCATGACTTACCCTTATGTACAGATTAACACCTTAAATCAGCAAAGCGGCGCAACCAAAACCGTTGAACGCACAGCGCTTTTTGTGGGTGTGGGGACGAAAAATCTAAACCAAGTGACAGCGGTAACCGCTGATACAGACTTTGATTTGCTATTCGGCACAGCAGATACCGTACTGAAAAAACAAGTACGTGCAGCAATGCAAAACGCAGGTCAGAACTGGTTTGCGTATGTGTATCAAATGGCAGAAGAAGGCTACAGCTTCACGCAAGCGGTTAAAGACGCAAATCTTTCTGCAAGCTACGAATATGCAGTAAACACAAACACGCTCGGCGTAGATAAAGCGGCAATTAATGCATTGCAAGCGCTTTACGCGGAATTGCTGGCAACTTATGGTCGCCGTCAATTCTTTATCCAGGCGTTAGACGGTATCAGTGCCGAAGAAGAAAACGGCGAAACGTGGGCGCAGTACGTAGCGCGTTTAACAGAATTACAGAAAGGCATTGTCGCCGACCACGTGATGTTAGTGCCGAATCTATTTAGCCAAGACGCAGGCGCATTAGCAGGTCGTTTAGCTGATCGTAGCGTGACCGTAGCTGATAGCCCGTGCCGTGTGAAAACAGGCGCAATGAAAGGCTTAGATGCGGTAAAACCGAAAGACAAAGACGGCGCAGAATTAGATGTCGCAACGCTGAAAGCGTTAGAAATTGCGCGCTACTCTACAGCAATGTGGTATCCCGATTATGACGGACTGTACTGGTCCGATGGTCGCACACTCGATGCCGAGGGCGGTGATTTCCAAGTGATTGAAAATGTGCGTATTGCAGACAAGGCAGCACGTACCGTCCGCATCCGTGCGATCGCAAAAATCGGCGACCGCTCATTAAATTCAAGTAGCGGTAGCATCGAGGTGCATAAAACGTACTTCGCAGGCGTATTGCGTGAGATGTCGAAATCGACCTCTATTAACGGCGTTGATTTCCCGGGCGAATGTTACGCACCGCAAGACGGCGATATTGAAATCACGTGGATGAATAAAAATGAAGTGGTGATCTACATCATTGTGCGTCCGTTAGAGTGCCCGAAAGGGATTACCGTCGATATCGCATTAGACTTAACAACATTAGGAGCAAGCAATGAGTAGAGAACGTATTAGCGGTATGAGCTTCGATTTCTATATCGGCTTGATTCCGTTTCACGCAGAAAGCGTGAGCTTAAGTATTACTGACAACACCGCAGCCGCACAAACGCGCGGTATTCCGGACGGCTACGTTCTGGGCGATGTGGCAGCGGAAGGCGAAATTGAACTCGATGAACGCAACTTCAAGAAAATCAGTGTTGCCGCATCGGCTGCGGGTTCATATCGTGATATTCCGTGTTTCGATATGACGTTCTTCGCAAATCGTGGGGGCGTGCGCACAAAAGTTGAAGCGTTTGATTGCAAGTTAGTCGTAACAGACTTAATCAATATTGACCCGAAAGGCGGTTCAAAATCGACTAAGAAAGTTAAGTATTTTGTAACAAGCCCAGACTTCGTCAGCATTGACGGCGTGCCGTATCTCAGCAAAGAAGATACTCGCGATCTTATCGGATAACCAAGCTCCAAGGCGGATAGCTTTGGGGTTTATTCAATAAAACAAAAGCAAAACTAAAGGAATAAAAATGAAGAAAAGTATTGTGTTCTTGGCGCTCAGCGCAAGCGGTTTAGCACTGATTAAATCGTTCGAAGGTCGCAAGTTAAAAGCTTACCGTGACGTAAAAGGCGTGCCGACCATTGGCTACGGCCATACGTTAAACGTGAAGATGGGGCAAGAGATTACCGCCGAACAAGCAGAAGAATTGCTCAAGCAAGATGTAAAACATTTCGAAGACGGCATGAATCAATTGCTTAGCGAAATAGGCGTGCAAGTCACGCAAAATCAATTTGACGCATTAGTCAGCCTCGCATTCAACATTGGTATGCGTGCGTTTGCAAAATCAACATTAGCCAAACTGCTCTACACAATGCACCAAGACGATCAAACGTCTATTTATGCCGTGGCAGATCAGTTCTTACGCTGGAAATATTCTGGTGGCAAAGAATATACGGGCTTATTGGAGCGCCGCAAAAAAGAGCGTATGCATTTCTTGCTCGCATAGGAATTTAAATGGACTGGAAAGAACTATCAAAAACAGTGGGTAAAGTGGCCGCGGGCGTTGCTCCGTTGCTTGCAGGCCCCGCTGGTATTGCCGTAAGTGTGGGCGCATTAATTGCAGACGCACTGGGGACAGATAACTCGCCCGAAGCGGTGGCGAAAGCGTTAAAAACCGACCCAGAGGCAGCACTGAAATTACAAGAAATGCAATTAAAGCATGCGGAATTTTTAGAGCAATCTCGCATTAATCAGTTAAAAATTGAAGCAGACTTAGAAAAATCACGCCTTGCGGACTTGCAACAAGCACGTAGCGTGCACAAAGGGCACTTTATGCCACCATTGCTCACCGTGCTTCTGTTTCTCGCAGTGAGCGGTGCAATCTATGGTTTGATGGCTTTCCAAGTTCCCGAATCTAACAAAGAAGTTGTTTATCTGCTTATCGGTTCGGTAACCACCGCATTTACGCAAGCTTTTGCATACTGGCTCGGCTCAAGCCGTGGCAGCGCCGAAAAACAAGCGATTATCGCAAAGGGGGCTAAATGATTGAAGTATCACAATTAGTCAGCATCTGCATTTCTGGCGTGCTTATCCCCGTTGCATTTCATTTCAACAAATCGATCGCTGAGAACGCTCAGCGAGTTGCAAAACTTGAAAATGATGTAGCAAAAAACTACGTGCAAAAAGCCGATATGCAGGAAATGAAAGCAGAAATCAAAGATTTATTCAGCGATTTAAAAAATGACGTGGGTCATCGTTTAGATCGTATTGAAGAAAAACAAAACATTCTTACAAGCGGTCGATTTGTGCCGCTTTTTGACAAATTCACAAAGAAGACAGAGGACTAAAACATGGCAGAAGCAAAAAACATTTTAGAGCAATTAGGCATCACGACTAAAAATAGCGTGACAGTCACATTAAACGGCAAAGTGGAATTAACATTCGTGCGTGATGATGCTGCTTATGACGCATTCTTAAATGAATTCCGTGAAGACAACAAACTCACACCGGCGAAAGATTATTTGCAGGCGATTGTTGCACCAGATGACCGTGAGACGTTACTCACGCTCTTACCGTACAGCGATATTGCAATGTCGTTACTGAAAGAAGTGAATACGGCATTCAAACCCAAATTTGAGCTAAAACTAAAAAACTAGCCGAAAGGGTAGAAAACATTGAGCGCAATGGCTTCTCGCAAGTGATTGCGCTCAGAATGCATTATCTACCCTTCGCTGATAACAGCGAGACAAATTTAGCGCGTGCGCTCTGGTTACATAAAAATTATTTCGATAATTTAGCCAACGCCACCACAAATGGAATTAGCCAAGCCCTAGGAAGTTAAGATGATTACATAGTGTCACAAACTCTTGATTACATTATCCGCCTAACCGATCAGATGTCGGGCCCATTAAAGGGCGTGATGAAACAAATTGATACGCTGGGCGCAAAAGGCAAAAAGGCGATTTCCGATATCGGTATGGGCGCTGCGGGTTTATTTGGTGCAGGCATGGCGATGAAATCCGCCCTTGAACCCGCTATCGAATTTAACAATATGATGGCGAATGTTGCAGCCGCAGGTGTGGAAACCTCTGGCTTGCAAAAAGTGAAAGAGTTCGCCCTTGAATTCTCCTCTGAATACGGCATTGCTGCGGCAAATGTGGTGGATTCAACGAATGAAATTGCTCGTGCTATTGACGGTTTAACCGACAATGAGCTGATTTCTTTCAGTAAAGGCTCAAATATCTTAGCGAAAGCAACAGGCTCAGATGTTGCAGAGATGGGATCTTATCTCTCAACAATGTACGGCATTTTCCAACAAGAAGCCGACAAAATGGGCAAGTCGAAATGGGTCGAGATGATGGCAGGTCAAGCCACGCTCACGGCGAATATGTTCAAGTCATCGGGTAAATCGCTTTCAGACGCATTTACTAACTTGATGGCAACAGGTCAAGCCAAAGGCGTAGCGATGGCCGAACAATTTGCGGTTCTAGGTAACTTGCAAAGTGTGATGCCAGGTGGGCAATCGGGGACGAAATATGCGGCGTTCTTAAAAGGGGTCGGCTCAGCGCAATATGGTAAGAAGGCGCTAGGTCTCGACTTTATGGACGAAAACAAGCGTATGCGCCCAATTGTTGAAATCTTAAGACAAATTCGGGGCGCTTACGGCGATACGATCGATGAAGTCGAAGCTCGTAAGCTACGTGATGCATTCGGCACGGACGAAGCGGTTAGTGTTATTACTTATCTCTTACCGAAAATCGATCAGCTTAAAGACAATATTAGCGAAATTGGCGATATTAAAAATTTAGATGATGCCGCAAAAATTGCAAAAATGGTGACTTCACCTTGGGAGCGATTAGCGCAAGTCATTAATAACGTCAAAATTGCAATTGGCACCGCCGTGCTAAAAAAACTTGAGCCAATTATTCATAAAATTGCAGACTGGGGCGCAGGTATCGCCGAGTTCTTTAACAAATATCAGAATATCGCACGTTGGGCGGGATACATTGCACTTGCCGTGATTGGGTTCGGCGCACTTGCCGCATCTATCACCGTGCTATCGGGTGTGATTGGGTTAGTCAAAGTCGGTGCATTAGCGTTGCTTGTACCGTTTAAATTAATCGGCTCAGTGTTATTAGCAAGTGTAAGTGCACCGCTGGCGATGTTAGCGAAATTGGCAACAGCGCTATCAAGCATTCTGTTGCACCCATTAATCGCATTAAAAGCACTCGGCAACGGCGTGTTAGCGATCTTCGCTCCGCTTAAAAACGTATTTTTATCTATCGCAGGATTATTTAAGGGATTCTACGGCGCACTGTTGAAAGGT